>CP036424.1:4410421-4723830 GCA_007745835.1 Planctomycetes bacterium MalM25
ACGCCCCGACGCTGGGCGTTCGAGTCGCGGCCGTTGCGGCTGGAGCCTTGTCCCTTTTTGTGAGCCATTTCGGGCCCTCGCTATGGTTCTGCTGGCGGACGCGGCGGCCCGTTCTTTATGACGGGGGCGTCCCCGGCTAGGGGAAAATCGATTTCCGAGCCCCGCAGACTAGTGGTAGACCCACCGATAATCAACCCCTTCCTCGACCCCGTAGAGGGAGGCCTTGCCCGGCGCGGCGCCGTAGCGGACCTCGTTCTCGTGTTGGAGGAATCGGTCGCCCGGGCGCCAGAAGTTGAGCTGGAGCGTCTTGCGGACGAATTCGCGGCCCTTCCCCGGAGGGTCGCCCGGCTGGTAAACGCCCGGCGGGTCGGTCCAGTCGTAGGCGTTCGAGAGGCCCCGGACGTACACGCTGAAGAAGTCGATCTCCGGGTCGATCTCGGTCCAAATCGCCACGCCCCACCGCTCCTGGCCCGCCGGGATCGGCTCCAGCGGCATCGTGGTCGAGGTGTAGAGCTTGCGGCCGGGCGTCTCACGCTGGCGGATCGCCTCGACCGCTTCGGGCATCGGCTGGTCGAGGTAGGCCCGGTAGATCTTGCCCCCGTCCGGGGCGACGTCCTGCCCCTGCAGCACCAGATGCGGTTGAAAGCGAATCGGCCCGATCTCGGCGGCGACCGCCTCGAAACCACCATCCTCGTCGCTGCGGGTCGGCTTGAGCCCCTCGCCCGTGTTCTTGACCCGGTAAACCAGGTACCAGACGAGCCGTTGGCCCGAATCGGCCTGGGGATCGACCAGCCGGATCATCCGCAGCGGCTTGAAGCCGAACTCGAGGCACCAGGCCTCGCGGGTGAATTGGGCGTCGGTCGCCATCTTGTAGAGGGTCTCCTCGGCCAGCAGCTTCGGCTCCCAATCAAGCGACTTGTCCGCCCGTAGCTCGACCATGTCGTGCTGCGAGAGGGTCTCTTGGGGGTCGATCACCGCTGGGATTACGGTTTCGACGCCCGGGGCGAAGCTCCGAGGCGTGGCGCCGGGGGGGGGTTCGACCGAGGCGAATTGGGCCGCCACCGGCTGCGTCAGGCAGGCCAGCAAAGCGAACGCCAGGGGGCCGCTCAAGCGGATCGAACGCGAGCGGGTGTTGATCGACACGTTGGGCATCGTCGTCGCCCCGGGGGAGTCGGGGGCGGCCTAATCGAGGGGGGAGCGTGGGTCGGCGGGCCGGGGTCTCTTGGCGGGCCGGTCCTTCGTCCACCTAACCCTTTGAGTCTAATTCCGGGGGGAAAGCGAGGCAACTTACGGCCCCCGGGAGGGCCGCACAAAGAACGCCGATATGCCGGCTCTGCCGGTTGTTCCCGTGGTTCTGGTCGAAGCACGCTGGCGTCGGGGGCCCGGGGCCGTCATACACTGCCATAGCCCCCCTCCCCCAACACCGCCCCGCCCCAGGAACCGCCCCCCCGTGACGGAACCGCTCAGCACGCCGATCTACCTCGCCCTGGTCCTCTTCCTAGGGGTGGGCGCCCAGTGGCTGGCCTGGCGGATCAAGCTGCCGGCGATCGTCCTGCTGCTCGGCTTCGGCTTCGCCCTCGGCATGGCGGTCGGGCCCCCTGAGGACTACGTCGGCAAGGAGGCCCTGCTGCCGATCGTCTCGCTCGCGGTCGGCGTGATCCTGTTTGAGGGGGGCCTGAGCCTCCATGTGAAGGAGGTCAAAGAGACCTCGTCGGTCGTGCTGCGGCTGGTGACCGTCGGGCTGTTGGTCACCTGGGGCGGCACCGCGATGGCCGCCCACTGGCTCATGGGCTTCTCCTGGCCGATGGCGACCCTCCTGGGCGCCCTGCTCACGGTCAGCGGGCCAACAGTCATCCTCCCCCTGCTCCGTCAGGTCCGGCCCACGGGGCGGATCGGCTCGGTCATCAAGTGGGAGGGGATCGTCAACGACCCGATCGGCGCCGTGCTCGCCGCCCTGGTGTTCGAGGTCGTCCGCCACGGCGCGGGCGAGCACCTCGCCTGGGAGAGCGCCGGGATGCTGCTCAAGACCACCCTCATCGGCCTGGTGCTCGGCGGCGCCACGGCGTGGGTGCTTGTTCAGCTCCTGCGGCGGTACTTGATCCCCGATTACTTGCAGAACCCGGTGGTTCTGGGCGTCGTTGTGCTGGTGTTCGCGGTCTCCAACTGGTTGTCTCACGAGTCGGGCCTGGTCACGGTCACGGTGCTCGGACTCTTCCTCGCCAACCAAGAGCGGGCGTCGGTCAAGCACGTCATCGAATTCAAAGAGAACCTCCGCGTGCTGCTGATCGCGGTGCTGTTCATCGTGCTCTCGTCGCGCGTGTCGATCGGCTGGGCCGAGCTGGGACAGATCGGCTGGGGGGGCCTCGCCTTCCTGGCCGCGTTGATTCTGGTGGTCCGCCCCCTGGCGACGCTCTTCGCTACCGTCGGTAGCGATCTCGACCGCGAAGAGCGCTTGCTGCTCGGCTGGATCCACCCTCGCGGCATCGTGGCGGCGGCGGTCGCCTCGCTCTTTGCAATCGATCTGCAAGGGACCGAGCTGGCGGCCGAGGGCGACCGCCTCGTGCTGGCGACGTTCCTCGTGATCGTCGGCTCCGTGCTGACCTACGGCCTCACGCTCGGCCCGCTCGCTCGCAAGCTCGGGCTGTCGCAGGCCGACCCGCAGGGCGTGCTGTTCGCCGGCGCCTCGCTGCTGGCTCGGCAGATCGCCGAGGCCCTGGGCAAGGAGGGGGTCCCGACGCTGCTGGTCGACACCAACCCGCAGAACGTCGCCGCCGCCCGGATGAGCGGGTTGCGGGTGCAGTACGCGAGCATCGGCAGCGAGTTCGTTCAGCACGGGATCGACCTGGGCGGCATTGGGCGGATGCTCGCGATGACGCCCAATGACGAGGTCAACTCGATCGCCGCCATGGAGTTCCGTGAGTTGTTCGGCAGCAAGAGCGTTTACCAGCTCGCCCCGCCCGAGAAGACCAGCGAGCGCCAACGCCGCATCCCGCAGCACCTCCGCGGCCGACTGCTCTTCGGGGAGGGGATCACCCACGACGACCTCCGCCGACGCGTCGAGGCGGGCGCGATCCTCAAGAAGACCACCCTCAGCGACGACTTCACTTACGAAGACTTCATCGGCAAGTACGGCGAGACGGCCCTCGTCCTCTTCACCTTCCCCGAGCCGGGCCGCGTCCGCATCGGCGCCGCCGACCAGCCGCTCGACCTCAAGTCGGGCGGCAAGATCCTCGCCCTGATCGATCCGCCGCGGGAGGGATTCGACCCGGCCGAGAGCGGCGTGCTGCCGTGACCGCGGCGGCGTGGCTTGCCCGGCAGGGCGTTTCGGTTCAGGCTTACCCTGACGCCCCCTCCCCTCGCCCGCGCGAAATGCCTTGAGTGAACTCGAAGCCACGCCCGAGCGTTACCGCGACCTGCTCGACCGGACGCGTTGGCTGTACCACTCGTCGGCACGGCTGATCGAGCGCGAGCACCCCGAGCTGATCCCCGCGGGTCAGGACTTCATCGCCCTGCTGCACGACCTGCACTGCGGTCTGTTGCTGAAGGTCTACTCGACGATCTGCCAAGCCGATCAGATCTGGACCCAGGCGGAACTCGACCTCGCCCAAGAACTGGCCGAGCACCTCACCGGCCAACGGCTCACCGGCGGCGACCTCAACCGGGCGATCAACGACGCCGCGGAGCGGAGCGCCAAGCTCGAGTGGTCGGCGCTCGTCGGACCGTTCGCGCGGCTCACGCCACTGCACGACCGGGTCGCCGAACTCGAAACGCTCGTCGTCCGCCAGTCGAACCTCATCGCCCGCATCGACGGCGTCCTCGCCGCCAGCGAACAAGCCGCGATCAAGCGGATCACCAAAGAGCTGCAACGCTGCCTCGGCGAGAACGCCGCGACGCAGGATGCCGCCCCGATTCCGACACCACAACGCAGCGGTCCGAAACGCGAGGCGCCGGCGCCCCTCGAAGAACCCGAGGAGCCGCCCCGCTCGCTCGAAGAGGTGCTCGCCGACTTTGATCAGTTGGTCGGCCTCGGCGAAGTGAAGCACGAGCTCCGTTCGCTCTCCAATTACATCACGCTGCAGAAACGCCGCGCCGACTCGGGCCTCCCCGCGACCGACATCAGCCTGCACCTCGTCTTCACCGGCAACCCGGGCACCGGCAAGACGACCGTCGCCCGCCTGTTCGGCGAGGCGATGCGGGCGCTGGGCGTGCTGCCGCACGGGCGGATGATTGAGACCGATCGGTCCGGCCTGGTCGCCGAGTACTCGGGCCAGACGGCGCCCAAGACCAACGAGAAGGTTAACGAGGCGCTCGGCGGCGTCCTCTTCATCGACGAGGCGTACGGGCTGGTTGGCTCCGAGGGGGACGACCCGTTCGGGCGCGAAGCGGTGCAGACCCTGCTCAAGCGGGCCGAGGACGACCGCAAGGAGCTCTCCGTCGTCCTCGCGGGCTACCCGAACGAAATGGACGAGCTCCTCGCCACCAACCCGGGCCTCGCCTCGCGGTTCAGCAAGACGATCCACTTCCCCGACTACGCCCCGCTGGAGCTGTGCGAGATCTTCGGCGGGTTGCTCGACAAGCATCACTATCGGCTGAGCCAAGCGGGCCGCCTTCGAGTCATCCAGGCGATCACCTCGCTACACGCGGATCGCGACCACCACTTTGGCAACGGCCGCGCGGTGCGCAACCTGTTCGAGAAGGCGATCCTGCGGATGGCCAACCGGCTGGCGAGCGAGCCGGAGATCACCGAAGAGCAGCTCGTCACGCTCGAGGCCGAGGACATCCCGGGCGGAGCCGCGGGCGACGACGAGCCACGCCTCCGCATCGCCTGCCCCGCGTGCCACCACGCCAGCGCCGCCCCTCCGCACCTACTCGCCTCGCGAGTGAAGTGCCCGAAGTGCGACGAGCGTTTCGTGGCGGAGTGGGGTGACTTGATCTAAGAATCACTAGAATTATTGCCACGAAACCACCATGAAGCACATCCGCTTGAACTCCATTAGCCTCAAGAATCACTCGCACTGCGATGAAGCGTGGTTGCAAAGTGTCATCGCAGAAGACCCGAGCATCCTCGGTCTCGGCGATCTCATCCTGAAGGACCGCGAACGCCGGCATGCGAACGCGGGGAGGCTCGACCTGTTGCTCCAAGACGTCAACTCTTACGAGCGATACGAAGTGGAGATTCAGCTCGGGGCGTCGGATGAGTCGCACCTCGTTCGCACCATCGAGTATTGGGACATTGAAAGGCGCAGGTATCCTCAGTACGAGCACACAGCGGTCATTGTCGCCGAAGATATCACCTCACGATTCTTAAACGTGATCAGCCTGTTCAATGGCTTCATACCGATTGTTGCCTTGCAACTATCGACCATCGAAACCACGGAAGGCTTGGGGCTCATCTTCACCAAAGTTGTCGATACGGTGCGGCTAGGATTCGTGAATGAAGATGAAGAAACAGCGGAAACCACTGACCGTTCGTATTGGCAGGCGCGTGCGACAGAAGAATCCTTGCAGGTTGCTGATACGATCTTTGAGATCGCGCGTGAGCTGACTCCTACCGCCGAACCAAGCTACAACAAGCAGTACATAGGATTCCGAGTAAACAACAAAGCCTGCAATTTCGCTGTCTGCAAACCTCAGAAAAGAGCGTTGCGACTAGAGCTGAAACTGCCCGAATCCCTAGAGCTTGACGAGCGACTAGAAACAACGGGCTTGAACGTGCTCGACTATGACAAGCGGCGTGGACATTACTGCCTCTCCATCAGAAAGCAAGGCTTCGATGAGCAACGTGGCCTGATTAAAGAGCTCATGGAAATCGCGCTGCGTCATCGCAACGGTTAGCCTTCACGGTTTCAACAGCCACGTCAGCTCGGCTGGCTCGCGAGCCGCGGCGAGGCCCTTGGCGTCGCCCGGCTCCGCCGGCGCCACGGAGGCGTCGATGCGTATGTCGAGACACGGCTCAACAAACGGCCACGGTGTCACACGCATCCCACCCCGCACGTGAGGCGTGAACGTCACCGCGGTCCAGGCGAGCCGCGGGTTCGCTTCGCCGCCGATCACGAGCGGTTCGATCGGCTGATCCTCTTTCTCGGCCGGGCAGAGGCAGCAGAGCCACAGGCTCAGCCAATCCAGCGCCTGCAACCAAGCGAGGCAGCGGTCGGCCAGCTCGGGCGTGTTCTGCTCGGACGCGTCGAGCCACTCGGCGAGCCAGGCGTCTCGGCGCTCGCGTACCAGCTCCAACCAGTCGACCCACTCGGCGTAGTCCTCGTCCGGCTTCGATTGCAACTCGGTGAAGTGCGACGCGACCACCCAGCCCGCCAGCGGACCGATCGCGCGGCACGCGTCGATCGAATCGGACCAGATCCGCTGCGCCTCGGCGGGCGGCATCTCGGTGAAGGCGCTGGGCCGGCCGTGTTCGGGGTCGATCAGCGGCTCGGCGTCCCAGCCGAGCCAGCCGTCGTCGTGATGCAAGACCGCCGCGAGGAACTCCTCGCGTACGTGCGATGGCAGAAACGACGGGGTCCACGCCGCCGCGAGTTGGTGGCTCAGCCGGGCGTGCTCGACCTGCGAGATGAGATACCACCGCTCAGCCGGCTCGGCGCCCCGCGGCCAATCGCGCCGGATCATGGCGCCGCCTCGGCGTCGGGACGCTCGATCGGAGCGTCGGGTAGCTGGCTCCACTCGTTCCAGCTGCCGTAGTAGTTGGCGACCCGCTCCGAGCCGAGGGCGGCCAACGCGAGGACCGTCACCGACGCGCGCCCGCCGCTGCGGCAGTACGCGATCGCCGGCTCCCGCGGATCGATCCCCGCAGCGGCGAACTTCGCTCGCAGCTCGTCGGCGGGCAAGAGTTCGCCCGAATCGGCGTCGATCAACCCGGACCACTCCAGCCGCTTCGCGCCGGGCAAACAACCGTCGGCGTACTCGCGCTCGCTGCGGGCATCGATGAGGGTTGGACTATCTCTGGAAGCAATGAGCGCTCTTAGCTTGCCTCCTACGACCAGTCTATGCGTTTGCGGTTGAACCTCAAACACCGACAGGGGCCCAGCAAAATCGCCGACGATCGCGCCGCCCTGAGCTTGCTCGACCGGGCCATCGACTGCCTGCCAGGCTTGCCACCCCCCATTGAGCACCATGGCGCCCCGCACCCCGAGATAGCGAAGCTGCCACCAAGCACGGGCGACTGACGGATCGAGCGAATCACCGAGCAACACCACCCGTGACGGTGGATGCTGCCCGAGGAGGTGGTGCAGCGTCATCCCGACCCCCTCTCGTGGCTCGGGCTTGCCGCCCGGTCCGAACGCCGAGCGAAAATCGAAGAAACCGCCAACAGCCTTTGCGCCGGGAACGCTGCCGTGTCGCTGCTCATCTGGCGATCGGATATCCAAGACGCAAAGGTCTCGGTCTGAAGACTCGATCAAGCGTTTGAGCTCCTCCGCTTCGATCAGCACCCCGGGCGCGTACTCTTCGGCAAACAATGGGCCCACCGCGCACAGCATCGCGACGGGGAGCAGCGCAGCGGGGAATGGCTTGTGCATACGCCCAATCTACCGCATTCCGCCGCTGCGCAGCAAAACAGCCGGCGGGGCCAAGCCCCGCCGGCTGTTGGTTGTCTGCTTACTATCGTCTGCCTACGGCCGACTCACTTGTAGAAGCTCACGAACTCCTTGGCCGACTGCGGCTTGATCTTGCCGGCGTGGCCGGCTTGGCCGAAGGCGGTCATGCGGGCGATGCAGGTCTGCTTCATCGCTTCGCGGGCCGGCTTCATCCAGTCGCGGACGTCGAACTTCTCCGGGGCCGTGAACAGTAGCTTGCGGACCGCGCCGGTCATCGCCATCCGGTTGTCGGTGTCGACGTTCACCTTGCGGACGCCGTGCTTGATGCCCTTCTGGATCTCTTCGACGGGCACGCCGTACGTCTGCTTCATCTCGCCGCCGTACTCGTTGATGATGTCCTGCAGCTCTTGCGGGACGCTCGAGCTGCCGTGCATCACGAGGTGGCAGTTCGGGAGCTTCTTGTGGATCGCTTCGATGCGGCCCATGTCCAGCACGTCGCCGGTCGGCTTCTTGGTGAACTTGTAAGCGCCGTGGCTGGTGCCGATGGCCACGGCCAGGGCGTCGACGCCCGTGTCGGCGACGAACTGCTCGGCCTCGTCCGGGTCGGTGAGGAGCTGGTCGTGCGACAGCTCGCCGGTGGCGCCGTGGCCGTCCTCCTGCTCACCGCCGCCGGTCTCGAGCGAGCCGAGGCAGCCGAGCTCGCCTTCGACGCTGATGCCTTGGGCGTGGGCCGAGTCGACGACCTTCTTGGTCACCGCGACGTTGTAGTCGTAGTCGCCCGGCGTGCAGCCGTCCTCTTGCAGCGAGCCGTCCATCATGACGCTCGTGAAGCCCTGGTCGATCGCGCTCTGGCAGGTCTCCGGGCTGTTGCCGTGATCCTGGTGCATCACGATCGGGATGTTCGGGTGCAGCTCGGCGGCAGCCAGGATCAGGTGACGCAGGTAGGCGTCCTGCGAGTAGTTCCGCGCTCCGCGCGACGCCTGGATGATGACCGGCGACTCGGTCTCCTCCGCGGCGGCCATAATGGCCTGGATCTGCTCCATGTTGTTCACGTTGAACGCGGCCAGGCCGTAATCGTTCTCGGCGGCGTGGTCCAAAACCAAACGCAACGGGACCAGGGGCATCGGGGAACTCCTCTTAGGTACTTCGCGACGCGGGACGCGATCGCAGGGGGTGGGATTCAGATTCGCTTGATAGCCCCACAAGATACCGCGGAAGGGACCCCAAGACGAGGCCCCGCGGAAGGCGGCTCGGGCCGATTCGGCCCCCGGCGAAGGCTCAGAACTCGGGGCGATCGGCGCTCCGCCGGACGCCCCCGAAGTCGGCCTCGGGGGGGGCCTGCACCAGCCGGACCAGGATCGCTTTGCGGGCGCCGGAGACCTCGCCGTCCGCCTTGTGGAAGAACCCGCCGAGGCGGCTCTCCGAGCCCGGCAGGCTGGTCACCATGAGCATCTCGCCCACGACGAGCGACGCCTCGATCCGCAGCTCGGGAAACGCCCGCTCCTCGCGGAGCGGCTTCGCCCGCGTGATGCCCGCGGAGCCGGCGGCGACGAATTTCATCCGTGGCTCGCCGAAGTGCAGCTCCGGCCCGATGGCGACCTTCTGGCCCCCTCCCGCCAGTTCCTCGACGCCCACCCGGTAGACCGCCTGCACCTGGTGGAAGGTCTCGCCCCACGGGCCGCGGTCGCCGGTCAGCAGCAGGCTGGCCTCGGGGGCGACCTCGCTGGCGTTCACCAGGGCGGGCACGCCGGGGCGGACGGTCATCTCTTGTTGCTTCACCCCGGTCGATCCGGCGATCAGGGCGACCGAGCCCTCGCCCTCGTCGCGGGCCAGCTCGGGACGCGGGTTCAGCAGCCGGGCGATCTCGCGAGGCGGCACCCCGCCCACCACGCCCGCCCGCAGGCCGTTGCGCCGGAGTCGGGCGCGGAGCCCCTCGTCGAGGCGTTCCTCTTGGACGAACTTCCAGAGGCTCGCTTGGCCATCGACCTCGGCGTCGGGGGGAAGCGTCGCCCAGGAGACCTGGAACCGCAGCCCGTCCGACGAGGCGTCCGCCGTGCGCAACGGCGAACCGACCGGCAGCGGCTTGTCGCTCTCAAGGTGCAGCGTGCTGCAGCCCGCCAGCAAGAAGCCGACGAGGAGGGGCGAGCAGCGGATCGCTTGATGGGTTCGGAACACGGGTGACCTAGGTGCGCACCGCTAGCTAACGCGGAGTCCGCGGACCGTAGAGAATCCGGCGGCCCAAGAGAAGGTCAGCTCACCCCGCCGCCCGGCCCTCGACGGGCGCCATCCGCGGCGTCTTGTATCGGGCTCCGATCACGGCGCCGTGCTCTGCTAGCAGCTCGTCGAAGCCAACCTCCAGCAGCGTGAGCAGATCGGCGGGCGGGTCGCCGGCGAGCCACTGCCGACCGAGCGCCGCCGCGTGCTCGTCGAAACCCTTCTGGCTCGGTCCGTGGGCGTAGCAGCGGCCCTCGTGGCGGCGGAGGTCGCCGTCCATCTCCGGGCTGATGTGCCACAGCTCGTGCACGACGGTCGTCAGCCGCTCCTCGAGCGGGTGATCGAAGAACCGGGGGAGGTAGAAGTTCAGCACGTACAGGCACTCGTTCCCGTGCCGGTCGATGACCCGCGGGCAGGCGTACCGGCGGCGGCGGATGAGGCCGGTCTCGGCGCCCCCCTCGAACCGCAATGGCGTGAGCGACGCCTGCAAGCCGTGGGTCGCCCGCGTGCGTGTCTGGCGGTAGCCGACCGCGACCCGCGTCATGTCGATGTGCGACAGCTCGTCGACCCGCGCACACAAGCTGCGGCAGAGTCGCTCCATCGCTTCGGTGAAATCGAACGGCATGGCGGGGAGATTAACCACGGAGCCACGGAGGGCCCAGAGCGTTTATCGGGGCGTTTGGAGGCCAAAGAAAAAGGGCGATGCCGTACGGCATCGCCCTTTGGGTTGGTCTTCGGGAAGAAGAAGCGAGTCAGTCCTTCTTCTCTTCTTCGGCCGGGGCCTCGGCGGCCTCTTCGGCGTCGGTCGTGGCCTCTTCCTCCGTGGCGGGGGCGGGCTCGTCGGCGGGAGCCTCGTCCTCGGGGGCGTCGAAGGCGGGCTTCGCGGCCTTCTCGACGACGCGGTCGTTCTTGCCAACAAACTCGAGGATCGCCCGGGTGCCGGCGTCGCCCAGGCGGGGCTCGGCCAGACGCATCACGCGGGTGTAACCGCCGGGGCGATCGACGTATCGCGGGGCGACTTCTTCAAAGAGAACGGCCACGGCGTTCTTGTCGCCGAGCAGCTGCAGGCAGCGACGCCTGGCGGCGACGGCCGGGGCCATCGCGGCATTCCAAGCCTGCCACTTGTCGCTGGTGCGCCACTTCTTCCAGCCTTCCGAACCGCGTTCGTCCGACGACGCGTGCTCGCCCGCGGCCTCGATCGCGGACTGGGCCTTCTTGGCGATCGTCACGCACTTCTCGACTAGCGGGCGGACTTCTTTCGCCTTGCTGATGGTCGTGACGATGCGTCCCTTCACCTTCGGCTCGGACTCGAGGTCGAGGAACCGGAGGTCCTCGGAGTCCCGCTCCGTAAGGATCAGGTTGCTGGCCAAACTGCGGAGCAACGCCCGCTGGTGGCTGGGATTGCGGCCGAGCTTGCGGCCTCGTTTGCGGTGACGCATGGTTCTGAAAGGGGTTAGCTGTTAGCTACTTGCTTGACGCGTCCTGCTGGCGAACGATCGATCGACGGGGGCTTGGATCAGACTCCGACCGGGGGACCGACCCGCATGCCGAGGTGCAGGCCGAGGTCGCGGAGCTTCTCTTGAACTTCGGTGAGGGTCGTCTCGCCGAAGTTGCGAACCTCCAGCAGGTGGTCTTCCGAGCGGGAGACCAGCTCGCGGACCGTCAGGATGTTCTCGGACTCGAGGCAGTTGCCGGCGCGGACGCTGAGGTTCAGCTCGGCGATCGGCATGTTGAGCTTCGCCTCGACCGCCGGATCGACACCGCCGGTGGAGGTGGCGCGGGCCGGCGAGCGGACCTGCGGGCCGAGCTCGGAGTACTGCACGAACGGGTTGAGGTGCTTGCGAAGGATCTTCGCCGACTCGACCATCGCCATCTCGGGACCGACCGAGCCGTCGGTCCAGATCTCGAGGGTCAGCTTGTCGTAGTTGGTCTTCTGACCGACACGCGTCTCTTCGACTTCGTAGCGGACGCGGGTGACCGGGCTGAAGATGGCGTCGACCGGGATGATGCCGATCTCTTGCACGCCCGCGCTGTGCTCAGTCGAGGGGACGTAGCCGCGGCCGTTCTCGATGACCATTTCCATGACGAACGGTACGTCGTCGGTGAGCGTGGCGAGCACGTGGTCCTTGTTGACCACCTCGACCGACTCATCGACCTCGATGTCGCCGGCGAGCACGTCGCCCGCACTGTTGCGCTCGACGCGGAGCACCTTCGTCGAGTCGAGGTGGTTCTTCACCACCAGCGACTTCACGTTCAGCACGATGTCGGTCACGTCCTGCAGGACGCCCGGGATCGTGGTGAACTCGTGCTGCGCGTTGTGCAGCTTGATCTGCGTGACGGCGCTGCCCTCGAGGCTCGAGAGCAGGATGCGACGCAGGCTGTTGCCCACGGTCGCGCCGAAGCCGCGGTGGAACGGCTCCGCGACGAACTTGCCGTAGGTCGGCGAGAGGGTCTCCTGCTCGCAGGTGACCATGCTGGGCAGCTCAAGTCCACGCCAACGAATATGCATCGGGTGTCTCCTGCGGAGAGGCTTTCGGCGGTTGGCCGTCGGCTATCGGCCGAGTTCTAGTATGTATTCTTCTGAGGGACGCGTGATAAAGCTTCCGCCGACAGACAAACAACTGACTGCCGACGAGAGCCATCCGCATCAACGGGAGCAGAGCTCGACGATCAACTGCGTGTCGACCGGGATCGAGGTGTCGCCCGCGTCGGGCAGGCGGCCGACGATCCCCTCGGGGACCTGGCTCTCGGTCACGGCCAAGTAGTCAGGGATGTCCTTGGTGTTCTCGGACTGCGCTGAGCGGACCGAGTCGAGGCTATTGGCGCGGTTCTTGACCCGCACGACATCGCCTGCCCGGACCTGGGCACTGGCGATCGTGCACTTGCGCCCGTTCAGGGTGATGTGCCCGTGGGCGATCAGCTGGCGGGCCTGCGAGCGGCTCACGCCGAAGCCGAGCCGGTGCACCACGTTGTCGAGGCGACGCTCGAGCAGCATCATGAGCACGTCGCCCGTGTTGCCCTTGGAGCGTTCCGCCTTCTGGAAGTAGAGGCGGAACTGCTTCTCGAGCACGCCGTAGAAGTGCTTGACCTTCTGCTTCTCGCGGAGCTGCTGACCGTAGTCGGTCATCTTGCCGCGACGCGGGGGCGCCTGGCCGGGGGGGCCTTCGCGGCGTTCGAAAGCGCACTTGGCGGAATCGCAGCGCGTGCCCTTCAAGAAGAGCTTCGCGCCGTCGCGACGGCAGAGGCGGCAAACGGGTCCGGTGTAACGAGCCATAAGGGGCTTGCTGGTTTCGGGCTTCAGACTTCAGTGTGTATCCGTGAACCGCGGCCCCATCGGCCGCGGTCGATCTTTTGACTCGGGATCAGACGCGACGCTTCTTGCGGGGGCGGCAGCCGTTGTGAGGCAGCGGCGTGACGTCTTCGATCGACTTGACCTTCAGGCCGGCGGCCTCCAGGGCGGTGATGGCGCTCTCGCGCCCGCTGCCCGGGCCCTTCACCTTCACGTCGACGTCGCGGAGGCCAAACTTCTTGGCCTTCTCCGCCGCTTGCTGGGCGGCGCACTGACCGGCGAACGGGGTCGCCTTGCGGCTCCCCTTGAACCCGCTGGTGCCGGACGTGGCCCAGCAGAGCGTGTCGCCCTTCGTGTCCGTGATCGTGACGGTCGTGTTGTTGAACGTTGCGCTGATGTACGCCACGCCAACCGCAATGTTGCGGCGGGTGCGTTTACGCGACTCGGACTTGCCTTTCGCCACGGCGGGGTCTCTTGCTTAGTGACTGAGTGAATGTGTTTGGATGAACTCAAAGGACGCCGCGATGAATCAGCGGAGGTCCTTCACGCCCTTCTTACCGGCGACGGTCTTCTTTGGACCCTTGCGGGTGCGGGCGTTGGTCTTGGTGCGTTGGCCGCGGACCGGCAGGCCGCGGCGGTGACGCAAGCCGCGATAGCAGGCGATCTCACGCAGACGCGAGATGTTCTGCGACGTCTGGCGACGGAGCTGACCCTCGACCGTGTAGTCCTTGTCCAGCAAGGCGGCGATCCGCGCCGCCTCGTCCTCGGTCATCTCACGGGCGCGGGCGGTCGGGTTCACCCCGGCCTTCTCGCACAACTCGCGAGCGATCTGCGGGCCGACGCCGTACAGGTAGGTCAGCGAGATGACCGTCGGACGGTCGCCCGGGATATCGACACCTTGGAGACGTGGCATGATTCTTCGAGGAAAGAAGCTGCTGGAGTTGAATTCGGTTTAAGCCGCCGGGCGGCTCGCTGTTCGGTCGGTCGCGGTCGCAACCGCTCGGCTTGACGTGTCGGCCGAGGCGGGTCGAAACCGCTCGGCCCCTAAATGTCAGCCCTGGCGTTGCTTATGGCGAGGGTTCTCGCAAACGACGCGCACGACGCCCTTGCGCTTCACCACTTTGCACTTAGGGCAGATCGCTTTGACGCTCGCTCGGACTTTCATCGGATGATCTCGTTCGGGGTGGGGCCTCGCCGGCGCGGCGGGCGCCGGGCGTAGCTCGCCCATCTTCTGCAGGCGAAAGCCCTCCGCGAGGGGGGCGCCTTCACCGGCTTGTTCGGGGGGTCGCTTACCAGTGGCCCCTACCGAGGCCCGGGAAGCGTAGAGAATCGAGGATAATAGGGGACGGCGCCCCCGGTGTTCAACCCCTCTTGCCAGCGCTTTCCGGTTGATTCTTGGCTCCGGGGCCAAGAATGCCGGTTGCGGCGACCGGCGGGGTCCTCGCCGGGGGACAGAAAATCGATTTCGGGAGCCGTCAGTCATCCTCCAGCAGCGCCAGCTCGTCCTCTGCCGGCGCCTCGGTTAGCCGCTTGGGGCCATCCTTGGTGATCGCGATCGTGTGCTCGAAATGGGCGCTCGGCTTCCCGTCCTTCGTGACCTGGGTCCAGTGGTCGGGGGCCAGCTTCACCTGCTTGGTCCCCATATTCACCATCGGCTCCACCGCGATCACCAGGCCGGGCTCGATCCGGAAATCGCCCTGTCCCCGCAGGGATCGGCTCACGTAGTTCGGCACCTGAGGATCTTCGTGCATCTTCCGTCCGATGCCGTGACCGACAAAGTTTTCCACCGACGCGAAGCCGTGGTCCTTCACGTACCGGTCCATCGTCGAGGCGATCTGCGACCAGCGGGTCTTCGAGTGCAGCAGATCGAACGCCAGGTCGAGCACCGCCTCGGTGCAGTCGAGCAGCTTCTGGACGTCCGCGGAGACCTCGCCCACCTTGTAGGTGCGGGCGGCGTCGCCGCACCAGCCGCCGATCCGCACGCCCGTGTCGAGCGAGAGGATCTCGCCCTCCTTGAGCGGCTCGTCGTCCGGGATGCCGTGGACGACCGCCTCGTTCTTGGACATGCAAGTCACCGCCGGGAACGCGGGCTTGCCCTCTTCGTGGTTCGGGTAGTTCAGGAAGAGGGGCTCGCCGTTCCGCGAGCGGAAGTAATCGGCGACCGCTGCGTCGATCTCTCGGGTGGTCGCCCCGGGGCGGACCATCGACCCGGCGATCTGGTGCGCCTTCCAGACGGCCAAGCCGGACCGGCGCATCAGGCGGATCTCGCGTTCACTCTTGAGCTGGATCACCGCCTCGTCATGCCTCCGATGTGGGAGCTGTGGCTCTAAGCCGCCTTGAGTTCTTTGAGGGCCGTCAACACGCGTTGGAAGACCTCGTCCGGCGAACCGAGGGCGTCGATTCGGCAGAGCACGCCCCGGCCGTGGTAGTAGCCCAGCAGCGGCTCCGTCGCCGAGGCGTACAGCCGGAGGCGCTCACGCACGGTCTCCTCGCTGTCGTCCTCGCGGCCGCGTTCGGAGAGCCGCTTGAAGAGCTCGTCCTGCGGGATCGCAAACTCGATCACCGCGTCGAGCGGCGTGCCGCGTTCGTTGAGCAGATCGTCTAGGGCTTCAGCCTGGCCCAGGGTCCGCGGAAAACCGTCGAACAGGTAACCCTGCTCGCAGTCGTCAGCCGACAGTCGTTCACCGACAAGCTTGACCACTAGGTCGTCCGGAACCAGGTGGCCCGCTTCAAAGTGCTTGGCGGCCTCCAGGCCGATGGCGTGGCCCGCGTCGCGAGAGGCCCGCAGGATGTCGCCAGTCGACAGGTGAGCCAAATCGAGCGTGTCAGCCACCCGCAGCGACTGGGTCCCTTTGCCCGCGCCTGGCGGTCCGATGAATACTACTCGCATGGCTCGCTACCCTCAGACGGCCGGTGGGACGCTCGGGCGCGTAGCCTCGGACGTTACTCCAACAGCCCCTTGTAGTTCCTCATCACAAGGTGACTGTCAATCTTCTGCACCAAGTCGAACGCCACGCTCACCGCGATCAGCAGGCTGGTGCCGCCGTAGAACATCGCGATCGACCAGGGGACGCTCAGCAAACCGTTCAGCACGGTCGGCACGATCGCGATCAAGGCGAGGAAGCCCGCCCCGACGTAGGTGATGCGGAACATCACCTTCTCAAGGTAATCGGCGGTCCGCTTACCCGGCCGGTAACCCGGGATGAAGGAACCGAAGTTCTTCAGGTTCTCCGCCATGTCCTTCGGGTTGAAGGTGATCGCGGTCCAGAAGTAACAGAAGAAGTAGATCAGCGCCAGGAACGTCAGGTTGTAGATGAAAGCGTTCCGCTGATAGGCGTCGTTGACCAGGTTGAGAGCCGACTTGAAGAAGCTGTCTTCCCACGCAATCGACGCCCTGGCGATCTGGTCCAGGAACAACGCCGGGAACATCAGCAGGCTGCTGGCGAAGATGATCGGCATGACGCCCGCCTGGTTCACCTTCAGCGGCAGGTAGCTCTTGCCACCCCCGACGACGCGGCGGCCGCGTTGGTGCTTCGCGCTCTGCATCGTGATGCGGCGCTGGCCGAGCGTGATGTACACGGTGCCGACCACAACGCCGATGAACATGGCCGCCAGCAACAGCAGCCGGGGCGGGTCGAGCGCGCCGCCCGTCTCGCCGAGCGTCAGGGTCGATTTCTGATAGAGCTGGTAACCCGCGTAGGGCATCTGCGCGAGGATGCCGGCCATGATGAGCAGGCTGATGCCGTTGCCGATGCCGTACTCGTCGATCTGCTCGCCGAGCCACATCAGGAAGATCGTGCCGGCGGTCATCGTCAGCACCGAGACGATTGTCCAGCTCAGCAGCATCTTGCCCGTGGCGGGATTCGTAAACTCCGCGGCGACCAGGCCCTGCGAGCCGGCAAAGGAGGTCACGAAGAACCAGCTCTGGATCAGGCAGAGGATGACCGTTGCGTAGCGGGTGTACTCGTTGATCTTCTTGCGTCCCGACTCGCCCTCCTTCTGGAGCGCTTCGAGCTGCGGGATCACGCTGCCGAGCAGCTGGAAGATGATCGACGCCGAGATGTAGGGCATGATGCCCAGGCCGAAGATCGTGATATTTTGCAGGTTAGCGGCGCTGAGCACGGCGACCTGCTTGAGCATGTCGCTCAGGCCCCCTTGGCTGCCCTGCATCTGGGCCAAGGCCTCAGAATCGACGATCGGCAAGCTGATCTGGAAGCCGATTCGATAAACGGCCAGCAGGCCGAGCGTCAGCAGGATCTTCTTCCTGAGCTCGGGGATCTGCCAGACTACGCGGAGTTTCTCAAACATGACGCCGTTCGCACTTCCTACTGGCGGGCTGTGTGGCGGTCCCGGTCAATTCGACCGACCGGAAGGCTCCTTCCGGTCGAGGTGGGCCCGCTAGGGAGCCCATTGATAACTGCCGAGCGGGGGCGTGCCAAGCGAAGGCGGTCGGGTCAGGGAGATGGTGCTGGCGCCAAGCGTCCCTCCGGGACACCCAACGCCCAAGCCCTGACGTTAGGCTCTGGGGCGAATCGACCGCAACCCCGGCCCGCGCAGGCGGTCCTCACGATTACGTCGATTTCTTCTGCTGCCGCTTCTCGCGCTGCTTCTCGGCGACCGGCGTCTTGCCGGGCACGATCACCATCTCGCCGCCCGCCTTCTCGATCTTCTCGGCGGCGGACTTGCTGAAACGGTGAGCGGAGATCTTGAACTTCTTGGTGAGGTCACCCTCGCCCAAGATCTTCAGCTCGTCGAATCGGCCCTTGGCGATGTTCTTGGCGACCAGCGCCTCGACCGTGACCTCGGCGCCGGCGTCGAAGGCCTCTTCGATCTGGCCGACGTTCACGACGACGACCGTCTTGGCCCACTTGTTATTGAAGCCGCGCTTGGGGATCCGCTGCCACAGGGTCGTGGCGCCACCGGCGAACATGCGGTGGGGCGACGAACCGGCACGCGAGCCGGCGCCGTTGTGGCCCCGGCCGGAGGTCTTGCCGTGGCCCGAACCGGGGCCGCGACCGATCCGCTTGCGCTTGCGGTTCTTCTGAATGCCGCGATGGACGTCGTTCAGGATCATGACAGCGTCACTCCTCGGAGGCGCTCGACCTCCGATTTGGTCCGCAGCTTCTTCAGCGCTTCAATCGTCGCCTTCACAAGCGGGACCGGGTTATTCGAACCGAAGCTCTTCGTCAGGATGTTGTGGATGCCGGCCGACTCGCAGACAGCACGCACCGACGCGCCCGCGATCACACCCGTACCCTCCGAGGCGGGCACCAGGATCACTTCGGCGCCGCCGAAACGGCCCTTCACCGTGTGGGGGATCGTCGACCCCTCCATCGGCACCGTGATCATGTTGCGCATCGCGGCCTTGCGAGCCTTCTCGACGCTGGGCGGCACCTCGTTCGCTTTGCCGTAGCCCTGGCCGACCTTGCCCTTGTTGTCACCAACCACCACGAGCGCGGCGAAGCTGAAACGCCGGCCGCCTTTCACGACGGCGCTGCAGCGCTTGATCTTCACCACGTTCTCGGAGAGTTCGCCTTGCTGGCGATCCTTTTTTTCGCGTCGGTCGCGAGCCACGGCTATTCGGGAGGCTGGAGGTTGCAGGCGGGAGGCGGGAGGGCGCCGTTCGGCTGCGTTGCTTTGAATTGTTGTTGGGTTCGGATCGTGCTGGGTCTCAGAACTCGAGGCCGCCCTCGCGGGCCGCTTCGGCCAAGGCGGCGACTCGGCCGTGGTACCTGTAGGGGCCACGATCGAAGCAAACCGTCTTCACGCCCGCGGCGGTCGCCCGCTCGGCGATCGCCTTGCCGACCGCCGTCGCCGCGTCGGCGTTGCCGCCGTACTTCAGCGCCGGGGCGAGCTGCTTGTCCTGCGTCGAGGCCGAGGCGAGCGTCTTGCCCGACTCGTCGTCGATCACCTGGACGGTGATGTTGCGGTGGGTGCGCGACACGCAAAGGCGAGGCCGCTCGGCGGTGCCGCGGGTCCGCTTGCGGACGCGGAACTTCCGACGCGTGCGTTGCTTGTCGAGTGAGCGTTGCTTGTCCATGGTCGATTGCGGGAATCGGTTGGCTGGTGATCGAGTCCGGGAGACCGTCGCTTAGAGGGCCGCTTACTTGGCGGCCTTGCCCGCCTTACGGCGGACCTGCTCGCCCTCGTAGCGGATGCCCTTGCCCTTGTAGGGCTCCGGCTTGCGCACCGCGCGGACCTCGGCGGCGAACTGCCCGACCTTCTGCTTGTCCAGCCCCTTCACGACGATGTGGGTCTGATCCGGGCAGGTGACGTCCAGTTCCTTGGGGATCTTCTTGTGGATCTCGTTGGCGAAGCCGACCCGCAACTGAAGCGTGTCGCCCGCGATGGCGCCCAGGTAACCGACGCCTTGGATCTCAAGCTTCTTCTCGTACCCCTCGGAGACGCCCACCACCATGTTCGCCAGCAGGGCTCGGGTCAAACCGTGGAACGCCTTGTCGGCGCGGTCATCGCCCCCACGCTCAACCTGTATCTGCTTGTCCTCATCGTTCACCGAGACAGAAACCTCGGGGCGGTGCTCGTAGCTGAGCTTGCCGAGCTTGCCTTCGATGGTGACGGTGCGATCGGCGACAGCGACTTTCACGCCGCTGGGGATCGCTACGGGTTTTTTACCGAGTCGGGACATGGTTCTAAGGCTTAAGGCTGTCAGCAATCAGCTTTCAGCGGTCAGCGGTTGGTTGTTGTTCGTGTCTTGATGGTTGGCAGCTGACGGCTGACAGCGAGTACTCACCACAGCTCGCAAAGCACTTCGCCGCCCAGGTTCTTCTGGCGGGCTTCCCGGTCGCTCAGCACGCCACGGCTGGTGCTCACGATCGAGATGCCCAGACCGTTGAGGACCGGACGCAGGGTCTTGGCCTGAGAGTAAATCCGGCGCCCCGGCGTGCTCACGCGGCGGATCTTTTGGATCACCTGCTCGCCGTTGGGGCCGTATTTCAGGTCGAGGCGGAGCTGCTTTACAGGCTCGCCATCGACGTCCTCTTCTTGCCAATCCCAGATGTAGCCCTCGCGCTTGAGGACTTCGGCGACGCCTCGCTTCACCTTGGAGAGGGGCATCTGCACATCCGCACGCTCCACACGGACCGCATTGCGGATCCGGGTCAGCATGTCGGCGATCGGGTCGGTCATCATCGCGGGAGGGACTCCTCAGGGGGCCGGCGGACGGCGCCGCGAAGAACAGCTAGGGGTTGGGAAAGGTAAACGCTGTCGCTTGTCTTGTGCTCTTACCGAGCGGGATCACCGGAGGGCGATCACCAGCTCGCCTTGCGAACGCCGGGAATGACGCCCTTGTTCGCCAGCTCGCGGAAGCAGATGCGGCAGATGCCGAACTTGCGGTACACCGCGCGGGGCCGGCCGCACATCTTGCAGCGGGACTCACGCCGTGAGCTGAACTTGGGCTTCTTTTCCGCTTTCGCGATCTTCGATTTGCTCGCCATAGCTGGCCAGGTTGTCTCGCAGGGAACGTGTCTCGTGGGGAGGACGCTTGTGTCGTGTCGCTCGGTTACTTCTCGGGTCGCTCGAAGGGGAAACCGAACATCTCGAGCATCTGCAGCGACTCTTCGTCCGTCGCGCCGGAGGTGCAGATCGCGATGTTCATGCCCTGCGGGCGGGTGTATTTATCCGGGTTCAGCTCGGGGAAAACCGTCTGTTCGGTCAGACCCAGGCTGTAATTGCCATTGCCGTCGAAGGCCTTCTTCTTCACGCCGCGGAAGTCACGCACACGCGGCAAAGCGATCGAGACCAGACGGTCGAGGAACTCGAACATCCGCACGCCGCGGAGCGTGACTTTGGCGCCGATCGGCATGCCCTCGCGGAGGCGGAAGCCGGCGATCGACTTCCGCGAGCGGCAGACCAAGGGCTTCTGGCCGGTGATCTCGGCGAGGGCGTTGGTCGCCTCCTCGATGTGCTTCTTGTCGCTGATCGCGCTGCCGACGCCCATGCTGACGACGATCTTCTCCAGACGCGGCAGGGCGAGGCGGTTCTTCCGGCCCAGCTTCTCCTGAAGCGAGGGGAGGATCTCGCTCTCGTAGCGGTCTTTGAGGCGTGCGGTCGCGATCATCTTCGTGTCGGTTGGCTGGCCGGGTCGCCCGTGATGAGGAGCGTCCCGATAGCGTGCTGGTAGTGAAGTGGGGTCTTTACTTAACTTGCTTCTGGCCGACTTGCTTCTGGCCTACTTCTTTCTGGCTTGCCGGGGCCTGCGAATCACTTCTTGGCGTACTGAGCCTTGGGCGGGGCGAGTTCGCTAACGGTCGTGCTGCACTTGCGGCAGAAGCGTTCCTTGGCGCCCTCGTCCGTGAAGCGAGCGCCCAGCTTCGAGCGGCTGCCGCAGCTCTCGCAGTAGAACTGCACGTTGGAAATCTGAACCGGCATCTCCTTGCTCAGGCGGCCGCCCTGCGGGTGCTTCTGGCTCCGCTTGACGTGCTTGAGCGCCTTGTTGACGCCCTCGATGAGCGCCTTGCCGGCGAGGCGATCAATCTTGATCACGCGGCTACGAACGCCCTTGTCGGCGCCGGCGATCACTTCGACCGTGTCCCCAGTTTTGATCAACATGCTGCTGTTCTCGCTTGGCCTCGGGCGGTTGGCCCGGAGGTATGAATCAAACCACTTCGCTGGCGAGGCTCACGATCTTCATGAAACGCCGATCGCGGAGTTCGCGAGCGACGGCGCCGAAGATACGGGTGCCACGCGGGTTGTTGTCCTTGTCGATTAGCACGATCGCGTTCGAGTCGAAGCGAACGTAGCTGCCGTCGGGCCGACGCGTCGGGGCCTTCGCCCGCACGATCACCCCGCGGACGACGGCCTTCTTCTTGACGTCGCTGCCCGGGATCACGCTCTTCACGCTGCAGACGATCACGTCGCCCAGGCCCGCGAAGCGGCGCCGGCTTCCGCCGAGCACCTTCACGCACATGACCTCTTTGGCGCCCGTGTTGTCCGCGACGTTCAGCCGCGTCTGCATCTGGATCATCGTTGACTCAATCTCCGCGGGTGTCGCCCGCCTTTGAATCGCTTCGCCTTGGCCAGCGGCCGTGGCGGTTGTTGTTCGGTTGGTGGCCGTCCCGCAGGACGCCCGTCTCGTCGCGTTCGCCTCAGCTATCAGCCGTCGGTCTTCTCGCCTGTAGCTCCGGTCGAGCTCTCGGCCTCCAGCTGCGCCTTCTGCGCGGCCCGCAGAGCGCCGAGGTCGACCGCCTGACTCTTGGTAACCACGCGGACCAGCTCCCAACGCTTCAGCTTCGACTTGGGCGGGCACTCGATGATCTCGACCGTGTCCCCTTCGCCCGACTCGTTCTGCTCGTCGTGGACGTGGCAAACGGTCTTGCGACGGATGATCTTGCCGTACTTCGGGTGCTTCACCATCCGGTCGATCTCGACCCGGCGGGTCTTGCTCGCCCGGTCGCTGGTCACGAGTCCGATGACTTGTTTCTTAGGCATGACTGCTTAACGCGGTTAGCTGGCGTCGGCCTCGGCCGGGGCGGCCTTGGCGCGTTCGCTCTGAATGGTCTTGCAACGGGCGATCAGCCGACGGTTGCGACGGATCTCGCTCGGGCTGTCGAGCTTCTCGGTCTGGGCCTGCACCCTGAGCCGGAACAGGTTCTCGGCCGCCTCGCTGATGGTGAGGCCGATCTGCTCGTCGCTCATCTCGCGCAGTTCTTTGGCATTGCTCATGATTGTCCTCTCGCCGGCCGCTCGGAGCGGACTCGCTCAGATGGCCTCTCGTTTCACTAGCCGCACACGGACGGGCATCTTGTGAGCCAAGCGGGCGAAGCAGATCTTCGCCGCCTGCTCCGAGATGCCTGCCACCTCGAACAGCACCGTGCCGGGCTTCACCACCGCAGCCCAGTAATCGGGCTCACCCTTACCCTTACCCATGCGGGTTTCGAGCGGGATGGATGTGACCGACTTGTCCGGGAAGATGCGTATATAAAGCTTACCTTCGCCGCGCACGTACTGTTGCGCCGCGATACGGCCGGCTTCGATCGTTTGGGCGCTGATCCAGCCACCCTCAACGGCCTGCAAACCGAACTCGCCGTAGATCACGCGATTGCCGCGTGTGGCGTTACCTTTTATACGCCCTCTTTGGCTTTTTCGGTGCTTGACCCTCTTGGGCATCAGCGCCATCGTTCTGGTCCTCGTACTCGCCTTGGTTGATCCACACCTGAATGCCGATGTGGCCTTGCGGTGTCTTAGCCTCTACGAATCCGTAATCGATCTTCGCCCGCAACGTGCTGAGCGGCATCGATCCGGCGATCTGCTTCTCGCGGCGGGCCATCTCGGCGCCGCCCAGCCGCCCCGCCATCTGGATCTTGATCCCTTTGGCGCCGGCCTCCATGGTTTGCTCGAGAGCTCGCTTCATCGTGCGACGGAAGGCCGCACGCTTCCCGAGCTGCTCGGCGATGTCTTCGGCCACGAGGTGCGCTTGCAGCTCGGGGCGTCCGATCTCCTCGATCTTGATGTTGATCCGCCGACCCACGAGGGCCTGCAGCTCGTCTTGCAGCTGTTCGACCTGCGTCCCCTTCCGCCCGATGATCACACCGGGACGGGCGGCGTGCAGGACGACCTTGACCTCGTCGCGGGTGCGCTCGATGTGCACCTGCGGGATGCCGGCCGACTTGTACTTCTTCGTGACGTAGTCACGGATCTTCTTGTCCTCGAGCAGCAGCTCGGCGAACTCTTTCTTCGACGCGTACCAACGGCTCTTCCAATCCAGCATGACGCCGGTGCGGAAGCCGATCGGATTGACCTTTTGGCCCATGAAGAGGCTTGGAGGTTTGAGGGATGAGGCCCGGGGGCCGTGAGCTTGTGAATGCTGTTCGACGGAGCGGCTGAGCGAGCTGAGCTTACTCGACGGCGACCGTGATGTGTGCGAAACGCTTCTTGATGACGTGGGCCATGCCGCGGGCGCCGGGGCGCACTCGCTTGAACATCGGGCCGCCGTCGATCTTCACCTCGGTGACCTTCAGGCCCGCCCGGTTGGGCGCCCCGCGGTCCTCGGCGTTGGCGAAGGCGCTCTGGATCACCTTCTCCAGCATCCGGGCGCCCCGGTTCGGCTGGTACTTCAGGATGGCCAGGGCGTCGTCGACCCGCTTGCCACGCACCAAGTCCGCGAGCGGACGCACCTTTTGGGCGCTGATGCGAGCGTGACGGTGAATTGCTGTGTATGCCATAATGATCTGCCTCTTTAACCCCGAGCCGAAGGCTCCGGGCTAACGGAGAACTTGGTTTACTTCTTGCTCTTGCCGCCGTGGCCCCGGAAGCTCCGCGTGGGCGAAAACTCGCCCAGCTTGTGTCCGACCATGTCCTCGGTGACAAACACCTTCAGGTGCTGCTTGCCGTTGTGGACCATGAACGTGTGGCCCACGAACTCGGGGACGATCGTGCAGGCGCGGGCCCACGTGTTGATCGGACTCTTGATGCCCTCGTCGTTCTGCTTCTCCACCTTCAGGTAGAGCTTCGGATCGACGTACGGGCCTTTTTTGAGGGAACGGCTCATGCTTGTCTCTTATTTCTTCACCAGCTTCTGGACGCCGTAACGCTTGCTCTTGCGGCGACGAACGATCGCGGCGTTCGACGGCTTGCGACGCTGCCGAGTCATGCCGCCCTTCGCGCTCTTGCCCTGCGGGCTGACCGGGTGACGGCCACCCTTCGTGCGACCCTCACCACCACCGTGCGGGTGATCGATCGGGTTCATCGCGGTACCGCGAACGTGCGGGCGACGGCCGAGCCAACGCTTGCGGCCCGCCTTGCCCAGCACGATCGCGCTGTGGTCGGGGTTGCTCGTCGAACCGATCACGGCACGGCACGCTGCCGGGATGCGGCGGATCTCACCGCTGGGCAGCGAGATCTGAGCCCAGCCCGCCTCGCGAGCCATCAGCGTGGCGCTCGTGCCGGCAGCCCGACAGAGCACGCCGCCGCGGCCTTCGCGGAGCTCAACGTTGTGAACAACGGTCGCCAGCGGGATCTTCGACAGCGGGAGGCAGTTGCCAACCTTCGGCGGGGCGTCCTCGCCCGACTGCACCTTGTCGCCAGCTTGAAGCCCGACCGGCGAAACGATGTAACGCTTCTCGCCGTCCTCGTACTTCAGCAGCGCGATGCGGGCCGAACGGTTCGGATCGTACTGGATCGAATCGACCTCGGCGATGACCCCGTCCTTGTTGCGACGGAAATCGATCAACCGATAGCGACGCTTGTGACCACCGCCGCGATGGCGGCAGGTGATCTTGCCCTGGTTGTTGCGGCCGCCCGTCTTCTTGATCGGACGCAGCAGCGACTTCTCCGGCTTCGCCCCGGGGGTGAGCTCAGCGAAATCGCTAACCGAGGCGTTGCGGCGCCCGGCGCTGGTCGGCTTGTATTTGCGGATGCCCATGTGAGCTGTCTTCGGTTAGCAGTTTGCTAGTCGCGTCTCGTGATCGTCGCGGCGGTTTAGAAGAAGTCGATGCGATGCTCGTCGTGAAGCGTCACCACGGCCTTCTTCCAGTCGGCGGTCCGGCCGAGGCGGAAACGCGTGCGGCGGGCCTTGCCCTTGCGGTTCTGCGTCGCGACCTTCAACACCTTCACGTCGAACAGCTTCTCGACCGCCTGACGGATGTCGGCCTTGGTCGCCAGCTTGTTCACCTCGAACGAGTAGGCGTTGTTGCGTGTCGACTTGTGGACGCCCTTCTCGGTCACCAGGGGCTTAACGATCACCTGGTGCGGCTCGAGAGTGAGCGACGTTTTTTGGGGGATGTGTCTTGGCATGACGGTTCGCCTTGCGGCTAATGACTCAGTCGTTGTCGCTGGCGGTGTTCTTCTTGTGCTTGGCGGCCGATTCCTTCAGCTGATCGAGCGCGGCCTTTGTAACCAGCAACCGTTTCGCCGAGAGCAGGCTCAGGGCGTTCAGGTCGGTCGTCGGTGAGACGTCCACCCGAGGCAAGTTGCGGGCGCTCTTGTAGACGTTGGAATCGATTTCCGAAGTGGCGACCAGGAGCGACGCACCGTCGCAACCGAGCGACCGGATGATGGTCGCCATATCGCGGGTCTTCGGCGAGGCGAAGGCGAGATCGTCGATGATCACCAGCTCGTCGTCGGCCACCTTCGAGGCGATCGCCATGCGGGTCGCCAACTGCAGCGCCTTGCGGGGCATCCGGTAGCTGTAATCGCGGGGCCGGCGGGCGAAGATGTGCCCACCACCACGGCGGACACCGCTCGTGCGGTGGCCGGCACGGGCGTTGCCCGTGCCCTTCTGGCGGTACATCTTCTTGCGCGAGCTCGTGACTTCGGCGCGGTTCTTGGTCTTGTGCGAACCCTGCCGCAGGTTGGCCTGGTACATGACCACGGCGTCGTGCAGCAGCTGCTTATTGATCGAAGGCGCGAAATCCTCCGGCTCGACATCGTAGGTGCCGACCTTCGCGCCTTTTCGATCGTGAATGGTGAGTTTTGGCATAGTTAGCAGCCGGTGGCCGGTGGCCAATCGTCGGTTTTGTTCAGCAAAGCCCCTGGCGATCCGCCAACGGCTACTGGCGGCCCGTTTACTTCAACATGTTCGTGGTGCGGACGACAACGAAGGCGCCCTTGTGGCCCGGGACAGCGCCCCGCACCAGCAGCAAGTTGTTCTCGGCGTCGACGCGAACCAACTTCTGGTTGCGGACGGTGCAACGCTTGGCGCCGTACTGACCCGGCATCCGCACGCCCTTGAACAGGCGACTCGGACTGGCACAGGCGCCGGTTCCACCCATGTGGCGGTGACACTTCTTGACGCCGTGCGTGGCCCGCTGGCCGGCGAAGTTGTGACGCTTCATGGCACCACTGAAGCCGCGACCCTTGCTGGTGGCGACGACGTCAATGCGTTCGACCCCCTCGAGGGAGGCCACGGTCACCTCGGCGCCCAGCTCGACGCCGCCGGCAAACCCATCGGCCGGGGCACGGAACTCGCGGACCAGCCGCTTCGGCTCACAGCCCGCCTTCGGGGTCGGCTCAACGCCACCCTCAGCCCGCTTCTTCGATCGCTTGCTCTCGAGCTTGGCGACATGGCCACGCTCGCTGCGAATCGCTAGCCGGCGAGGCTTATCCAGATACCCCAACTGAACCGCTTCGTAACCGTCGCGATCGGGGGTCTTAACCTGCAACACGTGGCACGGCCCCGCCTGAAGGACCGTGACCGGGACAACGGCTCCCGATTCGTCGTAAACCTGCGTCATCCCGACCTTACGGCCGAGGATCCCAGCGGTGGGGGCGCCAATGGTTTTCGAGGGAGCGGACATAGCTTCGCTGTCGGTACGCTGGGCCTGCCGACCCGGGGCCGGCTGGCTAGCAGTTCGTGTTGCGGTTTGTGCGGCCGGGAGACACGCCCCTAGGTCGGGACGGCTTACCCAGCTCACTTCCGGGCATGTTCAGTTGGCAGTCGGCTTCAGGCGGCAGGCGAGTGAACTAATTCACTCGACCCCCTCCGGGTCAGCCGGTGCTCGCTTTGATTTTGATATCGACACCCGCAGGCAAGCTGAGCTTGTTGAGGGCTTCGATGGTTTTGGCGGTCGCGTCCACGATGTCGATCAGACGCTTGTGCGTGCGGATCTCAAACTGGTTACGCGATTTCTTATCCACGTGCGGGCCACGGATGACCGTGTACCGCTCAATTCGCGTCGGCAGCGGAATCGGGCCGTGGACGACCGAGTTGGTCCGCTTCGCCGTATCGACGATATCGACGGCACTCTGGTCCAGGACCGAGTGGTCGTACGCCTCCATCCGAATGCGGATCACCTCTTTCGCCACGACGCTTTAACTCCCATCAGACGACGATTCGTGCCCAGCGATGGCCGTCGGGCGACAACCCGACCACCAGAAAACCGCTGGATCGCCCAACCCCAGGAACGGGGCCAGACCGTTTCAACTCTGAAGAATCCATTCACAGCCGAGAAGGCATGCCGAGCTTATCGGCCGCCACTCCCCGCTGCTCTCCCCCAAGTTGGGCGGAGAATCGCAAAAGATACGGACCCGAGGCCGGGGCGTCAACGGGGTCGCTGGGGATTTGGGAAGTTCTTGGCCCGAACGAGCCCCAGGGCCCCGGCTTTACGGCCTAGGAAGACTCGGAGGACGGCGAAGCCCTGAGACTCGCTTTGAGGTAGCCAAGCACCGACCGCTCCCAAAGAGCCGGGTCCGCCTTAAGGAGATCGACGTGGCCGGCGCCCTGAAAGATCACGAGTTCCCTGGGAGAGCGGGCGGCGGCATGCATCCGCTCGGACTCCGCCAGGGGGGTCCTCCTATCGACCTCGCCCGCTAGCAGGAGAACGGGGCAACCCAGGCCCACCAGACCATCGATCGGGGCAAGATCATCGACCGAGATCCCCAGACGCAGGGGCAACTGACACAGCAGCAGGGGTCGGATCAGCGACGCGGCGGAGCCGACTCGGATCGCCAGGCGGTTGTGGACGGCCTCGCGGATACTGGGATAGACCGACTCGAGCACCACCGCCTTGGCCCCCTCGGGCCCCAACGGCGAGGCGAGCAGCGCCGAGGCGCCACCCAGGGACCAGCCGACCACGCCGATCGGGCGAGCGGGGTCCTCCTCCCTCAGCTGCCGCAGGGCGGCCCGCACCGCCAACCGGCCCCGCCAGCCGAAGGCGAGGCTCTCCGCGGGCGTCTCGCCGTGGCCAGGCAGATCGATCAACGCCACGTCGTAGCCCGCTCGGTGCAGCAAGCGGGCCCGATCCAGCATCGCACGGCGGTCGGCGTGCAGGGGGTGCAGCAGCAAGACCGTCGCCGGGGCGTCGGTGGAGCGGGTCCGCCACCCGCCGATCTTGGGCAAAGACTCCGAGGAGGGCTCGAAGGCCTCCAACGGCAGGTCCTGTGGCGGGGCTCCGACCGGATGATTCTCGGGAGCGACCAAGCGAGAGCCGACCCACGCCAGACCACCGACGCCCAGCAATAGAAACACCCCGCAGGCGAGCAAACCTCGGCGTAGATGGCGGCGGAGCCGTTGGTGACGCGGCGCGGGCATGCCCGATCGACGCCGCCGGGAGGGGCCGAGTTCCCCGGCGATCACTCGCCCAGGAAGACCTTCAGCACGTCGTCCGGCGCGGGGGCGTAGTCGCTGGGGGTCATGCTCGCCCCGGCCCGGCCTTGGCTGAGCGACCGCATCGCACTGGAGTAGCCGAACAGGTTCGCCAGCGGGGCCTGGGCGTGGATCACCGTGTCGACGCCCCGCTGCTCGGTCCGCTCGATCATCGCCCGGCGTTGCTGCAGGTCGCCCACGAGGTCGCCCATGTGCTCTTCGGGCGTGGTCAGTTCGAGGGCCATGATCGGCTCGAGCAGGACAACGCCCGCTTCGCGGAGGCCCTTATCGAACGCGAGCGACGCCGCCGTGCGGAAGGCGATCTCGGTCGAGTCGGTCTCGTGGACCTCGCCCCCCAGGACAGTCACCTTGAGCCGCATCAAGGGGAACCCGAGCGTGCCGCCCCCCTCCGTGGCGCTCTGCAGCTCCTCGACGACGAGGTTCACGTACTCATCCGTCAGCCCGCCCCCCCCTTCCGAAGAAGATCGGCCGGCCGCCGGATCGACCGACACCACCACAGGAGGCGCCAGGTGGGCCAGCGGGCCGGTCGGCGTGAAGGGCTCGACCCGCAGCCGCACGGCGGCCGTGTGCTGTACGCCGTTGATGTTTCGGTTGCACTCGCCGGTCACTTCGACCTTCGAGCCGACCGTTTCGCGGTAGCTGACGCGCGGCTGGTGGACCTTGAACTTCAGGCCAAAGTCGCGTTCCAGCCGGTGCTGGATCACCTCCAGGTGCAGCTCGCCCATGCCGGAGATCAGCGTCTGGCCGGTCTCTTCGTTCTCCTCGGCGCGGAACGTGGGGTCCTGCTTGCGCAGCATGTCAAGCACGCCGGCGAGCTTCTTCTTCTCCTCGGAGTTCTCTGCCTCGATCGCCATCGAGATGACGGTCTCGGGGAACTCGATCGACTCCAGCAGGATCGGCTCGCGCGAATCGCACAGCGTGTCGCCCGTGATCGACTCGCGCAGGCCGAGCAGCGCGACGATGTCGCCCGCCTCGGCGTGGTCGAGTTGCTCGTCCTTCTTCGAGGCGTGGATCCGCCAGATCTGGGCGACGTTCTCCTTGGTCTCCTTACCCGGGTTGAGCACGCGGCTGTTCGGTTTGAGCTCGCCCGAGTAGATGCGGACCCAGTAGAGGTCGCCCGTCTTGTACGGCAAGATCTTGAAGACCAAGCCGCAGAACGGCTCTTTGATGTCCGGCTTGCGGACGATCTTGGGGAGAGCTTCGCCCCCCTCGGCGGCGTCCGCCTTCACGCGGCCGGAACGCTTGCCCTTCCCTTTGCCGCCCGACTTGCCGGACGGGTCTTCGCCCTCGACGGGGGGCATCTCCAGCGGGTGCGGCAGGTAAGCCGCCACCGCATCGAGCAGGGGCTCGACCCCCATGCCGTGCAGCGCCGAGCCGCACAGCACCGGCTGGATCGCCTCGTGAATGGTCGCCGAGCGGACCACCTTGTGGATGAGCGCCTCGGGGATCTCCTCGCCGCTGAGGGCGAGCTCCATCAGCTCGTCGGAGTAGCCGTACAGCTGGTCGAGCATCTGCTCGCGGTACAGCGCGGCCTCGTCGGCCAGCTCGTCGGGGATCGGCTCCTCGACGACGTCGCGCCCCTCCTTCCCGCCCGGGAAAGTGAGCAGCTTCATCTTCACCAGGTCGATCACGCCGCGGAACGGGTTCGCGACGTGCGGCGGGCCTTCGCCGGCGGGGATCTGCAGGGCGACCGGCGTCGCTCCCAGCCGGTTCTCGACCTCCCCGAGCACGGCCTCCCAGTTGGCGCCCTCGCGGTCGAGCTTGTTGATGAAGGCGATCCGCGGCACGTGGTACCGGTTCGCCTGCCGCCACACGGTCTCGCTCTGCGCCTCGACCCCCTCGCGGGCGCTGAACACGACCACGGCCCCGTCGAGCACACGGAGGCTCCGCTCGACCTCGGCGGTGAAGTCGACGTGGCCGGGCGTGTCGATCAGGTTGATCTCGACGTCCTTCCACGGGAACCGCACACTCGCCGAGTAGATCGTGATGCCCCGCTCGGCCTCCTCGGCGTCGTCGTCGGTGGTGGTCGTCCCCTTGTCGACCTCGCCAACCCGGTGCTTGTCGCCCGAGACGTACAGCATGCGCTCGGTGACGGTTGTCTTACCGGCATCGATGTGGGCGATGACGCCCAGGTTGCGGAGCTTGGTTAAGTCGGCGGACATGCGAGCGTTTGGCGGTCAGCAGGCGGCTGCTGGGGAGCGGGACAAGCCAACCAGCTTAATAGACGCCGGGGGACGCCGTAACCATCGCTGCGGACAGGACTAGCGATCCGTCAGGCCGCGGCGGGCGTCCGCCAGCACCCGCACCCACTCGGCGAGCGACTCGCGGTAGTCCGCCCCGAGCCTCGCCTCGACGGCGCGGCGCATCGGCTCGGGGAAGAGCTCGGGCCCGTACAGGGCGCCGAACCAGGACCCCAGGAGCTGGGCCGCCGAGTCGCAGTCCTCGCCGAAATCGAGGGCCAAGTGGATCGCCGCCAGCGGCTCGCCCCGGCTGAACTCGGCGAAGGCGACCGCCTCGATCAGCAGGAACTTCGCCTCCCAGGCGTGGTCCCGCGGGCAGGCGGCCTCGATCAGCCCGTACAGCCGTCCCGGCGAGCCCTCGGCCTCTTCGGCGAGGGCCGTCGCCCGATCGATCGATCGGGAGAGGGCCCGGTCCATGAACTCGACCTCGCCGTACCGGAGCGGGTCGGTCCGCTTCATCGCCGCGAGCATCTCGCGCCACGCGGCGTGGCGGGCGGCGGGCTCCGCGGCGGGGACCGGCCGGTCAAGAGCGTGCGCCAGGCCGGCGACGACCGCCGCGTTGAGGTCCTTCGCCTCGCCGTTATCGAACCAGGCGAGCTCGTAGGCGGCCAGGTACGCGCGATCCGGCTCGCCCGGGTAGATCGCCGCCAACGGGGGCAGCGTCATCTGCCCGCAGCACGTGCCCAACCCGCCCCACATCCGCGAAGGCGGCAGCGCGACCGCCGGGTCACGCTCGCCTAGCTCCCAACGCGCGGCGAAGCCGAACTCACGCATCGAGTCCTCACACAGCGCCGGCCAGCCGGCGGTGCTCTTCATCTCGGGCCGATCGGCGAAGCGGAGGTAGGCCTCGGCGAGTGCGCGGCGCGTCAGCCCCTCTGACGACTGGAGTCGCTGGCTCGTCCGCAGCGTGTCGATCAGCACCATCTTGTGCCGCGTGTCGTCGGTCACCGTGCCGGCGGGGGCGTCGGCGGACCACTGACCGTACGGCTCGGCCTCGGGGCGGAACGCTCCGTAGGCGAGCAGCGGCAGCGTCTCGGCGAGCCGACGCAAGTCGGCCGCCTCGACTCGCTCCTCAGGCCGCGCCCGGTACCCCGGCAGCACGCCGGCGGCCGCTTCGGCTTTGGCGAACTCGACCGGCCCGCCCAGGGCGTCGCCCACCACAGAACCGGTTAGCAGGCCGAGCACGCGCTGATCGGCCTCCTCCGCCTGCCCAACGCCAACTGAGAGAGCAAGCAGAAGCGCCCACGAATCAACACGAATCAGGGCGAAGGAAGACAAACCGGGAGCCTCGCGGGTGGACAGCGAACGCCCCTTATCTTACTCACCACAATCACGCCAAACCTTCGCTTCGATTCCTGAAATCGGTCGTGAGATTGGTGGGCTGTTGAGGCGCACGAAAAAAGCCGGGGCCGGACTGCGTCCGACCCCGGCTTTTTGTTTCAAGCTCCGCGGAGCGACCGGCTCACCAAGCGAAGTGAGCGAACGCCTTGTTGGCGTCGGCCATGCGGTGGACGTTCTCGCGGCGGGTCATCGCGGCGCCCTCGCGGTTGAAGGCGGCGACCAGTTCGTCGGCGAGCTTCAGGTGGGTCGGGCGGCCCTTCTTGTCGCGGATCGCCATCAGCAACCAGCGGATCGCGAGCGACTGCTGGCGCGCGCGGTTGACCTGCATCGGAACCTGGTAGGCGGCGCCACCGACCCGCTTCGAGCGGACCTCGATCGCCGGCTTGATGTTCTCGAGGGCCTGGTTGAAGACCTCGATCGGCTCCTCCTCGGGCACCCGCTCCTTGATGTTGTCCAGGGCGTTGTAGAACACAGCCTGCGCGGTGCTCTTCTTGCCGTCCTGCATCAAGCAGTTGATGAACTTGCTCGCCAGGAGCGACCCGTGAACGGGGTCCGGCTTGAGTGTCTTGCGGCTGGCGGTGATGCGGCCCATGGCGGGGAGCTGTCAGCGGTTAGCGGACAGCCTACAGCGGTGTGATACGGATGGTATTTAAATCTCTACAGCTGAGAGCCAATCGCTCTTAGCTCTATTCCTTCTTCGCGCCGTAACGGCTGCGAGACTGCTTGCGGCCATCGACGCCCAGCGTGTCGAGCGCGCCGCGGACGACCTGGTAGCGGACGCCCGGCAGGTCGCGGACACGACCGCCGCGGACCAGCACGATGCTGTGCTCCTGCAGCGTGTGGCCTTCGCCCGGGATGTAGACCGTGACTTCCTTGCCGTTCGACAAGCGGACACGGGTGATCTTGCGGAGGGCCGAGTTCGGCTTCTTCGGCGTCATGGTCCGCACGTTGAGGCAGACGCCCCGCTTGAACGGGCACCGCTCAAGGACCGGGGCCTTGCTCTGCTTCCGCTTGCTCTTGCGGTTCTTGCGGATGAGCTGGTTGATCGTGGGCATAGCAGACGCTGGTTTTGGGCCGACTGGCGGCGTGGGGAGTCGCTTATCTCGTGCCGAGAGCCCCGCATAATACGGGATCTCATCGGCCTGTCAATCGGCTCGCCCCGCCCAAACTGGGGCGAGGCGGCCGGAAATCGTTCGCATCGGGCGATCTTTGCCGGATCGGCCCTCTTTCATCACTCGGGGGAGCCCGATCACTCCGGAGCGGGCCCGTCGCCGCCCAGCAGGGCGTCGAGGCTGCTCGGTCCGGTCGGTTCACTCGGGGCAGCGGGGGGAGCGGCGGCCGGCGCGGGACCGTCGCCGTCCAGCAGCGGGAACGACCGATCGAGCACGCTCGCGGTCTCCACCGCCAGGGCCTCCAGGGCCTCGGGGCGGATGCGGACCTCCGACTCGTTGGTCGCCCGGAAACCGGTGCCGGCCGGGATCAGGTGACCCAAGATCACGTTCTCCTTGAGGCCGACCAGGTTATCGACCCGGCCCGCGAGGGCCGCCTCGGTGAGGACCTTGGTGGTCTCTTGGAAGGAGGCCGCCGAGATGAACGACGAGCTCTGGACCGACGCCTTGGTGATGCCCAAGAGCTGGGTCGAAGCGGTCGCCTTCTTCGGCTTGGCGCCCTTGGCCAGCTCGCCGCCGAGGGCCTCGATCTGGGCGTTGGCCTGCTCGAGGACCGCCTTCGGGACGATCGCATCGACCTCGAACTCGCTGTCCCCCTTGTCGGTGATCTTCAAGCACTCGTCCACGCGGGCGTTCGCCTTGCGGAAGTCGTACTTGTCCAGCACCGAGCCGGGCAGCAAGTCGGTGTCGCCAGGCGAGTCGATCTTCACCTTCCGCAGCATCTGCGAAACGATGATCTCGATGTGCTTATCGTTGATCTCCACCCGCTGCGAGCGGTAGACGTTCTGGATCTCGCGGGTCAGGTACTGCTGCACCGCCTCTTCGCCGGAGACCATCAGGATGTCGTGCGGAACGAGCGGGCCATCGACGAGCGAGTCGCCCGCCTTGACGATGTCGCCCGTGTGGACGCGGAGGTGCTTGTTGTGCGTGACCAGGTGCTCACGCTCGATGCCGGTCTCGCTGCGGACGATGATCGCCCGCTTGCCGCGCTTCTTCTCGGCCATGATCTCGACGGTGCCGTCGATCTCGGCGATGACCGCCGGGTCCTTCGGCTTTCGGGCCTCGAAGATCTCCGTGACGCGGGGCAGACCACCGGTGATGTCCTGGGTGCCGCCCGCCTCGCGCGGCGTCTTGGCGATGATGGCGCCGGCTCGGATCACCTCGCCCTCTTTGATGACGAGGTGAGCCTTCTCGGGCATGTAATAGAAGTCGAGGACCTTGCCGTCCTTCGGGTCTTCGATGACCAGCTGCGGGTGCAGATCGCCCTTGTGCTCCATGACGATGTACCGCATCTGACCCGAGGGGTCCTTCTCGGCGCGGATCGTCTCGCCCTCGACGAGGTCCTCGTAGCGGATCTTGCCGCCGACCTCCGCGAGGATGGGGATGGAGTGCGGGTCCCATTCGCAGAGGACCTCGCCCGCCTTGACCTCTTGGCCCTCTTCGAGCGTGATCATGGCGCCGGTCGGGATCTCGTACTTCTCGATCTCGCGGCCGCGGTCATCGACCAGGGCGAGCTCGCCGTTGCGGCCGAGCACGACGAGGTTGTCCTCCTCGTTCTTCACCGCGTTGAGCTTGGCGAAGCGGACCTTGCCGCCCTTGATCGCCTTGATGTCGGACTGCTCGATGTCGCGGTTGCCGACGCCGCCGATGTGGAAGGTCCGCATCGTCAGCTGGGTGCCGGGCTCGCCGATCGATTGGGCGGCGATGATGCCGACGGCCATCCCCTCTTCGACGGTCGAACCGGTCGACATGTCCATGCCGTAGCACTTGCGGCAGACGCCTAGCGGCGCCCGGCAGGTCATCGGGCTGCGGACCTGGATCTTCTCCAGGCCGAGCTCCTCGATCTTCCGCGCGACCTCGGCGGTGATCAGGCCGTTCTCGCTCACGATCACCTCGTCGGTGATCGGGTTGACGATGTTCTGGCGGCTGACGCGGCCCTTGATCGTGTCGGCCAGACCGACCTCGACCTTCTCGCCGCGGTAGATGACGCCCTTCGTGATCGCCTGCGTGGTCCCGCAGTCGTCCATCGTCACGACGACGTTCTGCGCGACGTCCGCCAGCTTGCGGGTCAGGTAACCCGAGTCGGCCGTCTTGAGGGCCGTGTCGGCCAGACCCTTGCGGGCGCCGTGCGTGCTGGAGAAGTACTCGAGCACCGTCAGGCCTTCGCGGAAGTTGGCCTTAATGGGCGTCTCGATGATCTTGCCGGACGGCTTGGCCATCAGGCCCCGCATGCCGCCGAGCTGACGCATCTGCTCGACGCCACCACGGGCGCCGGAGTGCGCCATCAGGTAGACCGGGTTCACGTACTGGTTGCCGCGGAAGTCGTTCCGCAGGCCTTCCATCATCTCCTCGGTGATCTCCTCGCGGGCGTGGGTCCAGGCGTCGAGCACCTGGTTGTAACGCTCGCCCTCGGTGATGATCCCGCGGTGGTACAGCTTGTTCTTCTTGAGGACCTCCTTCTCCGCCTTGGCGAGGATCTTGCCCTTCGTGTCCGGCGTGACGAGGTCGTCCGTTCCGAACGAGAGGCCGCTCTTCGTCGCGGTGCGGAAGCCGAGCTGGTTCATGTCGTCCAGCAGCGTGATCGTCTGACGACGGCCGAGGAACTCGTAGCTGTCGCTGATCACCTTCGACAACTGGCGTGAGACCATCGCCAGGTTGTAGTAGGGCATCCCCTCGGGGAGCATCTGGTTGAAGAAGACGCGGCCGACGGTCGTCTCAACGACGCGGCCCCTCTTCGACTCGTCGCCCATCTCCTCACGCAGCGAGCGGCCCTCGGGCAGGCGGACCTTGATCTTCGCGTGCGTGTGGACCTCGCCCAGGGCGTACGCCATCTCGACCTCGGCGAAGTTGCCGAACGCCATGCCGTCGCCGGGCGCCTCGGGGGCGTCCATCGTCACGTAGTAGCAACCCATCACCACGTCCTGCGACGGGCTGATGATCGGGGCGCCGTTGGCGGGGCTGAAGATGTTGTGCGTCGACATCATCAGCGTGTGCGCTTCGACCTGGGCCTCGATCGACAGCGGCAGGTGGACCGCCATCTGGTCGCCGTCGAAGTCCGCGTTGAAGCCCTTGCAGACCAGCGGGTGCAGCCGGATCGCGTTGCCCTCCACCAGGATCGGCTCGAACGCCTGGATGCCCATGCGGTGCAGCGTCGGCGCCCGGTTGAGCAGCACCGGGTGGTTGGTGATCACCTCTTCGAGGATGTCCCAGACCTCCTCGTCCTTCCGCTCGAGCATCTTCTTCGCCGACTTGATCGTGTCGGCGTGGCCCAGCTCCTTGAGCCGGCGGATGATGAACGGCTGGTACAGCTCCAGCGCGATCTTCTTGGGCAGGCCGCACTGGTGCAGGCGGAGAGTCGGGCCGACGACGATCACCGAGCGCGCTGAGTAGTCGACCCGCTTGCCCAGCAGGTTCTCGCGGAAGCGGCCCTGCTTACCCTTGATCATGTCCGTGAGGGACTTCAGCGGGCGGTTCGACGAACCGAGCACCGGGCGCTTGCAGCGGTTGTTGTCGAACAACGCGTCGACCGACTGCTGGAGCATCCGCTTCTCGTTGCGGATGATCACCTCCGGCGCGTTCAGATCGACCAGCTTCTTGAGCCGGTTGTTCCGGTTGATGATCCGGCGGTAGAGGTCGTTCAGGTCGCTCGTGGCGAAGTTGCCCGAGTCGAGCAGCACCAGCGGGCGCAGGTCGGGCGGGATCACCGGGATCACGTCCATGACGATCCACTCCGGCTTGTTGTCCGAGTCGCGGATCGACTCGACCGTCTTCAGCCGGTTGATCAGGTCCTTCGCCTTCTGCTTGCTGCCGGTGGTCTTCAGCTCCTCGCGCAGCTCCTCCGAGAGAGTCACGAGGTCGAGCTTCATCAGCATCTTGCGGATCGCGTCCGCGCCCATGTCCGCCTCGAACGCCCCCTCGCCGTACTGCTCGCGGGCGGTGCGGTACTCCTCTTCGGTCAGCATCTGCTGAGCCTTGAGTGGCGTGTCGCCCGGCTCGGTGACGACGTAGTCCTGAAAGTAGATCACCTTTTCCAGGCTGGTGGTCTTCATCGCGAGCAGCGAGCCAAGGCGGCTGGGCATCGCCTTGAAGAACCAGATGTGGACGATCGGCGCGGCGAGCTCGATGTGGCCCATCCGCTTACGACGCACGCGGCTGTGCGTGACCTTCACGCCGCAGCGGTCGCAGATCATGCCCTTGTACTTCATGCCGCGGTACTTGCCGCAGGCGCACTCCCAGTCCTTCTCCGGCCCGAAGATCCGCTCGCAGAACAGGCCGTCCTTCTCGGGGCGGTAGGTCCGGTAGTTGATCGTCTCGGGCTTCTTGACCTCACCGAACGACCAACTGCGGATGTCGTGCGGCCGCGCGAGGCTGATCTTTACCGACGCGTAGTCGTTGATCCGGTCGTAGTTGGACGATTCAAGAAGGCTCATACCAGCCGCTCCTCGCTAGGAAACGTTCGGAAGGGAGATGGGGGAGATGAAGGGGAGATCGGGGGGATGGTCACTCGGTGGATTTCAGTTCAACACGCCGAAAGTCCGCTTTCTCTTTGGCGAAGTTGATCAGCAATCCGATCTGCAGTCCGCTCGCTTTTAAGTACGACCTCAGCTGGGCGTAGTGCGCCTGGGAGAGGTCTTCTACCGCTTTCAACTCAAGGATGATCCGCTCTTCGACCACAAGATCGAGCCGGTGGTCTCCCACGGGCTCGCCCTCATAGGTCACGATGATTTTCTTCTCCGACTCGACGCTGAGCCCTTGGGAACCCAGTTCCAACAGCAGAGCGTTGTGGTAAATCGATTCGAGGAAACCGGGGCCCAAAGCACGGTGCACTTTGATGACCGCCCGGATGATCTGCTCGGTGATCGCGGCGTCGCCCGTCACGGCTCGCCCCGCCAAGAGGTCATCCCCTTATCTCCCCTCATCCCCACATCTCCCTTCGGAAGGTCACCAGTGCTTACAAGCCTCGCTTCTCCAGTTGCATGTTGAGACCCAGGCCGCGGATCTCGTTGGTGAGCACGTCGAAGCTGGCGGGGGTGCCCGCTTCGAGCGTGTTCTCGCCCTTGACCATCGACTCGTAGATCTTCGTGCGGCCCTCGACGTCGTCCGACTTGACCGTGAGCAGCTCCTGGAGGATGTAGGCGGCGCCGTACGCCTCCAGGGCCCACACTTCCATCTCGCCGAACCGCTGACCGCCGAACCGCGCCTTGCCGCCCAGGGGCTGCTGCGTGATCAGCGAGTACGGGCCCGTGCTGCGGGCGTGCACCTTGTCGTCGACCAGGTGGTGCAGCTTCAGCATGTAGATGTAGCCGACCGTGGTCTCCTGCTCGAGCGACTCCCCGGAGCGGCCGTCGATCAAGCGGGCCTTGCCGTGACGCGGCAGGCCGGCCTGCTCCAGCAGGTCGTTGATCTCGTCCTCGGTGGCGCCGTCGAACACCGGGGTGATCGCGCGGAAGCCGAGCTTCGAGCCGGCCCAGCCGAGGTGGGTCTCGAGGATCTGACCGACGTTCATGCGGCTCGGAACGCCCAGCGGGTTCAGCATGATCTGAACCGGGGTGCCGTCCTCGAGGAACGGCATGTCCTCGACCGGCATGATCTTCGAGATCACACCCTTGTTACCGTGACGCCCGGCCATCTTGTCGCCGACCGAGATCACCCGCTTCGTGGCGATGTAGATCTTCACCATCTGTAGCACGCCGCTGCGGAGCTCGTCGCCCCGCTTCATGCTGTTGAGGGTGCGGTCGCGGGCGTCGATCGCCTCTTCGACGGCGGGCCAGTGCTGCTTGTGGAGCTTCTCGACGTCCTTCGACCGCTCCGGGCTGCGGATGTCGAGGCGATCCAGCCGGAACGTGGCGGCCTGCTCGGCGACGAACTTGGCGTCCTGCTCGTGGACCAGGCTGTTGCCGTCGTCGTCGGTGAGCTTCTTCTTGAGAACGGTCTCGATCTCGGTCACCAGCGTGGTGAACGCCTCGGCGATCTTCGCCGCGCCGTCCGCCTCGGCCGTCTTGAGCGAGCGCTCGAACTCCTTCCGCTCCTCTTCGGAGAGGCTCATTCGGCGGGAGAACTTCTGCGTGTCGATGACGATGCCCTCGACGCCGGACGGCACCTCGAGCGAATCGTTCTTCACGTCCTCGCCGGCACGGCCGAAGATGGCGTGCAGCAGCTTCTCTTCGGGGGTCAGCTCGGTCTTCGATTTCGGCGACACCTTACCGACGAGCACATCGCCGGGCCGGACGAACGTGCCGACGTTGACGACGCCCCCCTCGTCGAGGTTGCGGAGCTGCTTCTCGCTGACGTTCGGGATGTCGCGGGTGAACTCCTCGCGGCCGAGCTTCGTCTCGCGGATCTCGACGTCGAACTCCTCGATGTGGATCGAGGTGTACGTGTCCTTCTGGACGAGCTCCTCGGAGAGGATGATCGCGTCCTCGTAGTTGTATCCCTCGAACGACATGAACGCGACGAGTACGTTGCGGCCCAGCGCGAGGTCGCCCTGCCAAGTGGCGGCGCCGTCGGCGATGACCTGGCCCTTCTCGACCTTGTCGCCCGGCTTGACGATCGGCTTCTGGTTCTGGCAGGTCCGCTCGTTGAGGCCGACGAACTTGCGGAGGTGGTGAACCTCCGGGCCGATCTCGATGCGGTCCGCGTCGGCGTAGGTGATCGTCCCCTTGTGGCCGGCCCGGACCAGCATGCCGGAGTGGCGCGCCACCTCCTGCTCGAGGCCCGTGCCGACGATCGGCGGCTCGGCCACCAGGAGCGGCACCGCCTGTCGCTGCATGTTCGAGCCCATCAACGCGCGGTTGGCGTCGTCGTGCTCGAGGAACGGGATCAGGCCGGCCGACACGCCGATCATCTGGCTCGGCGCCACATCGACATACTCGACCTGATCGACCGGCGCGAGGATGAAGTCGGCCATGTTCCGCACAACCAGCATCCCGGCCGAGTCGCCCTGGATGACGCCCTTCTCGACCTTCACGTCGGCCGAGGCGACCGTCGCTTCGTGCTCCTCGTCGGCGCGGAGCCAGACGACCTCTTCCTGCAGCTTGCCCTTGGTGACCTTCCGGTAGGGCGTCACGAGGAAGCCGTAGTCATCGACCGACGCGTACATCGCCAGCGAGCTGATCAGGCCGATGTTCGTGCCTTCCGGCGTCTCGATCGGGCAGATGCGGCCGTAGTGACTGATGTGAACGTCACGCACTTCGAAGCCGGCACGCTTCCGGTTGAGGCCGCCCGGGCCGAGGGCCGACAGGCGACGCTCGTGGGTGAGCATCGACAGCGGGTTCGTCTGGTCAACGACCTGCGACAGCTCGCCGCGGCCGAAGAAGTACTCGATCGCCGCCGAGATGCTCTTCGGGTTGATCAGGCTCCGCGGGGTCATGTCCTCCGCGTCCTTCAGGCTCATCCGCTCCTGCACGGTGCGGCGGAGCTTGAGGAAGCCCTTGCGCATCTCGTCGCAGGCGAGCTCGTCGATCGTCCGCAGACGCCGGTTGCCGAGGTGGTCGATGTCATCGACGTACATCGCCGAATCGCCGCCGGCGAGGCCGAGCACGTACTTGACCGCGTTGATCAGGTCCTCGCTGCGGAGCACCATCTCGTCCTCGGGCACCTTCAGGCCGAGCTTCCGGTTCATGCGGAAGCGGCCGACGCGGCCCAAGCGGTAGCGGTTGGTATCGAAGAACTTCTCCGCGAACAGCGTGCGGGCCTTCTCCAGCTGCGGCGGGTTGCCCGGACGCAGGCGCTGGTAGATCCGCAGGAGCGCCTCTTCGTGGCTCGCGGTGACGTCGTCCGCCATCGCGTTCAAGAGGTGCGGCGAGGCCGGGGGGTCCATCACCTCGATCGACTTCACGCCCGACGTGCAGACCACCTCGGCCGTGTTCTTCGTGATCCGGTGGCCCGCCTCGAGGATGATCTCGCCCGCCCGCTCGCTGCCGACCGGGTAGACGATGTCCTCGACGGCGACCTTGCCCTCGATCTTCGCGACGCTGCGGCCGTCGACGATCTTCTGCTTGCTGGCGCTGTAGAACGCCTTGAGGATCTCCGCGTCGAGGCCCATCTTCGGGTCCATCGCCCGCAGCAGCGTGACGATCGAGAACTTGCCGCTCTGGTCGATGCGGACGGTGATGCTGTCCTTCTTCGTCGTGTTGATCTCGATCCAGCTGCCTCGCTCCGGGATGACCCGGCACGAGTAAACCTTGCGGTCGCCGGCCTCGATCTCCGAGACGAAGTCGATGCCCGGCGAGCGGTGCAGCTGACTCACCACGACGCGCTCGGCGCCGTTGATGATGAACTCGCCACCGCCCATCATCACGGGGAGATCGCCCAGGTAGACCTCCTCCTCGATCGGCTGCTCGCGGTTCAATCGCAACCAGACCCGCAGCGGGCGGCCGTAAGTCAGGCGGAGCTGGCGGCACTCGTCCGGCGTGTAGCGCGGCTTGCCAAGCTCGTAACGCACGTAGTCGAGGCTGACCGACTTGTCGTAGCTCTCGATCGGGAAGATCTCCCGCAGCACCGCTTCGAGGCCCTCTTCCTTCCGCTTGTCCGGGTTGGCGCCGGGGTACTGAAGGAAGCGGTCGTAGCTGACCGTCTGGATCGCGGTCAGGTCGGGCACCTCGTAGGTGCCACGATCGCTGCCGAACTTGCGGGTCTCGGGCGTGTGCAGACGGCGTTGTGAAGTAACAGCCATGGCGGGGAGCCTCCTAGCGAAACGACCTGGGGCGTCCGGCGGGCGCGACGGGTTCGATGGCGTTCGCCCCGGAAACAACGGGATCGAACCACCGAACAAGCGGGCACGCCGGGCGGCGTTACGCGGGTAGCGAGAGGGGGTGGCGACAACGACCGTACGCCGAACCGCGCGAGCGAAGCGAATCGCTCGGGCGTGCCGGCGCAGCGGGGAGGGGATCAGCCAGCGCAGCCCGAGCCGGGACCGCAGCGGGACCGAATACGCATGCTAGCGTGTTCGCCCGTCGGTCGTCAGCGCGAGTCGATGGCTCGTGGGAAGTCAGAACGAAACTCATCCCGGACAGCAGGAAGGAGCGGGAAACGATGGTCGTGCGGCGATCCGCTCACGGAACGCCGCCCAGCCTCTCGGCCCCGCCGACGCCGCCCCCGCACAGGCGGGGAGCGGGGCGTCGACACGAGGGGGGCCGACCGGCCGTGATCACTTGATCTCGACCTTCGCGCCGGCTTCTTCGAGGTCCGCCTTGAGCTTCTCGGCCTCTTCTTTCGAGACGCCTTCCTTCAGCTTGGTCGGGACGCCCTCGACCGCTTCCTTGGCCTCCTTGAGGCCCAGGCCGGTCGCGCTGCGGACGACCTTGATGACGCCGATCTTGTTGTCACCGAACGAAGTCATCTCGACGTCGAACTCGGTCTTCTCCTCAGCGGCGCCGGCGTCGTCGCCACCGCCGGCCGGGCCGGCCATCATGACAGCGCCACCACCGGAAGCCGGCTCGATGCCGTGCACTTCCTTCAGGTAATCGCTCAGCTCCTTCGCTTCCTTCAGGGTCAGGCCGACGATCTTGTCGCCCATCTCCTTGATGGCGTCGGAGAAGGAGGTTTCAGCGGCTTCCGCCACGGCTTCATCGCTCATCTTTGCTTCTCTCTTGAAAACGTTGCTACGGGCCGGCCGGCCCATCTGGGTTTGCCAACTGAGACCCGCCCCGCGGGGCCGTGCGGTCTCGAACTCGAAAAACCGGCCGGGCAATCGCTACTGAGGCTGCGCCACAACCGAATCGCTGAATTGTTGTCGCTGAATTGTTCCGCTTCGCTGGGTCGCCCCCCGATGAGGGCGGTGGCTGTCCGTCGCCGTCGGTCGGGCGCGACTACTCGTCGCCGCCCTCCTCCTCGCTCTTCTGCTTGACTTGGCTCGCGATCATCTTCGCCGGGCCGAGCAGCTGGGCCGATAGCGTCATCGCCGGGCCGAGCAGCTGGCCGGAGATCGTGCTGAGCATCTCGGTGCGGCTCGGCCACTTGCTGACCGCCTTCACGTCGGCGGGGCCGAGCTTCGCGCCATCCAGCACGCCGCCGGTCGCCTCGAACTTATCGAACTCGTCCGCCTCGGCGATGGAGATCACTTCCTTCGCCAGCGAGACGACGTCCTCGGCGCCCCAGACGACCGCCTGGGTCCCCTTGGCGCCCTCGAAGGCCGGCGCCAAGCCGGTCCCCTCGGTCGCCCGCCGGGCGAGACTGTTCTTGATGACCATCAGGCTGATGTCTTTCTCACGCAGCCGCTTGCGGAGGGCCACGGTGTCGTTGGCCTCCATGCCGATGACGTTCACCAGCATCAACTCCTCAACCCCGTCCCACTTGGTGACAAGGTCTTGGGTCATCAGGTCTTTGACAAACTTGCTCATGGCCAGACTTCAGGCTGAAGACGGTAGCGTGTGTGAGTGACGCGTGGCGGGCGGCCGCCAGAAGGCGGGGTCGCTCACCAAATGGGATCAGACGGCGAGGCGAACGCTCGGGCTCATCGTCGCGGAGATGTGAGCGCTCTTAACGTAGATGCCTTTCACCGTGGAGGGCTTCATGCCCAGCACCATGTCGACGAAGGCCTGGATGTTATCGGTGAGCTTGTCGGCGTCGAAGCTGAGCTTGCCGACGATCGCCTGGACGTTGCCGCCCTTGTCGTTGCGGAACTCGACCTTGCCCGCCTTGTACTCCCCGACGACCGTCGCCACGTCGGGCGTCACGGTGCCGGCGCGGGGCGAGGGCATCAGGCCACGGGGGCCGAGCACCCGGCCGAGCGGGCCGACCGTCTTCATCATGTCGGGGGTGGCGATGCAGACGTCGAACTCGGTCCAGCCGCCCTGGATCTTCTTGGCCAGGTCCTCCTCGCCGACGAAATCGGCGCCCGCCTCTTCGGCCGCCTTGGCGGCGGGGCCCTTCGCGAACACGACGATCCGCTGCTTCTTGCCGATGCCGTTGGGCAACACGATCGAGCCGCGGACAATCTGATCCGCCTGCGTGTGGTCGATGCCCAGCCGCATCGCGATCTCGACCGACTGGTCAAACTTGGTCGCGTCGAAGCTCTTGAGCGCCTTGACCGCCTCTCCGAGCGGGAGGGCGTCGTCCGTACGCTTGGCGTTGGCGGCCTTCAGCCGCTTGCTGACTCTCGACATCGCTGCTTCACCCGGTCCAGGCTGCGGGCGTCGGCCGGTGAAGCCGACGCCGTGATAGTTGGGAGAAGTGTGGTCCAAACCGCGGACCCAGGGGCCCGCGTCCCACCTTCTGTGCGTGTTTCTCTCGATCGCTGTGTGCTGTCTTTTCGCCGCCAAGCGGTAGCGAATCGACTTTTTTAACCTTTCGGGACCGTTTTGTTTAGCCCCGCGTCGGATTTCCGCGGGAAAAGGCTCGCTGCGGGCGGGGGCGAGTCGGTTCGACCCGCAGCTCCCTCAGCCTTCAGCTAGCCCTCAACCCTCGACGACCCTCTCAGCGAACACCCTCTCAACCCTCGACCACCAGGCCCATGCTGCGGGCCGTGCCGGCGATCATCCGCTTGGCGTGTTCGACGTCGCGGGCGTTGAGATCGTTCATCTTCATCGTGGCGATCTCGCCCAGCTGGGCGTCGGTCACCGTGCCGACCTTCGTCTTGTTCGGGACGCCCGAGCCCTTCGCGACACCGGCCAGCTTCTTCAGCAGGACGGCCGCCGGGGGGCTCTTGGTCTCGAACTCGAACGAGCGGTCGTTGTAGACGCTCACCACGACCGGGATCATCATCCCGTTCGCTTCGCGGGTCGAGTCGTTGAACGCCTGAACGAACTGGCCCAGGTTGATGCCGAACTTACCGAGCGCCGTACCGACCGGGGGGGCGGGGGTCGCCTGCCCACCGGGGATCTGGAACTTCGCCTGTCCGACTAATTGCTTCGCCATAACGTTTCTCGAAATTCAGGCTTGAAAGCTCAAGCCTCAAACCTGTGTGGGTTAATGCTTCTCGAAGCTCTAGAGCTTCTCGACCTGCCAGTACTCGAGCTCGACGGGCGTGCTGCGGCCGAAGATGCTGATCATCACCGAGACCTTGCCGCTCTGGTGATCGATCGCGTCGACGTCGCCCTCGAAGTTCTCGAAGTTGCCGTCGGTCACCTTGACCTTGTCGCCCTCGGCGAACTTGATGTTGAGCTTCGGGACATCTTCCTCGGTCCCTTCTTCGCCTTCTTCCTTCGGCAGGATCTTCGCCACGTCCTCGGGGCTCATCGGGATCGGCTTGCCGGACGCGCCGGTGAAGTCGCCGATGCCCGAGGTCTCGCGGATGGCGAACCACGTGTCGTCGTTCACGTGCATTTGAACGGCGATGTAGCCGGGCCAGATCTTCCGCTGGACCGTCTTCTTCTTGCCGTTCTTGAACTCGGTGACCTTCTCCGTGGGGACGATGATCTCACCGAAGAGATTGTCGATCCCCTCGATGGCGACCTTCCGCTTGAGCGCCTCGGACGAGGTCCGCTCGCGGTTGCTCTGCACCTTGAGGATGTACCAGTCGAGCTGGATGTCCTCGGCCATCTCCTCGTCGGAGAGCTCCTCAATCGGCCCGGCGGGGGCGACCGTGAGGGTCTCCTCCTCGTCGTCCATCGCGGCTTCGGCCGCCTCGAGATCGGCGTCGTACTCGACTGCGTCCTCAGCGGAGCCCTCAGCGGAGCCCTCAGCGGAGTCGCCCTCGACGGCTGCATCGCCCTCGGCTTCGGCGCTGGCCTCTTCGCCAGAGTCCTCGGCGGAGGCAGGCTCGGTAGCGACGGCGTCCGGTTCAGCGGCGGCCGCCTCCGCCTCAACGGCCGGCGCATCGGCCGCCGGCGAGGGAGCGGGCTGTTCGGCCGCCGTCTCGGTCGCTTCGAGGTCGGTCTTGAGGGTCTCGTCGCTCAATCCAGTGTCCTTAAACGCTTGGCTCGCCGGGGAGCCCACAGTTCACCGCCCCGACAAAGGGGCTCACATCAGGCCCAGGTCCGTGAAGAGCTGGCCCGACAGCACGTATTTCAGCACCCAGTCGTAAACGAACAGCAACGCCGCCAGGCCGAAGATCACGAAGATCACCACCCCCGAAGCCTTCAGCAGCTCCGATTGGGTTGGCCAAGAGACCTTGCTCATCTCCGCCTCGACGGCGATGAGGAACTCGGCAAACTTCGGCATCTGGATCAGCCGGAAGGCCATCCAGCCGGTGGCCGCAAACACCGCCAGCGGGATGCCGATCGTCTGCCCGGCCGAGAACCCCTCGGCCTCGAGCCAGCCCTTCAATGACCAAGCGCCCGCAGCCAGCACCACGCCGATCGCGATCAGCGTCGCCTGCCGGGCGTGGCGCCCCTGCTTCGGCTTGAACAGCCGGAGCTGAAACAGTTCTTGAAGGTAGGCTGTCACCGATCTTATCGCCGTGGTTTGCGGCCCCTGCCCCAAAAGGGACGGGCGCCGTTTCGACCTTGCTTCACCTCGCCCAACCATCCGCTGGCCGGACTCGTTTAACTCTGAACCCGCCGCCAACCGGCCGAGGCCGGTCGTCAGCAGGGGCGGTGGGACTCGAACTCACAACCCCTGGTTTTGGAGACCAGTGCTCTGCCAATTGAGCTACGCCCCTGTGCGGAGCGGAAAGCTGAAAGGGGAGGGAGAGCCACGCTCTCCCTCCCGCCTTCCGCTCAGCGTTTCGTTAATTACTCGAGGATCTTCGAGACCACGCCCGAGCCGACCGTCTTGCCACCCTCGCGGATAGCGAAACGGGCGCCGTCGTCCATGGCGATCGGCTTCGACAGCTCGACGATCAGCTTCGCGTTGTCGCCGGGCATGCACATCTCGGCGTCGCCGGCCAGGTTGGCCGAGCCGGTCACGTCCGTGGTGCGGAAGTAGAACTGCGGGCGGTAACCCGTGAAGAACGGCGTGTGACGGCCACCCTCTTCCTTGCTGAGGATGTAGGCCTCGGCCTCGAACTTCGTGTGGGGCGTGATCGTACCCGGCTTCGCGAGGCACTGGCCACGCTGGATCTCTTCACGCTTCACACCGCGGAGCAGGCAACCGACGTTGTCGCCGGCGTAGCCCTCGTCCATCGTCTTGTTGAACGCCTCGACGCCGGTGCAGGTGGTCTTCATCGGCTCTTCGGTGAGACCGACGATCTCGACCTCTTCGCCGACCTTGACCGTGCCGCGCTCGATCCGGCCGGTGGCGACGGTGCCGCGGCCTTCGATCGAGAAGACGTCTTCGATGGCCATGAGGAACGGCTTGTCGTTCTCACGGACGGGCTCGGGCACGTACGAGTCGATGGCGTCGAGCAGCTCGCCGATGCACTTCGAGGCCTCGGGGTCGGCCGGGTTCTCGTAGGCCGCCTTCGAGTTGCCGCGGATGATGGGGATCTCGCTGCCGGGGAAGCCCTGCTTCTCCAGCTCTTCGACGACCTCCATCTCGACCAGCTCGAGCAGCTCCTCGTCATCGACGAGGTCGACCTTGTTCAGGTAGACCACGATGCGGGGCACGCCGACCTGGCGGGCGAGCAGGATGTGCTCGCGGGTCTGCGGCATCGGGCCGTCCGGCGCCGAGACGACCAGGATGGCGCCGTCCATCTGGGCGGCGCCCGTGATCATGTTCTTGACGAAGTCGGCGTGGCCCGGGCAGTCGATGTGGGCGTAGTGACGAGTCTCGGTCTCGTACTCGACGTGAGCCGCGGCGATCGTGACGGTCTTGGTTTCGTCACGCACCGTGCCGCCCTTGGCGATGTCGGCATACGACTTGGCCTGGGCGAGGCCCTTCGCCGCCTGCACGGCGACAATGGCGCCGGTGGTCGTCGTCTTGCCGTGGTCAATGTGACCGATCGTGCCGACGTTGACGTGCGGCTTCGTCCGCTCGAAGGTGTCCTTGGCCATCTTTCTTCTGACTCGCTAGTAGTTGCTAGAGGGCGCCAGCGATTGCGGTGGCGGCTTGTTCTGGCGGCGGTCGCCGCCCCGTGTTGACTGCCGAGAACCCCGTCCGGGGCGGCCTCGACTCCGAATGACTCACGAGGAAGGCCCCGCTCGTCGCTTAGCTTATCAAACCTTACTGCTTCAAAACTTCCCTGCCTCGACGCTTCCCTGCCTCGACCTCTCCTCGCTTCGCTCCATCCCGCTCCGCTGCGGCCGGGGCCGCAGAGCTGCTGACGAGACTTGAACTCGTGACCTCATCCTTACCAAGGATGTGCTCTACCAACTGAGCTACAGCAGCAGGTTACCGTTAAGCCCTTCGCCAGCCAGCTCCTCTTACGCGTATCGAAACAGAGCGGGTGAAGGGAATCGAACCCTCGTCATCAGCTTGGAAGGCTGTTGCTCTACCATTGAGCTACACCCGCAAAGCTAATGCGGAAGCGGGGATGAGGAACCAGGAAAGCAACCGGCTGACCGCCGACCGCCAATCCACGCACCGCATCCCCCCGTCCCCATTCGCCATCGACTCCGAGGCGAGCAACACCCTGGCGTGAGCCAAGCGGAGCCGCCCCGAAACCAGTGGTGGGTGCAGGATTCGAACCTGCGAAGGCAGAGCCATCTGATTTACAGTCAGACCCGTTTGACCGCTTCGGTAACCCACCTTTTCGGCGACAACGGCGCCGCGCGGCCTGAACCACACCTCGTGGAGACAGCGCCACACCTCACCGCGAGGCCGACTCAAGCCGGATCGCCGCAGCGACCGCCTTCGCCCGCCAAGCCTCGCCGCCACCTGAGCCCCGACCCGGACGGGCCGACACTCGAGAGCTAGCGGAGGGACTTGAACCCACAACCTGCTGATTACAAATCAGCTGCTCTGCCAATTGAGCTACGCTAGCCTACGGAAAACTAACCAAGCTCCAGATCATCTGGTCGCCGAACTAAGCTTCCCTCTCCTAACGAGCCAGGTTCTGCGAACCCGGTTCGCCCCTCCGAGGCCTCCTCAAGGCGAGGAATCCCCGGAAAACGGGAGAAAGTCACTCCGTACCGGCAGCCGGAAACTCGTGGGAATCGGCCAATATACCGAGCGGATCGGCGCCCGCAAGCCCACTCTTCGGGGCATTCCGCCCGGATTCCGACGATTCGGGCAAACTCCTCGGCGCCAAAAGCCAGTCGGGCTCCACTTAAGGCAAACTCCAAACGATTTCGAGCCGCCTAGAGCTCCAACGCCACCCGCTCTTCGGCGGCGGCCTGGCGCAGCTTCGTGAGGGCGCGGGCCTCGATCTGGCGGACGCGTTCCTTGGTGACCCCCATCTCGGCCCCCACTTCCTTGAGCGTCAGCGGCTCGCGGCTGTGGTCCAGGCCGAACCGCGAGATCACGATCTGCTGCTCCCGGTCGTCCAGCCGCCGGAGGATCTTGCCGATCTTCTCCAGCCGGTCCTTCTGGGCCGCCTCGCGGAGGGTCGGGTTCGCCCGGTACTCCTCGGTGCTGTCGAACAGCTCCTCGTAGCTGGTGCGGAAGCGGTCCTGGTGCTTGTACTCGCCCGGGATGGTGCGGGCGTAGTTCTTGACGATCGCCCAAGTGGCGTAGGTGCTGAACTTGTTGCCGCGGGCGAAATCGAACTTCTCGATCGCCTTCATCAGCGAGACGTTGCCGTCGCTCACCAGCTCGAAGAAGCTCTGATTGGGGGTCATCCGCTTCTTGGCGAGCGACACCACGAGCCGCAGGTTGGCCCGCGACAGGTGGTTTTTAACCTCCACGGCCTCGTCGTAGAGCGACTCGATCTCGTCCATCACGCCCGGAGCGGGGCGCTTGGCGTCGAGCGAGTCGCGCAGCTTGGCCGCCTTGTACTTCAGGTAGTTGTACTTGCGGAACTCGTGCTGCTCCTGCTCGCGGGTCAGCAACGGAACCTCATACAGGCTCGCGAGATACGCGGGCAGGTCGGCGGGCCGGCGGGCCTTGCGGGGGGTGGTCTCCGCCTCGGGCATCGGGCCCAGGCAGGCCGCCTCGGCGCCACGCCGCTTGAACCGGTCGTTCGGGATGCAGTCGAGGGGCAGCGTCTGGATCCGCTCGTAGCGGACCTCGGTGATCAGGCGGTAGATCGTCGTTTTCGAGCGGCCGTACCGCTTCATCAGCCGCTCGACCGATACGCCGGCCAGGTGATCTTCGTAGACCTGATGCTTCTGCCGATCGGTCAAAACGCCGGCGGTCTCGGCGAAGAGGGGCTCGGTCCGCTCGTGTTGGGTGATCGTGGCGCGGACCGTGTCGGCGGTGCGGCCGGTCCGGTCGGTGATCAGGCGGATCGCCTCGGAACGGCCGTGGCCCTCCTCGGCCAGCCGACGGGCGTCGGCGACCAGTTCCAGGCGTTCGCGATCGGTGAGCTGGCGGAACCGGGCCCCGCGCTCGACGCGGCTTTGGTTGTTGCGGACGAAGCGGTCGACGCTACTCCGCAGGAAGCCGACCCGCTTGCGGCCGTCGAACACCAGCTTGCGGCTGACGAGGCCCGCCTCGCGCCAGCGGGCGATCGTCTTGGTCGAGACATTGAACTGCTCCGCCAGATCGTTGACCGTCAGCACCTGCTCGCCGACCGCGTCGGCCGGCAAGTCAACCGAGTCGCTCAGGTCCTCGACCAGCAGACGGAGGTCGTGGATCAGGTCGGCACCGGGCGCTTTGTCCCGATCGGGGCGGACCCAGCCTCGGCAGCCGATCTTCATCACGACCCGGTCGACCGCGTAGTCGCGCGACGGATCGAGCTCCGCCACGGCGCGCTCCACCTCTTCCAGGCGGCGCAGACGCTCATCCGGGCTCGCCCGGCGGATCTGCTGCCGGCGGAGCTCGTCGATGGCCTCGATGCGGTAGGAACGTTGCATGGCTTTCTCTGCTGGCAGCGATGGCTTGGCGGGGTGAATGCTCCCCGCTCTAGACCGGCGAACTCGTCGCTAGCCCTTCCGCCGCCTGGGGTTGCGCAGCCTCTCGGCGGCGACAGCGGCTGTTTGTTGTACGCGGGTAACGATCTTTGGGTCGAGGGAAACTTCTGCCCCGATCGCGGGAGACCGCCTCCCAGACCACCCGCTTTACCCAACCCGTTCCCCACACGACGGATAGGACGAAACCGACCCGGAGTGGTCGATCTACTCCATGAAGACGATTCGGCCGCGCCGCGGGTTCACCAAACCGCCCCGCCGGCCCCCCAAACAGCAAGGAAAGCTGGCGATGCGCGCACGGACGGGATCGATGGCGGTGGCTTGGCTCTTGGCCCTGGCGGGCGTCTCTCAGGGGGCGGGGGCGATCGATCTGACCCCCGACTCGGAAGCCTGGCGCTCGCCGGCCCGCGTCGAAGCGGACCTGCGCCTCGCCGGCGAGGCGACCCCAGAGCCGACCGACCCGAAACTCCCCGCCGAAGCGCCCCGGCCGATCGAGCTGCGGTTCGGGCTGGCCTATACGCAAGAGAAACTGAACCCGGCGGGGGACGGAGCGGCCCGCGTGGCGAGGTTGGTCGACGGGGCGACCGGGCCGAATCGGCTGCTCGTCGCGCACGAGGACGCCGCGGGGGCTTGCGTCGTCTCCGCCGACGGGGTGCTGACACGCAATCAGCTCGACCGCGTGCAGCTGCCCGCCGACCCGCTCGACATCGACACCCTACTCCCCGCCGGCGAGTTGCTGCCGACCGATAGCTGGCAGGCCGACCCAGCGGCCGTTCAACGGGTCTTGCGGGTCGATTCGACCACGCTTTGCGAAGTCACCGGCGTGATCGAGACCAGCACCGCACGGCACGCGAAGCTCCGCTTCGCCGGCCCGGTTCACGGCCTAGCCGACGGGGCACGGGTCGAAATCGACCTGCGGGGCGTGGCGCTCTTCGACCGCCAAACGCGGCGGATCACCCGCCTGAACCTCGCCTGGCGCGAAGAGCGGGCGGTCGGCCCCGCGACGCCCGCCCTCACCGCGACGGCCAAACTGAATCTCAAGATTCAACCGCCCGAGGAGGGCCACACGCTCGACGCCGTCGATCGGCTGATCGCCGAGACGACGCGGCTCGACCGCCGGCTGGCGATCACCACGGGCGGGGCGGGCTGGCGGCTGCTGGCGGACCGTGACTGGTTCGTCGTCGCCGGCGACCGGCACGCGACCACGCTCCGCCGGGTGACGGGCGACGGCGTGTCAATGCTGACCACGCTCGCCCCGAGCGCCTCGACGCGGATGACGCTCGCCACGCTGGAGCAGGAGATCCGCTACACGTTGGGCAGCGACCTCGCCACGGTGCTCTCGACCGAGCAGACGCCCCGCGCCGACGGCGAGACGATCGCCATCGCCTCGGCGGGCAAGCTCGACGGACGGCCGGTCGAGTGGCGTCATCACCACGTCTCGACGGACGGAGTAGCGATCGCCGCGACGACTACCCTGCCCACCCTCACCGGCCCGGCAGACGACGCCCCGCTCCGCAGGCTGCTCGAATCGCTCGAGCCAACCGGGGCCGCCGAGTCGGCCGCCTCGCGAGCGAGCGCGTTCCGGCGCTAGCGACGCCGGCGGGGAACGAGCCCCGCGGCCAAGGCGAGCAGCAGCGCGGATGAGGGCTCCGGCACGGCCGTGTTCACCGTAGCGCTGACCGGCGGCTGGCCGGGGAATCCGTCGAAGCCGAGCATCAACCAGAAGTCGAGGTCATCGGGGGTGAGCGACGAAATCGGCGTCACCGGCGGCGTGACGACGGGGGCCTGCTCTCCCACGCCAATCGGGCTGATCCCCAAGAACTCAAAGAGCTCTTCGGGCGTGTTGATCTCGGGCGGCTGAACCGGCGGGGCCGGCGGAGTGGGCTCGCCCCCGGTGAATAGTTCCACCGGCAGACCGAGCAACTCCGCCAGCTCCTCCGGGGTGATCGGATCGGCAATGGGGGTCGGCGGCACAGGATCGGGCTGAGGAACGGGAGTGGTTGTTGTTCCAGGTTGCGTCCAAACGTGGGGCTCCGGGTCGAACATCCAGACAGGTAGCCCGAGCAAATCGGACAGCTCTTCCGGCGTCAGCGGCTCGGCCGGGGCCGTCGGCTGAGGAGGCGCCGGCGGTGGAGTCGGCACGCCGTTCTCGTCGAGCGGGATGCCGATCTGCTCGAACAGCTCTACCAACTCGGGCGGAAGGTCTTGGGCGCGGGCGGGCGCGGAGACTCCCAGTCCGAACAGCAGCAGGACGCAAGCCAAACGACGCATGAGCCAACCTCGATTGCAGAAGGATGAGGGCGATGCACGTGGCCCGGGATGACGCTTCCGTTTCAGCCACACATGTCGTTATACCGCCGCCCCCGGACAGCGACAAGTGTAGCTGAAGCAATCTTTCGCCTTTTTTACCGCCGACTTGCTCACCGCTTCCGGCGGCGAGCGAGTCCCATCGCCAGGCAGGCCAGCAAGGCGGCCGAGGGCTCGGGCACGGCGACCGCCGAAGCGCTGAACAGCGGTCCGGAACTCAAGAAGGTTGAGCCGAGGCTGATGGGCAGTTCGATCGGCAGCGACTCGAGGGCCTCGATCGCCACGGGGGGGAGATCGACCTGGATGTCCGACAGGACGTCTTCGACCACGCCGCTCGCCTCGCCCAGGGCGTCTTCAACGATCCCGTCGACGTCGGGGACGATCCCATCGAGGTCATCGAGAAGGTCCTGCACGTCATCCAGAGCGTCCTCAACGGCGTCCTCAGCCTCGCCAAGGGCGTCTTCGACGATCTCCTCGACATTGGGAACCAGATCGTCGAGGTCATCCAGAAGGTCTTGGGCGTCGTCCAGCGCGCCGTCGATCGCCTCTTGCGCCTCGCCCAGGGCGTCGTCGACCGCGTCCTGGGCGTCGTTCAGAGCGTCCTCGACGATCTGGTCAACGTCCGGGATATCGACCGCGGGGACGTCGATGTTTGGCAGGTCGACGCTGGGCAGATCGAGGTCGTCCAGGATGTCGTTTGCCCGGCCGAGGGCGTCATCGACGATCTGTTGCACGTTGGGGACATTGACCGACGGGATCGACACCTGCGGGATGTCAACGTTGGGCAGGTCGAGGTTGTCGAGGACGTCGTTCGCTTGGCCGAGGGCGTCGTCGACGATCTCCTGCACGTTCAGTTCGGCCACCTGCGGCACGCTCACGGCGGGCAGATCGAGGCCGTTCAGGATCTGATCGACGTCCGGCAGGTCGACCTGGAAATCGTCGAGCGGCCCCCCGTCACCGAAGACGCCGTTCACCGCGGACTGGGCCCGATCGAGAGCGCCGTTCACCGCCGAGGCGGCCCGCTCGGACGTCTCGATCTCGATCGGGGGCAGTTCGAGATCGAAGTCGATGCCGAGCCCCTCGAAGATCGTGTCGGTGAGCTGGTGGATCCGGCTAGAAATCGAGATGTTGACCCCCGCCGGGGCGGCCGAGGTGGCGGCCAAGAGGGCGAGCATCGTGAGCGTGCGGATGGTGGTGTTCATGGGGGCCTCCCTGTCTTCTGGTGTGACGACGGTCTCTGTATCTGGTTAGCCACCTAACGTTTTCAGGCAACCCCTCGGTCGCCCGGCGGCTCGGCAGCGTGGCTTGCTCAAACGATAAACCTAAGGCAGCTCGCCCGTTTTCTCAACAAGCCTGCCGCGGAGCGTACGAACCGCAAAGGACGCGTGCTAGCGACACCCGAGGCGACACCCCGTACGATGGCCGCCGCCCCCCTACCCCGTTCAGCGAGGCCGCTCCGCCCGTGGCGATCCTGCCGATCTTCGTTGCCTTCGCCGTCGTGGTGCTGGTCGTTGCGATCCTGGGGGGTCGCCAGCAGAAGGCCCGCGTCCTGGCGCTCGCCAAGCTCGCCGCTCAGGAGGGCTGGCGTTTCCGGGCGCGTTCCCTCGGCCGCCTGCCGCGCGAGTTGGAGCAGATCGACGCCTTTAACCGAGGCAGCAGCCGGCAGGCGTACAACACCCTGTCGGGCCGCCTCACGCCGGGCGAGCGCCCGCTGATTTTCCACGCGGGCGACTACCGCTACCAAACCCAATCGGGCTCCGGCAAGAACCGCCGCACTCAGACTCACCGGCTCAGCTACCTGGCGGTCCGGCTGGAGATCGGCCCGACGCCGCGCGTCGCCATCCGCCGGGAGCACTTCTTCGACTCGATCGCCGCGGCGATCGGGTTCGACGACATCGACTTCGAGTCGGCCGAGTTCAGCCGCGAGTTCCACGTCTCGTCCGACGACAAGCGTTTCGCGTACGATCTGATCCATCCGCGGGCGATCGAGATGCTGCTGGCCAGCAGCCCCGAACGGCTCGAGCTCCGCAACGGGTGGCTCGTGGTGACCAACGGAGAGCGCGTGTGGGAGCCGCACCAGTTCGTCTCGTGGTTCAAATGGGCGGAGCGTTTCCTCGCGCTCTGGCCGAGCCACATGAACCACCAACCGGGCGCGGCCGGCCGAAGAGACTAATCGACTTCCTCCTCATCAGAACCGCATGGCCGTCCTTCCCGTCCTGTTTTTCCTGCTGCTCGGCCCGTTCTTGTTGTTCGCGATCTGGTGGATCGTGATCTACAACCGCTTCGTCGGGCTCCGGCAGCACCTGCGCGAGAGCTGGGCCGACATCGAGGTCGAGCTGCGCCGTCGGCTCGACCTGATCCCGAACCTGGTCGAGGTCGTGAAGGGCTACGCCGCGCACGAGCAGGAGGTACTCGAGTCGGTCGCGCGGATGCGGGCGGAGGGGGCGTCGCCCGCCACGGCGGGGCGGCGGGGGGAGGAGGAGCGGGCGCTAGAACAAGCGGCGCACCGGCTGATCGCGGTCGCCGAGTCGTACCCCGAGCTGAAGGCGGACGCGCACTTCCTGCGGCTGCAGGAGGAGCTGACCGAGACCGAGGACCGCATCGCCGCGTCCCGCCGGTTCTACAACGCGAACGTCCGCGACCTGAACGAGCTGCGCGAGCAGTTCCCCACAAGCCTGGTCGCCGGCGTGATGGGGATCGAACGGGCCGACTACTTCCAGCCCGACGCCCGCAGCGCGACCGCGCCGCGTTGGAGCGACGACTAGCGACGGCTTCGCGAACGCAAAGAAAGCGCCGCAAACGCCATCGCGACCGTGCCCGCCGACGCCGGCTCGGGCACGGCGAACTGGAGACGCAGCAGCGTGGGCGTCCGGACGACGGTCAGCCGATCCCGCCAAAACGGATCGAGCCCGAGGACCTCGACCGAGAACGCGCCCGTGAGTTGGTCGGCGACGATCAGGTCGAAATGCTGGCCCGCCTCGGGCCGGAAGCCGGCGGCGAATCGGGCGGTCAGGCCGCCGGCGATCTGCACCTCGTCGACGCGGACCTTGCCGAAGGCCACGTCGGCAACCGTTAGACTCGATGGCGCCGGCGCCGGCAGCGCCCCGCCGAGTTCGAGGACGAGCTCGCCAAACTCTCCGATTACCAGGCTCTCGCCCTGGATCGCCCCCGCGGCGAGTTCGACCAAACCGCTCGCGGAGACCCCGTTGCTCCCGAGCGTTCCCACCGTCATCTCCTGCATTCGGACGTCGCCGTAACGGACCATCATCCGGCCCTCGGCCCGGGAAGTCGAATTGGAGATGCCCCCCGCGACCCCAACGCGCACGCTGTTGGCTGCCACGTCTCCCCTGTCGATGTACAGCACGCCGACGGCCGAGCCGTCGAACTGGCCCGTCCCGCCCGCGCTCCCGACACTCAAGGAAGAGAAGGCGTCCTCATTGAATGGGTCGATAAGGGGCTCGACGATCAAGTCACCCCCAACGATCGACGCCCTGCCGTTGGCAAAGCCGTCGGTCGATCCGGTGCCGCTGGCCGTCCCGATCGTCACCCCGCCGGCGCCGATCAAGTCGCCCCCAACGAGTTGCAGTTCGCCCATAGCGTGACGCTCGCCCCGCGTGCCCGTGCCCCCCGCACGACCGACCTCAACAAACCCTGCGGATCGGACCGACCCGCCGGTCATCCGCACGAGGCCCAGGCCCGTGAAGACGGTGTCGGTTCCGGTGCCGCTGGCCGTCCCGATCCGCACGCCAGCAACCTGATCGGGAAAGAACGGGTCCTGGTAAGGCTCGTTCACCAGATCGCCCCCACGCAGGATCAGCCGGCCCTCTCCCGTGCGCACCGTGCCCTGGCCCGTGCCGCCGGCGATGCCGATGTCGGCGAGGCCGGTGACCGTCAGGTCAGCTTCGCCCAGCACTTGGCCTTCGGTGATATCGACCCCGCGTGTCGAGGAGCGACCTCCCACCGTCAGCCCGATGAACTCGCCAGCCGTCGCGGGCGTGTCGAAGCGGGCGCTGCCCGTGTTGACCGCCGCGGGGTTCGTTTGGCTGGGGACGCCGGCGGTCCAGTTCGACGGCTCGAACCAGTCGCCCGTACCGCCGAGCCACTCGGTCTGAGCCGGTGCGTGGGACGAAACGCCAAGGAGAGCCAGGCAGGCCAAGACCGCGACGCGAGTACCGCTCATGAGACACGCACCGACTAGAGGGGAACGAGAACCTAGAAGACTGCGGCCCTCATCCTAATAGCGTGCGTCGATCCCGTGTCGGTCGAATCGGATCGTTTTCTCGAAGCCCCCCCCAAAGGGGCTCACCCGATCGGCAACGCCCCGTCGGCCTTCGCGATGACGGTCACCCCGCCGGGCGAGACGGTGAAGCCGCGGGCGCGGTCGGCGTCGTGGTCGTAGCCGATCTCCGTGCCCTCGGGGATCTGCACCCCCTTGTCGATGATCGCGCGGCGGATGCGGCAGCGGCGGCCGACGTTCACGCCGGCGAAGAGGATCGACTCCTCGACCAGCGAGTAGCTGTTGATCCGCGCCGAGGGGCCGATCACGCACTTCCGCGCGACGCCGCCCGAGAGGATCGCGCCGTGGTTGACCAGGCTGTCGAGCGCTTCGCCCCGGCGGGGGCCCTCGTCGCCCCCGTCGTCGGCGGCGAAGACGGTCTTCGCCGGCGGCAGGTTGAGCTGGTGCGTGCGGATCGGCCAGTGGTCGTCGTACAGGTTGAGCTGCGGCGCCACGTTGGTGAGCTCAAGGTTGGCCTCGTAGTAGGCGTCGATCGTGCCGACGTCGCGCCAGTACGCCTGCCCGCCCCGGTTCTCGTCGCGGAACGGGAACGCGAAGACGCGGCGTGAATCGATGATCGAGGGGATGATGTTCTTGCCGAAGTCGTGCGCCGACTCGGGCAGCGTCGCGTCGCGGCAGAGCTCGTCGAACAGCAGCGGCGCGTTGAACACGTAGATGCCCATCGACGCGAGGCAGTTGTCCGGATCGCCCGGCACGGTCTTCGGCTCGGCCGGCTTCTCTTCGAACCCGACGACGCGCTGATCGCCATCGACCTGCATCACGCCGAAGGCGGTCGCCTCTTCCTTCGGGACCGTGAGCGCGGCGATGGTGAGGTCGGCTTTCTGCTGCTCGTGGTACTGCACGAGCTTCGCGTAGTTCATCTTGTAGATGTGATCTCCCGCGAGGATCACCACGTGGCTCGGCCGCTCCTTCTCCATCGTGTAGATGTTTTGGTACACGGCGTCGGCGGTGCCCTGGTACCACTGCTCGTCGATCCGCTGCTGCGGAGGGACGACATCCACGAACTCGCCCAATTCGCGGCAGAAGTAATCACGCCAACCGAGCGTGATGTGCCGGTCGAGGCTCATCGCCTTGTACTGCGTGAGCACCAGGATGCGGCGCATGCCGCTGTTCAGGCAGTTGGATAGTGTGAAGTCGACAATCCGGTAGTTGCCGCCGAACGGCACCGCCGGCTTCGCGCGATCGCGGGTGAGGGGCTCGAGTCGCGAGCCCTTTCCGCCCGCCAAGACCACTGCAAGAACGTCCTTCATCGCTCGTCGCCACTCCGTTGATGAGGCCCCGGGGCTGAAGAAGCCCCTAGAAGCATGGGCCGATAGCTATGCGATCGGTCCGCGAGGATTTTTTCGACAAGTTTTCCCAGACGGCCGTTTTGACCGCCTGGGCCAGCTTACCCCCTCCAAGTCCCGGCGATAAGCATCCCCGGGATGCCGCAACGACCGATGGCGTCATCGCCAGCTCCTTCCGCAGTCAGAATTCTTGTTCCCTGCGATTGTCGCTTATTCCTTTTCTTCTGGTATCTACACACGATCCACACACTTTCGCGGCATGCTCGACGCCGTTGATCGGGTGCGGGTTTCACACGAGAGCGCGCGACGCGTAGCGTTGCGAGAACGTGTGACGCTTGGCCCAGAAATCGGCCAAGAGCTTTTCTGCAAGGAACAGGCCGACGGTCTTTCGGTGAAGCCGAACCGTCGTACAGCGCAACCAGAACGAAGGGGTGAGTGATGCGTGCGAACGTGAAGCACTTCGACGATCAAGGTCCCGGAACCGACGACCTCCGGAGGATCGACTTCTTGCCCAGCCCCGATCAGATCGCCGACGCGTGCGCGTCGATCCGATCGGCCTGGACCCTCAGCGAGAAGCGCCGCCGCTACGTCGGCGACCTGATGCCGGACGAGCCCGAATCGGTTTGGCGTCCGCCCGTGATCGATACGTCGCACTTCCGCCTCGCCGCCTCGGGGAACGAAGCGGCGTCCTGATCGCGATCAGGACGCGACCGCCAAGCACTCGGTCAACGCGGCGTACGCCTCGTCGCAAGAGTGACCCGCCGTGACACGCGAGTCGTTCGCGGCCCCGATCTCTTCGGCCCACGACCTCTCTTCCAACAGCCGGCGTGTGACCCGCGCCCAGGCGGCGCGGTCGCTCCACCCCGGCAGCAGGCCGGCGTCGAGCGACGGCGTGTCGAACAACGCTTCGCGTCCCGCCGCCGCGGCCATGACCAACGGTTTGCCCGCGGCCATCGCCTCGAGGGCGGGCGTCGGCGCGACGCCCCGCCCCGCCCCGACCCAAACGACGTCGGCCGCCGCGTAGAACGGCTTCAGGTCCGCCTGCCCGCCGAGCCAGGTAACAAGCCCCGGCTCGGTCGCCTGGGAGGCGAAACGCTGGCACGCGACCAGCGCGGGACCGTCCCCCACGACCAGCATCCGCAGGCCGGGACAGACGACCCGCACCACGTCCGCCGCCCAGGCCAGCTCATTCACGGCGCGCGGGCGATCGAGCCGGGCGACCGTCAGCAGGACCGGGGCGTCGTCCGCCACGTCGACTCCGCCCGAGCGCAGCCACCCCCGCATGGCGAGCTTCGCCGAACCGTCGGCTGGCCGGATTGCGGGGTCAATCGCGCTGGGCAAGCGCGACAGATCGTCGTCGGCCAGCGTCGCGTGCGGCGACACTTGGCCCCACGGGTGATGCAACCAGCGGACGCCGGTCGCCCGTTTGGCCAGCCGGCAGAAGGGCGCGGCCGCCGCTCCCCAGCCGACGAGCGCCTCGGGCCGCCGCCGACGGATCGTTCGCACCAGCCGCCGCAACGCGAACGGATCGAACGCCAGTCGGCGGCCGAGCCACTCGACCTCAACGCCCCCCGCGCGCAGCGCCCCGCCGACCGCGCCGGGCCGCTTCAACGAAGCGACCGCGACCGGGTCGCCCCGCTCAACGGCGGCGGTCGCCAGCAGCCGGAGCTGCGTTTGGGCGCCGCCGTAGTTGAGGTCGTCGATAACGTGAAGCTGTCGCACTTCCGTGTCGGGCTCACAGGGGATGAGCCGAAGGCGCTAGCCTCGGGCGCAATCGATCCGCGTCTCCTCGCGGGCCGAATCAGGCCAACGCGTTCGGCCAAGGGAAGCGGGCAAGCGACTCAGTGTACGTGAGCGGCTTGGTAATCCTTGCCCGTGTAGACCTTGTAGTACGCCTTGATCGCCTTGGTCAGCGCGTCGGCGGTCGCCGGGTCAGCGGCCTGCTTCGCCTTCATCGCGGCGACCGTGATGGCGTGCGACGCCTTGAGCTGGTCGACGTAGTTCGCGCTGTCCGCCTTGATGCGCTGGGCCAAGAAGTACGCGGCGATCGTCTCTTGGATGCTGGTGGCGTGCTGCTCCTTGGTCGTCACCCAGCGGGCGAGCTGGTTGTGGCCGGTCGCGTCGTGCGTGCCGGCCAGCTCGCCGATCTGCGCGATCGCCTTGGTGATGGTCTCCGCGTCTTCGAGCATCGAGTCGAACCGGCGTTGGTCGCCGTAGATGCCGCACGGCACCTGGCAGTGGGCGTCGGCTTGCTGCACGGAACCGGCCCCGGCGAGGGCGGCTAACACGAGCAGGCGGTTTAGCGTCAAAGCGGGACGGATCATGGCGGTCGGTGTGGGGTTCGGAGTGGGAGGCGTGGTGATGCGGGGCAAGGCCCTCGGGGCAATCTAAGCCGATCGGGCCGGCTCGACAAACCAGTTCGGGACGAAACCATGCTAGGCTACGCGCGAGTTCCCCTCCTCCTTTAGGAGGAGGGGTTAGGGGAGGAGGAGCGTCGGGTACCCGGGTTCCGCCCCCTCCCCTAGCCCCTCCCCCGCAAGCGGAGGAGGGGGAATCACGAACCGGCCCTTATCCCGCACTCCCCACACGGAGCCGCCCGATGACGCCCGTCTCGCTCTTTGACCTCTGGTTGCCGATCCTCGTCGCGGGGGTCGCGGTGCACGTGCTCAGCACGATCGCCTGGACCGCCGCCCCGCACCACAAGCCGGAGTGGAAGCCGCTGCCGCTCGACGACAACCTCTCGGCCGCCCTCAAGGGGACCGAGCCGGGCGAGCAGTACCTCATCACCACCGGCGAGCCGGGCGATATGGACCCGGGCAAGTGCCAGGGGATGCTGATCCGCTGGAGCCACACGCCGCACATGGGGAAGAACATCGGCATGACGCTCGCGTTCTTCCTGTTCACCGCATTCGCAATCGGCTACCTCGCGAGCATCGCGCTCACGAAGGAGACGCCGACGCTCGACGTCTTCCGCTTCACCGCCACCGCCGCGTTCCTGGCGCACGTCTGCGCGGGTATCCCCACGATCATCTGGTTCCGCCGCAAGTTCGTGATGGACCTGCTCGACGGCCTGGCGTACTCGCTCGCCACGGGGGCGGCGTTTGCGCTGCTTTGGCCGCAGTGAGGTCCATCCGGGATTATCGTGGGTCGGATTTCCCTCGGCTCGGGCTCTCCGAGAGGGGCTCACCGACCTGTTTTCCAAGGGCTTTTTGTCTCGCGTTCCCGCTTGAGCCCCGTCGTCGTCGCCCTCGCCTCGGCCGTCACCCCCAGCCGCGGTCGAGGCGCGGGCGATGGCGTCGGGGCGATCCCCCGTTCGTTGTTGTCCGCGTTGAGGTTCGAAAACTCCGCTTCTCCGACGACCTCCCCACGATAATCCCGGATGGACCCGCAGTGAGGGGTGCTGGATCCTGGGCAAATGAAAAAACGCCGGGGAGCTTTTCGGCCCCCCGGCGCTTGGATATCAAGATTCGCCGCTACCCGGTGTCAGCCGGGCTGCGGTGAGGACGCACCCATTCAGAACCGGCGGCGACGCAGCAGCGCCAGGGCAGCCAGGCCAACTATCACGGCGCTGGTCGGTTCGGGGATCGGGGTGAGATCCGTCACGACGAAGTTGTCGAACACGCCGAAGGTCAGTGTCGGGTCTTCGGAGACAGAGCTGAAGAGATCCGCGTACACGATCGCCGCCGAGCCGGTGGTGGCTAACGAGTTGCCGACGTTCGCGTCCAGCGTGCCGATGACCACCGAGTTGCCCGACGTGGCGCTGCTGATCGTGAACTGGGCGGTGCCAGCGACCGAATCGACGAGGGCCTCGATTGTCATCCACTGGAACCCGCCTGCCCCGTCTTGGATGAACGTCGGGTCGCCCTGGGCGACCGGAGGGGAAACGCCCGGGAAAGCCGCGATGAACAACGGGTCCGAGGCGTTGTTGGAAGCGAGACCGGGCCCGTATTGGCCCGAGGCGTAGAACTGCTCGCTATTGTTCTTGTAGAGTCGGTAGTCGCGGGATGAACCTCCCTCATTGGTGTACAGCAACGTGCCGCCCGAGCGACCCGCTGTCACACCATCGTGGCCCACTGCGAGTCCGGTGAACTCAGTCGAACCGGCGCCACCAGCAGGGAAGGGGCCGACGGTGTTGCCCCAAGCGTCAACCGTCACCTTGTACACGTCCGCCGTGATCGCCACATCGGTGAAGGCGGCGATCTCGTTCGCGGAGCCGGCGCTAAGGTTGGCTTCCAACTTCAAGCCGGTCGTGCCGCTGCCGCTGGGGGCGGACGGGATGCCGTCCGCGCTGTAGTCGTAACCGAATGTCGAGGCGGTGTCCGATGTCCCCGCGACCGTGAGGCCGGTCGAGGTATCCAGGTCCGAACTGAAGAGGATGTCACCCGGGGCCGCCAAGACGGGGGCCGCTATAAAGAGAGCAGCGCCGGCGAGTATCGCCGAGGCTCGTGTGCTACTGCGTCGCATTAGACTGAGCTCCAAACAAGAGATAGAAAGTTGCAAAACAAGGTGCGTACGGATGCCGTAACCCACATTCGCGACAGGGCGGTCACTATGCCCACAGCTCGTCCCCACAGCAACGAAGCTATGTGGAATGGGGATTCGATGTGCGCTATCGCAACACTCCCCTGCGCTGAGGCGATATTTTCGCGCGGATTAGCTTCGCCGGGAACCACTGATACACCCCGTGCTCCTAGGGCCGGGTGCCATGCCCTCCCTGATAAGGGTGGGCATGCGAACGATCGAATCGGCTAGCGAGACATGGCACCCCTTTGATCTCGTCGTTCCTTCGTTCCGTCGTGCTCTATTCGGAACGCCAGCGCCGCCTCCGCCCCGTCGGCTTGAACCGCTCCCGCACCGCGGCGAGCGCCTCGGCGAGGGCGTCGATCTCCGCGGGCGTGTTGTAGAGATAAAAACTCGCGCGGGTGCTGGCGGTGATTCCTAGGCGGTCGTGCAAAGGCTGCGTGCAGTGGTGGCCGGCGCGGACGGCGATCCCCTCGTCGTCGAGCAGCTGGGCGATGTCGTGCGCGTGGGGGCGGTCGAGCACGAAGCTGATCAGCCCCGCGCGGACCTCGGGGCCGTGCTCGACGGGGCTCGGGCCCAATAAACGGATGCCCTCGATCGGGGCGAGCTTCTCCCACGCCCGCAGCATCAGCGCCTGCTCGTGCGCGTGGATGCGGCCGAGGCCGATCGCTTGCAGGTAGTCGATCGCGGCGCCGAGGCCGATCGCCTGCGCGATGGGGGGCGTGCCCGCCTCGAACTTCGCGGGCAGGGCGGCCGGCGTGAAGCGGTCCTCATAGACCCGGTTGATCATGCTGCCGCCGCCGAGGAACGGGGGCATCGCTTCGAGGAGCGCCTCGCGTCCGTACAGCACGCCGACGCCCGACGGGCCGCACAGCTTGTGGCCGCTGAACACCAGGAAGTCGCAGCCCATCGCCCGCACGTCGGTCGCCATGTGCGGCGTGCTCTGGGCGGCGTCGATGAGCGTGACCGCGCCGACCCCCTTGGCCGCCGCGCAGATCTGCGCGACCGGGTTCACCGTCCCCAGCGTGTTGCTCACCGCCGTGAAGGCGACGAGTTTTGTTTTTTCGGAGAGCACCTCCCCCAACCGATCGATTTCAAGCCGTCCGTCAGCCGTCATCGGAAGATGCCGGATCACCGCGCCGGTCCGCTCGGCGAGCTGGAACCAGGGCACGAGGTTCGAGTGGTGCTCCATCGGCGTGAGCAACAGCTCGTCGCCCGCGGCCACGTTCGCATCGCCCCAGCTGTGGGCGACCGTGTTAACGCCGGCGGTCGTGCCCGCGGTGAAGATCACCTCGTGCGCGTGCTCGGCGCCCAGGAACTCCTGCGCCTTCCGGCGGGCCAGCTCGTAGCCGTCGGTCGCCCGCTCGCTGAGCACGTGGATGCCGCGGTGGACGTTCGCGTAGTCGTGCTCGTAGCAGCGGACGATCGCGTCGGTGACCTGGCGCGGCCGCTGGCTGCTCGCCGCCGAGTCGAGGAAGACGAGCGGCTTACCCGGGTGAGCCTCCTGCTGGAGGATCGGGAAGTCGTCGCGAACGGACTCGGGCAGCAAGGCGGCGTTGGCTTCGGCTAGGGGCATTTAGGATTCACCACGGAGGGCACAGAGAGCACGGAGAATTACGCCAACTCCATCGACCAATCAACCGTCGCGTGTGGTCGCAACTTAAGCCTTAGCGTGTTGATATGCGTCGCGGGAAAGAAATCAAAGCAAAGATGTTCCTGATTCTCGTGGCTCTCTAGCCGAACGCGCTTTACGTAGCTTAGTTCTAAGTTAACGACTTTCTGCCCGCCCTTAGTCCATGCTACTCGGGCGTCGGAGTGCATTGGAGCGAGCATGACTAAGACAACGTCATCGCCGTGGTCACTACGGAATACGATGGAGTGATTGTGCAGCCAAGGTTCATCTGGTTCAGCCAACTCGACATCGCACTCGAAGAAGCACTCGAGTTCATGCAGCTCAGGTAACGCAATGCCGTGCTGAAACTCTTCTTCCATCTTCTCTGTGCTCTCTGTGCCCTCCGTGGTGAACCCCTTCAAACCGGCGAGTGCACCGCTTGTTGGATCACGCGCCAGGAGAGGAGGCAGCACTTTTGGCGGTTGGGGGTCAGGCGGGGGCCGTAGAGCTTCAGCATGTCCTCCGCGGAGAACTCGCGGAGCTCGGCGATCGTCTTACCGTGGAACGCCTCGAGCAGCATCGACGAGCTCGCCTGGCTGATCACGCAGCCCTCCCCCTCGAACGCGCAGTCCTCGATCTTGCCGTCGGCGTCGAGCTTCAGGGCGATCCGCACGACGTCGCCGCACAGCGGGTTCTTGTCCTCGTGCGCGTGCGTTTCGCCCTCGAGGGGCCCGTTGTGGAACGGGTCCTCGTAGTGGTCGAGGATGTGCTCCTGGTAGATCTCTTCTTCGGACGGCATCGGACGCGGGAAGGTTCGGGCGGCGGGGGGACCGGTACGGCGGGGGAGCGACGCTCAAGGCAGTCTCTCAACCATACGCGCCGGGTCGCCAAACCGCCACTCCGTCGCCCGCCTGAACGCCGGGGCACGGCCACCTGGCCAGCGACGCCGAGGGGCTCGCCCGGTCGTGCTCGCGAGCGAGACCCCACCGGGGTTCGCCGGCTCGAAGAACGTTCTGGGGTGATTTACCTAAGAACCGCGTCGTACGCTTATAGTTTCCGCAGCAATCTACGCCGAGATGGTGGGCGAGAGGCCGTGGCGGCTTAAGATCGAGGCTTCATTTCTCTCTTGCTTGTCCCAAATCTCGGCTTGAAGACGATGCCCTCGATTCACCTTTCGCTGTTTCGATGCTGCCTGCTCGCCCAGCTCCTGCTCGCCTTGACCGAGGCGCCGGCGCAACAAGTGAAGGTCTCGATCAGCAATGCGGATCAGATCGCGGCGCTCTTCCCAGATACCTCGCTGCCCACCGATGCCTTCAAGGAATTGGACCGAGAACTCTTCACAACCAACTTCCACAATCAAGGCCGCCGCACCCCGGGCGCGGTGGACTATGTGCGTGCCCTGATCACCTACTCCGCTCCCGACGACATCCGGAACGTCCAAAGCAAAGGAACAACTTTTACCCTCTCTCCTGTCGCGGACTACCAGGCGTTTGTTGACGCGATCGACTACGGCAAAGTCCTGGAGTCGAACGAGGCCCGCCGCGCGCTAAAGATCGAGATCGACCCGCAAGAGATCGATCTCGATAAGCTCCGAGATCGGGCTTCGACGAAGGGCGCGCTCACTCAGTTCGACATGCGTTTCCCGACGGCTGGTGAGGGCCAGGCCACGATCTCACTCAGGAACCGTGACCGCGACGAAGACGACCTCGAGGGGCGCCTGGGGGCCGACTTCGAGGCCGGCGATCACATCGAAATCGTCCTGAACAAGAAGCCGCTCTACGGGGTTGCCCAACGGATCAAGAAGGGGTCCTTCAGTTCGGTTCTCGTCGAGGTGAAGTTGAGCGACCTCGAATCGTTCGCCAAGAAGGTCCGCAAACGCTCACTCCGGACACGCCTTGAGCGGGCCGGAGAGCTCGTCTTCTGGGCGCCCGCCGAACGACTCCGCAAGCTCGATGGCCCCCCCCGCGCGGCGCACGCGGAGCGAACCTGGAGCGACACCACCGGTAAGTACCAGGTCGTCGCCACGTACGGCGGCGTCGAGGGCGACCGGGTGGTGCTGAAGAAGCCCAACGGCAAACAAACCAAGGTTCCCCTCGCCAAACTCAGCGAGGCGGATCGTCGCTACGTGCAAGAGGCCCAAGGGGATTCCAACCCGTTCGTCGCGAGCCGCGGCGCCGGGGGCTCGATGCGGGCCGACTGGAGTGGCGTGCAAACCATCCGCCCACGGATCTCCCGCAAGTGGAAGTGGGCCCCGCCGGCGCTGCCCAAACCCGAATCCCCCCAGGTGCGTGTCGACTCGCTCGACCTCTCTCCGACGCCCGGTGAGAGCGGGCACTCCGAAAGCCTCGAACGGCTGTTCGTCGCGCGCGACGGCCGCTCGGCGGTAGCGCTGCTGGAACAGAAGGCGTACCAGGGGCGAAACTACTTACAGCGGCTCGACTTCGCGGCGGGGGATTCGGAGCGGATCGTGGAGTGCCCGCCCGACAGTGTGGTCCTGGACGTGCTGCCAGAGGAGCGGCTCGTGCTGCTGCGAAGCGAAGACCGGAATGCGACCAGGCTGTACCTAAAGAGGATGGAATCGGATGAGCTAAAACCGGTCAGCGACTTCAATGCCGACCCGCCCGGCTCATTCCACAAGGGGATCGACGGGGCACGCCTCCTCTCGGGCGGGCGCCTGCTGACGTACGGGACTCTTGGTGATTCGGTGATCTGGGACGGCGCGCGGGCCAAGGCCTTGCACCGCCTCAAATTCGAAACGAGAGGGGGATCGGGCCTCGAGCTCGGTCCGCAGGGCAGGTTCCTGTTCGCCAACGCCGAAGGGGGTATCGCGATCATCGACACCGAAACCGGGGAGCACGTCGCCTCGATCCCTCACTCGCTGAGTTCGATCAAACGGATCTCGGTCGATCGCCGGCTCCAGCGTCTCGCCATCGCGAGCGGCGACATGATCATCACGATCGACTTGCGAACCGGTGAGATGATCGATGGGTTCAGCGGCGGGCTTGTCGAGAAAGGCGAAGTCGATTTCATCGAGGACTTGCTGCTCGTCGACGACCGCTACCTAGTGGCACCCAAGTACCCGCTCCTCCTGTGGCAGTACGTCATGGCGACCAGCGGCAGCTACGACAACCTCCTCACGGTCCACGGCGGTCGCATGTGGTACGTCGCCCGCACGGGAGGCAGCATCGACGGGGCTTGGTCGGTCGCCTCGGCCGAGACACCTCACACCGCGATCCGCGACAAGCTGGCCGAACTGGGCGACCTCGACGAACTGGTGATCCTCTCGCCGGGCGACCGGGTGGTCGTCTCGGCCGACACCGACCTGCCGGCCGACCAGGAGACCCGCGTGTACGACGCCGTGGTCAGCGCTTTCAAGCAGTCGGGGTATCTCGTCGTGGATGAGTCCGCAGCCGACGCGAGCGCCAAACAGGCGGTCGTCACCTGCAAGCGCGCCGCCAAACCGATCGAGGTGCTCATCGCGAACCCCAAGGCGAAGCCCCCCGCGGACAACCCACAAGCCTTCAAACCGCCCCGTGGCTTCGCCGTACCGAGCCACCGGCCCGCCTGGTTCGGAGCTCCCGGAGGCTCGACCAACTGGATGTACGAGAAGCACACCGTCACCCCCTACAACTCCTCGGTGACCATCCGACAAGGAGACAGCATCCTGTGGAGCGACCGTGCCGAGATCCAACCGGGGCAGAGCTTCTCACCCACGGCGAAGGGGAGCGTCCAAGATGTCCTCAACATGCTCTCAAAGCCGGATTTGAAGCGACTCGAGGAGATCGTACTCCCGGGTCGGATCTGCCGCAGCGGCCCGGTCGGCGGCGGTTACGGCGCTACGTTGCTCGACGCCGACGGGGTCTTGGAGGACTACCTCGGCGAGGAGGAGTGATCGAAGCGAGCGCCGAGTCGTGCCCCCCCCGCCTCCTCATCCTTCGGCGCCGGAGCGCACGGTCGAGAAGAGATAAACCGCCAGCCCCGCCAGCAGGAGGATCCACTCGCCGATCGCGAGGCGGAGCGTGAGGCCGTGCATCGCGTCGTACCAGAAGAAACTCAGCGCACGGAACACAACCAGCGAGCCGTGCATTAATAAACAGGCCTGCAACGCGAACGGCGTGGCGGCGGGCGAGAAAGCCCCCAGCAGGAAGACCAGGCCCATGCCGACCTCGAGCCCGCCGTACACGGTGACGAACTCCGATTGCCCGCCATCGTTGGGCAGCTCGAACCCGACCTTCTGGGAAGTGGTCCCCGGCGCCACGGTGCACCAAGCGCCGAGCCCCAGGTAGAGAACCGCAACGACGGCGAGGAAGATCTGGGCCGGGGTCATGGTCTGCCGCCGTTGGGTTCGTGAAGGCGCGTTGGTCATGACGCGCGTGGGCGCCCGGGGAATCGCTGCCTCAACTCTTGCGGCAGCGCATCGGGACGACCAGGGTAACCGGCCGGCCAATTGCAAGACACAAGGCGGGTGTCAACGTCCGATTTGGCCGCGTGCGCGGAACCGAATTGTTTAACGCCCCCTCGCGCCGATCCCGGGAACCGAGCCCAAAACGGGGGGTTCGCTTCCAACAATTCCCAACCCGGGCATCCCGGCAAGCACGAACGCGGCGCCGCAGGGGAGCCCCCACAACGCCGCGTTGTGTATCGGTTTCTACTCGATCAATACAATCGAGTCAGTCTCGGAAGCGGAACTGACCGGTCAGCTCGGTCAGCGTGCCCGCCATCGCGGCGACGCTGCGTCCCGAGTCGTTCGTCCGCTTCGCGGCGCCGGCGGTCTCGACGACGGTCTGGTCGATCGACAGGGCGCCGCGGGCGACCTCGTCGCTCGCCTCGGCGGACTCGTGCACGCTGGTGCTGATCGCCGCTGAGGCGGACGCGGAGTCGCCCATCACGTTCGCGATGGCCTGGACGCCCTCGCTCTGCGAGTGGATCGAGGCGTCGATCTCCGCGATCAGCTGGGTCATCTGAGCGATGGAACTCTCGATGTCCTGGATCGCTTCGGCCGTCTCGGCGGCGCCCGACTGCATGGCCGAGACGCGTTGTCGGATGCCGGTGGTCGCTTTGGCGGACTGGTGGGCGAGCTCCTTCACCTCGGTCGCGACGACCGCAAACCCCTTGCCCGCCTCGCCGGCGCGGGCCGCCTCGATCGTGGCGTTGAGGGCCAGCAGGTTGGTCTGCTCGGCGACCTCCTCGATGAGGTTCACCACGCCGTCGATGTCGGCGGCCGCCTCGCCCAACTCGCGGACGCGCTGGCTGCTGAGGCTCACCGAGCGGTTCACGCTGTTGGCCACGTCGGCCGACTCGCTCGAACGGGCGGCGACCTCGTCGATCGCCGAGCTGATGTCGCCCACGGAGCCCGACACGTGGTCGATCCCTCCGGAGAGCTGGTCGGTCGACGAGGCGATCTGGCGGATCGTGCTGGACATCTCCTCGGCGGCGGCGGCGATCGTGTTGGTCTGGCTGCGCGACGTGTCCGCGTCGCGTTCCATGCCGCCCGCGGTGGCGACGAGCGACTCGGACTCGGCCGACAGCTCGTGGGCCGCGTGCGAGATCGAACGGATCGTCCCTTCGAGCTTGTCCATAAAGGCGTTGAACCCGCCGGCGAGGTCGCCGAGTTCGTCGGGCGTGACCTCGATCCGCCGGGTGAGGTCGCCCTCCCCTTCGGCGATGTCGTTCACGCGGTCGGTGACCAACCTGAGGCCTCGCAGGGTCGAACGGACCGAGGTGACGCCGATCCAAGCGGCGGCCGCGATCAGCGAGACCACCAGCACCGAGGCCCACGCCAGGGCCGCGGCGGCCGAGGCGGAGAGCTTGGCGGTGTGTGACTTCAGGCGACGGGCCAGCTCGTCGTCGACCTGTTTGAGCAGGTTGATCTTCTTGGTGATCGTGTCGAACCAGACGCCCGCGTCGGCGCCGAAGCCCCCCTCGCTCGACCGAGAGACCGCCAACTCGCGGAAGCCGTGCACCTGCTCGACGCACGGGGCGGCGAGGGTCTCGGCGAAGAAGGCGAGGTCGTCCGGCGTGGCGAGCGCCTTGAACTCATCGAGGTAGGCGGCTTGCAGCGCCACGAGCGACGTGAACTTCTCGTACATGCCCGGGCCGAAGCGGTCCTGTGCGAAGGTGTTCGCCAGCACCGCCCGTTCAATGCCCGCCCGCTCCTTCGATTTCAGGAACGCGTTGTAAGAGACGATCCGTGCGGTGATCTCACCGACGCTCGTTGCGGCGGACGCCTTGCCGTTCGCCTCGAGCAGCGCGGCGTTGACCTTGGTGTAGTACCCGATCGCTTGGGGCGCGAGGACGTTGAGCCCGTCCACCGCCTCGCGGATCGCTTCAAGGGAAGTCAGCAACTCCGAGCCCCGTTCAATGGCGGCGGCGAACTCGGCGCCCTGGGCCTGGACGTCGCACGCCCCGAGGAACGCTCGGTACTCGGCGAGCTGGGCGTCGGTCAGCCGGCGTTGCTCCGCGAGCCGCTCGCCGAACTTCTTCCCTTGGCTGCCCAGGAAGCCGGCGGTGGCGCCGCGTTCCTTCTGGGTCTCGTGGATCAGGCAACTGACCCGTACGCCGTAGTCGGCGAAGTTCTGAACCGTGTGGAGTTCGTTGACTTCCCGCCAATCCGAGGCGATGCGGGCGCCCCCCAGGACGAGGAGCCCGACGGCGGGCAGGGCGAGTGCGAGGCAGAGCTTGGTCTTGATCTTCATGGCGGTGCTTCGAAGAGAGGGAGGGAACCACCCCAACGGTTCCGCCTAAGGGGCTTGACGAAAAGTAGGCCCCTCTCAACACACCAAACGACCAAAAGGGTCAGAACTCGGCACAGGACGACCGGACCAGCCGGAGCCCCCTTCATACGCCGCACAACCTGAACGAAACCCTGCGCTCTACCACAGATGCCATGCGCCGAACCACAGCACGTACACCCCCAGCAAGAAGTTGGTGATCGCGTGCGCGGTGACACAGTCCCAGAAGTTCTTCGTGCGGACCATCAGCCAAGTCACCAGGCTGAACCAGATCATCGCGGCGAACTTCTCGGGGTGGGTCAGCATCGGGAAGGCGGTGCCGACAAGGATCGCCGTGGTCGTGACCCGCCCGAAGGGGACCCGCCAGAGATTCGGGCTGATCACGGTCCGCATGAGCCACCCGCGGAGCATCAGCTCCTCGAACAACGGCACAAAGAGCGTGAGCCCGAGCATCCGAACGAAGATGAACGCGTACCGGTTCGCCGGCTCGGTGATCTGCTTGAGCGGGTTGAACGAGGAACGCTCGCCGAAACCGATCAGGCCCAACACGCCCATCGCGGGGCTATCCGGGCCGCCGACCAACTCGATCAGCTTGCCCTCGAGGTTCAGCGAGGAGCACCCGATCCACAGGAAGAGGCCCACCACCCCGACGACGATCGCCAGCGGAGAGATCCCCTTCCCCTCGGGGCCGGACCATCTCCACTGGCCCCAGGCGGCGCGGCAGAACCAGAGGGTCACCGCGACGCACGCCAGCTTGAACGCGTAGATCGCCGGGTAGTGGTCGTAGGTCAGGCCGAAGAGACCCGCCTTGGTGGGGGTGGGCTCCAACTGCCCCAGCAGCATGAAGACCACCATCGGCAACAGGTAGGTCCACGTGTTGTTGGCGTCGAGCCAGCGGTCGCTGGGCGGCGGGGTGTCGTCGCGGGGATCGAGGTCGTCGTCGGTCATCGGGTCGGGGCGCCGGGAGCGGATCGGTGGGGGGGTCCGCAAGGGTAACTCACGGCGGGCTCGGCGGCTCCGGGGCCCCCCGAACCGAGCGGCCGGCGGCTCCGTAAAGGCCGGGAGCCGCGTGTCGGGACCGATTCGCCTCGGAACGGGCGATTTTCCGGTCAGAAGCGGCCTGTTCCCGGGGCGAAGTCTTAGTAAGATTACGAGCTTCGGCCCAGTCGGCCGGCGGCGGTACCGGTGCGCCCGGCCCCGCCACGCTTCCCGATCGTGGTCCGATCGCGGCGATTCCCCCTTCCAGGCCCCCTCCCGGGGCGCTCCCTCCATTCCAAGCTGTCAGGCCGTCGAGGCCCGCCTCGGCGACCGCCCAAGGACTCCTAACCATGAACCTCGCGAAAGTCCGCAACATCGGCATCTCGGCCCACATCGACTCGGGCAAGACGACGCTCAGCGAGCGGATCCTGTTCTACGCCGGTCGGATCCACAAGATCGAGGACGTCCGGGGCGGTGGCGACGGCGCCGTGATGGACAACATGGAGCTGGAGAAGGAGCGCGGCATCACGATCGCGTCGGCCGCCACGTCGCTCAAGTGGAAGGGCCACGACATCAACCTGATCGACACGCCGGGTCACGTCGACTTCACGGTCGAGGTCGAGCGTTCGCTCCGCGTGCTGGACGGCGCCATCCTGGTGCTGTGCAGCGTTGGCGGCGTGCAGTCGCAGTCGATGACGGTCGACCGCCAGATGAAGCGTTACAACGTGCCCCGCCTCGCGTTCATCAACAAGATGGACCGGACGGGCTCCGACCCGTTCAGCGTGACCAAGCAGGTCCGCGACAAGCTGGGCGCCGACGCGGTGCTGTTCCAGCTGCCGATCGGCAAGGAAGAGAACTTCCAGGGCGTCATCGACCTGATCGCGATGAAGGCCTACTACAACGACGGCGACAACGGCGAGACGCTCCGCGTCGAGGAGATCCCCGCCGAGCTGAAGGACCAGGCCGACGAGTACCGCGCCGCGATGCTTGAGGCCCTCTCGATGTACGACGACGCCCTGATGGAGAAGATGCTCGGCGAGGAGGAGATCACCGAGGACGAGATCCACGCCATCGTCCGCGACGCGGTCATCAACCAGGCGTTCACACCGGTCTTCATGGGCTCGGCGTTCAAGAACAAGTCGGTCCAGCCGCTGCTCGACGCGATCAACCGTTACCTGCCCGCCCCGACCGAGGTCGAGAACACCGGCTCGAACCCCGTGACCGGCGACAAGATCGTCCTCGAGTCGGACGCCAACAAGCCGCTCGTGGCGATGGGCTTCAAGATCACCGACGACGAGTACGGCCAGCTCACCTACACCCGCATCTACCAGGGCAAGATCGAGAAAGGGGGCAGCTACTTCAACCAGCGCTCGGGCCGCAAGGAACGCTTCAGCCGCATCGTCAAGATGCACTCGGACAAGCGTGAAGAGGTCGGCCACGGCGAGGCGGGCGACATCGTCGCCGTGATGGGCATCGACTGCGCGTCGGGCGACACCTACTGCGACGAGCCCAAGTTCTGCACGCTCGAGAACATCTTCGTGGCCGACCCGGTCATCAAGATGAGCGTCCAGCCGAAGAGCCGCGACAACAGCGACAAGCTGTCCAAGGCCCTCCAACGCTTCCGCAAGGAAGACCCGACGTTCCACGTCTTCACCGACGAAGAGACCAACGAGACCGTCATCGCCGGCATGGGCGAGCTGCACCTGGAGGTCTACGTCGAGCGCATCAAGCGTGAGTACGGCGTCGAGGTCGAGGTCGGCGCCCCGAAGGTCAGCTACCGCGAGTCGGGACAGCAGTCCTTCGAGTTCGACCACAAGCGGAAGAAGCAGTCCGGTGGTTCCGGTCAGTACGGCCACATCGTCGGCACCATGCGGCCGATGAGCGACGAGGACCGCGAAGCGATCGAAGAGGCCGGCGGGACCGTCGGCGAGTTCCACTTCGAGGACAAGGTCACCGGCGGACGCATCCCCAAAGAGTTCATCCCCGCGGTCCGCAAGGGCTTCGAGGAGATGATGAACAAGGGCCCCGTCGCCGGGTACCCGGTGGTCGGCCTCACGGTCGAGCTCGAGGACGGCTCGTACCACGACGTCGACTCGTCCGACATGGCCTTCAAGCTCACCGCCCGCGAGTGCTTCCGCGAGAACTTCAACCGCATGAAGCCGGTCCTCCTCGAACCGGTCATGAAGATGGAGATCGAGTGCCCCGAGGACTTCCAGGGCTCGGTCGTCGGCCAGGTCAGCTCGAAGCGCGGCATGATCGTCGAGACCGAGACCAACAACGGCGTCACGGTCATCATCGCCGAGGTGCCCCTCGCCGAGACCTTCGGCTACTCGACGGAGCTGCGGAGCAATACGCAGGGCCAGGGCACGTTCTCGATGGAGTTCGCGAAGTACTCCCCCGTGCCGTCGAACATCCAAGAGGAGATCGTCGAGGCCCGCCGCAAAGAGAACGAGTGAGCCCCGCTCGCCAGGAGCCCCAACAACCGATCCGACCGGGAGCGTCGGCCTGTTTCACCGCAGGCCGACGCTCTTTTTTGTCTTCTCGCGCAGGCTCGGATAGGATAGACGGCATGCACCTGCTGCCCCACAACACGACTTTCCAGCAAGCGACCGCCAAGGCGGCGCCGTGGGGGATCGCGCTCGGGGTCACGGGCGTGGCGGTGGCGGTCCTCACCGGGAACGCCCCGCTGCTGGCGAGCCTGACGCTGATCGGACTGGGGTCCGACGCCGACTTGGCCCGCCGGCTCCGCGAGGCGATCGCCGCCGAGGACGACCTGGCCGAGGCCTCCAACCCGGCGCTTGTCGCCGGGTTCATCCGCCGTGTCCACGCGGCGATGTACCTGCTGCTGGTCGTGTTCGCCTGGGCGTCGTTGTTGCACCTGACCGGCCAATCGGCCGAGGGCTTGGACGGCGCCCGCTGGTGGCTCGCCGGCGACCTGGCGGGCAGCGCGGCGATGGCTTTCGCCTACGCCCGGCTGGCCCGCCGGCAACACGGATCGCCCCCTCGGCTGGTTGATCGCCCTTAGAGCCGGCTTCGGTTAATCGTAGCGGTTGGTCGGGCTGCGGCTTCGTTGGGCCGCGTTGACCTGCATCGACGAAGCACCGCTTCGCCTGCTTCGGTCGCCTTGCCCGACTCGCCTCGCCGACGACCTACTCGCTAAGAGGAACGGAAGCCTGCTCTAGCCGGCGGACTCGATCGCTCGGCGGTTCTCCCAGAGGTACAGCACGCGCTGCCGCGTGGGCGGGTGCGTCGATTCTTGCATGACCTCTTCCGGCGAGCGGCTCAGCAGGGCGGCCGGGTGGGCCCGCAGGGCGTCGACGACTTGGTCGATCTGCTGGGCCGACAGTTGGGTGGCTTCGCCCTCCCGGAGTGGCTTCGACCAGTCGATCACGTGGGCGTTGTCGAGCTTGCGCCAGAGCGCCTTGATCTCGTCGAGGGCCTCCTCATCGACCTCCTCGTCGTTCAGGTACTCCAGCAGGCCGCGGAGCGAGAGCGTCTTGTTCCGCTGCTGCACCTCGCGGACGCTTTGGGCGAGCAGCCGCTCGGCCTCCTTGGCGTCGAGCTTGCCGAACGGCGCCAGCCGTTCGTACTCCTGCATCAGGTCGCCCGGGTCGAGGTCCTTGCGTTTCTTGCCAACCTCGAAACAGAAGCGCGTGATGCGGTTGGTGATCTCCGACTCGGCGGCGATCTTCAGCAGCGCGTTCACGCCCTGCGGCACACCGGCCGCCCGCGCGCCGTGGTCGTCGCACAGGTGCTCGATGGCCCGCATGCTCGCCAGCGATTGCACGCGGAGCCAGGCGAGCGCCCCCGCCGCAAAGAGGCCGAGCCCGAACACGCCGACCCAGCTCCAACGATCGACCACCGGCAGCAGCGCGAGCCCGACGGCCGCCACGAGGGTCAGGTTCAGCGCCTCCCAACGCGTCGAGCGGAGGTAGTAGCGGTCGCAGTGGCCCAGCTCGTGGCCGATGACGAACGCCAGCTCGTCGGGGCCCAGCACGTGGAGCGTCTGCCGATTGAGGTACACGCCGTCGACGCGCCCCAGCAACGCGTCGAGCCCCAGAGAGATGGCCGCCGCGTTGAGCGACTTGTCGCGGGTCAGGTAGACCGGGTACCGCCCGGGCGGCACGTCGAGGCGTTTCTCCACCTCACTCACCAGGGCCAACAGCGACTCGCGGTTGTGCTCCCCCAGGGTGGTCTCCGGGCGCAGGTCGTTCACGAGCTTCCGCTTGCGCCCGATCAGCGGGACCAGATCGAACAGGTAGCGCCCGAACAGGACCAGCAGGAAGACCCCCGCGGGCGCCGGGTCGGCGAGGACGCGTTGCCAATCGGTGAACACGAGGGCGATCAGCACCACGGCGCCCCGCCACGCGAGGCCGGCCCCCGCGCCCGCGTTCGCCCGGTCGAGCAGCCGGAGCAGGTCGTCGCGCTGCAAGGTTTCCGTCGGCATCGATCGCACCACGCTCTTGGGGGCTAAGCCAAGGGACGCTAAGTCGCGGCCTGGAAGATCCAAGCCAGCAACCCGCCCGCCATCGGGCGGCAGCGGGTCTGATAGTACACGGTCCCGGGACCCGTGTATCGGTTGACCAACCCCTCGCCGGAGAAGAAGGAGTCCCGCAACGACTCGGTCGCCTTCACCAGTTGGTACTCGACCGTGTCCGAGAAGGCGACGACGTACTTGTTGTCGATGACGAACCGCTCCCCCTCGGCCAGCTCGCGGCGGAGCACGGCGCCGTGGCTCGCGCAGAAGACCGAGCCCGACCCGGTGGCGTGCATGAGGAAGAGCCCCTTGGCGGCGAGCAGGCCGCGGGCGCCGCCGTACTTGACCGCGAGTTGCACGTCGGTCGTGCTGGCGAGGTAGACGCCTCGCGTCAGGTAGTAGCCCGAATCCTCCCCGAGTTGCAGCGGGAAGATCTCGCCGATCGTCTCGGGCGCCAGGGTCAGTTGCTGGCCGTCCTCCTTGGCGGAGTAGACCGCGGCGAAGAGGGATTCGCCCGTCAGCAGGTTACGCATGCCGCCGGACCAGCCGGAGGACTTTTGCTGCGCGCCCATCTTCGCCTGGACCGTGACGCGGGGCGTCATCGAGACCATGGCGTGCGGCTGCGCGTAGATCGAGTCCCCCTCGTCGAGACGGACATCCAGGACCGAGAAGGTCGATCCACAAGCCACTTCAAAGTCCATCGACAGCGTCCCTTGTGCGGCTCGGCCTGGCCCAGCCAGACGCCGGAACGCCTAGTCCTCGACCCCGGGGCTGTACTTCTGCTTCATCAGGTAGCCGACCGCACCAATCGCGAGCAGGCCGCCGAGGAAGATGAACAGCGCGTAGATACGCGGGATGCCGAGCACGTCCGCGATCGTGGTCACGATAATATCGTAGATCACAACCCGGATGAACCACCCGACGATCCGACCGAATCCGCCGCCGCGGCGGGCTTCGGGCATCGGCAACCAGAAAGCGGCTTGCATCATGACAAACTGCGGGGGACGAAAGTTGAACAAAGAGCCAGGCTCAAACGTAGGCCTGACCGATGTGAGGCCGCATTCTGCCCGTCATCGTTTGTGCTGTCCAGCTAAATCTCCAGCGGCGCGACGCCTTGCCGTTATGATCGTTTCGCCGACCGACCCCCCCTGCCCCCGCAACTCGTTGAGGCCACCCATGCCGTTCTCCCCGGCGCGTCTGCTCACCGCCCTAGTGGTTATCACCCCATTCGTCGCCTCGTCTGCGCTCGCCGAGGACTGGCCGCATTGGCGTGGTCCCGAGCACGACGGGGTGTGGCGCGAGGAGGGGATCGTCGCCGCCCTCCCCGAAGGAGAGCTTGATTACACCTGGCGCGTCCCGTGCCACCTCGGCTACGCCGGCCCCGCGGTCGCCGACGGGAAGGTCTACCTCTTCGAGTACGAGCGGTCCGACGGCGACATCACCGACAACCCGGGCGCGCGCGACAAGCTGCAGGGGGTCGAGCGTCTCCGCTGCTTGAGCTCGGCGACCGGCGAGGAGCTGTGGAAGTACGAGTACGAGCGTGACTACTTCATCTCCTACCCGAGCGGACCGCGCTGCACGCCCACCGTCGACGGCGACCACGTCTACCTCCTCGGCCCCGAGGGCGACCTCACCTGCCTGAAGACCGCCGATGGCTCGTTCGTGTGGAAGAAGAGCTTCCCCAACGACTACAACGCCCCGACCCCCATGTGGGGGCATTCCGCTCACCCGCTGGTGGACGGCGACACGCTCTACTGCCTGGTCGGCGGCGAGGGGAGCGTCGTCGTCGCGTTCGACAAGCTGACCGGCGAGGAGCGCTGGCGCGCCCTGTCGACGCCGCGCATGAACAACGAGGTTGGCTACTGCCCCCCCTCGATCGCGGTGATCGGCGGACAGCGCGTGCTGGTCGTCTTCCACCCCGAAGCGGTCTGCGGCCTCACGCTCGACGGGGGCGAGCAGCTCTGGAGCGTGCCGATCAAACCGGCCTACGGCATGTCGATCGCCCAGCCGAACGTCGTCGGCGATCGGATCTTCACGACCGGCTACGGCGGTCCGTCCGTCTTCTTCCGTCCCCCCGCGGGCGCGGGCGAGGCGGAGGTCCTCTGGTCGGGCGCGCCGAAGACCTCGGTCTCCGCCGCCAACCCGACGCCCACCGCCGACGCGACCGCCGAGGTCCTCTACGGCGTCGACGCGAACAGCAGCTCGCTCGCCGCGGTCGATCTGGCGACGGGCGAGCGGCTGTGGCAGACCCGTAAGCCGACACTCAACATCGAGGGCCGCACCCGCGCCCGGCACGGCACCGTCTTCCCCGTCCGACAGGGCGACACGGACCGCTTCTGGCTCGCCAGCGAGACGGGCGACCTGATCCTCGCGCGCCTCACGCCGGAGGCCTACGAGGAGCTGGGGCGCAAGCCGCTGCTCGAACCGACGGGCGACGCCTTCGGCCGCCCCGTCTGGTGGAGCCACCCGGCGTTCGCGGAGAAGTCGATCTTCGCGCGGAACGATAAAGAGCTGGTGCGTGTGAACCTGGCGGCGGAGTGAGCCACACGCCGAGTTCACAAGACCTCGCCGGCGGGTTAGGCTGACCCAATTCGCCGCCGGCCAGTGGGGTCGGTAGGGGAGTTTGGTCCTGCTAGCTGGCGTGCCGCACCGTGCCCGACACCACGATGGATGACGCTCCGATGACTAGCGTCGTCGGCTCGCGCGAGGGAGCCGCTGGGAATGCAATCCGCATCCGCGGGGCGCGGGTGCACAACCTGCGCGGCGTGGATGTCGACATCCCGCGGAACCGGCTCGTCGTCATCACGGGTGTGTCGGGCAGCGGCAAGTCGTCGCTCGCTTTTGACACGCTGCTCGCCGAGGGGCAGCGGCAGTACATCGACTCGCTGAGCGTCTACGCCCGGCAGTTCTTCCAGCAGCGCGAGCGGCCCGACGTCGACCGCGTCGACGGCCTGCAACCCGCCGTGGCGATCGACCAGAGCCAGGGCTCGCACAGCCCACGCAGCACGGTCGGCACCATCACCGAGGTGCAGGACTACTTGCGGCTGCTCTACGCCCGCGCCGGACAGATGGCGTGCCCCGAGTGCGGCGATCCGATCACGCAGCAGACAACCGACGAGATCGAGCAAGCGGTCGCTTCGCTGCCGCCCGACTCACGGGCGATGCTGCTCGCGCCGCTCGTCCACGGACGCAAGGGGAAGCACGCCGAGGTCCTCGAGCAGGCGCGCAAGGCGGGCTTCGTCCGGCTGCGGATCGACGGGCTCACCTACCCGATTGAGGACGTCCCCGAGCTGAAGGCGCAGAAGGTCCACGAGATCGAGGCCGTGGTTGATCGACTCGTGCTGCGTGAAGGCATCGCGGCGCGGCTCACCGAGTCGGTCCGCCTCGCCGTGAAGCACGGCGAGGGGGTCGTGCGGGTCGTCTTCCAAACGCCCGAGGCGAAGGCCCGAGCGAACGGCGCCGGCAACGGCAACGGCAACGGGTCCGCCGCCGCTTACAACGCGGAGAGTGGCTGGGAGGAGCGGCTGTTCAACACCCGCTACTCGTGCCCCACGTGCAAGGTGGGCGTGGCGGAGGTGGAGCCCCGCACGTTCAGCTTCAACAGCCCGTACGGCGCCTGCCCCGAGTGCGACGGCATGGGCCGCACCGAGGCGTTCGACCCGGAGCTGGTGCTGCCGAACCTGTCGAAGTCGCTCGCGGAAGGAGCGGTCGCCCCCTGGAAATCGGCCACGCCGGCGGGCCGGGCGAAGCGGCTGAAGGTGGTCGAGCCGCTGCTCGCCGCGCTGAAGGTCTCCGCCGACACGCCGCTCGACGCGTGGCCGCGTGGCGGGGTGCAGAAGCTACTCACCGGGGACGGCAAGGGCTTCGCCGGACTGCTCCTGCTGCTCGAAGAGGAGCGGCTCGCGACCAAGCGCGAGGCGACGCGCGACCGGCTCGACGCGTTCCGCGATTCGATCGTCTGCCCCGACTGCGAGGGCGCCCGGCTGCGCCCCGAGGGACGCAGCTGCCAGGTCGGCGGCAAACGCGTGTACGAAGCGACCGCGATGCCGATCGCCGAGGCGACCGAGTGGTTCGGCGGCCTGATCGACTCCGGCGCGTTCGACGAGGACCGCCTGCCGATCGCCGAGCCGCTCGTGCGCGAGATCCACCGCCGGCTCGAGTTCCTCGCCAAGGCGGGCGTCGGGTACCTGACGCTCGACCGGTCGGCCGACACGCTCTCCGGCGGCGAGCTGCAGCGCGTCCGGCTCGCGACCGGCGTGGGCAGCGGGCTGGTCGGCGTGATGTACCTGCTCGACGAGCCCTCCATCGGCCTGCACCCGCGCGACAACGACCGGCTGCTCGACGCGATCCGCGACCTCCGCCGGCAGGGGAACACGGTGATCGTCGTCGAGCACGACGAGGCGATCATCCGCGCGGCGGACTGGGTCATCGACATCGGCCCCGGCGCCGGAGCCCATGGCGGCCACCTGCTCACCGAAGGGACCCCCGACGACGTGGCCGCGTGCGAGGCGTCCGTCACGGGGGCGTACCTCTCCGGCGCGAGCCGCATTGAGACGCCCTCCAAACGCCGGGCCAACCAGCCCAAGACCGAGAAGCCGATCGCAAGCTGCCCCAAGCCGCGGCTCACGCTCACCGGCGCGACGCTCAACAACCTGCGGGGGGACGAGTTCGCCGCCCCGCTCGGCAAGCTGGTCGCCGTCACGGGGGTGAGCGGCAGCGGCAAGACGTCGCTCATCGTGGGCACGCTCGCCAGAGCGCTGGCGCGTCAGCTGAACAGCGCGGGCGCGAAGCCGGGGCCTTATGACAAGCTGTCGGGAGTCGAGGAGCTCGACCGTTTCGTCGAGATCGACCAGTCGCCGATCGGCCGCTCGCCCCGCTCGAACGCGGCGACTTACACGGGCGTGTTCGACGAGGTCCGCAAGCTCTTCTCGAAGACCAAGCTCTCCCGCCAACGGGGCTACAAGCCGAGCCGGTTCAGCTTCAACGTGAAGGGGGGCCGCTGCGAGGAGTGCCAGGGGCAGGGCCAGCGCAAGATCGAGATGAACTTCCTGCCCGACCTGTACGTCCCCTGCGAAGCGTGCCAGGGCTCGCGTTTCAACCGGGCGACGCTCGCGGTGCGGTTCAAAGGGCACTCGATCGCCGACGTCCTCGATCGGCCGATCGAGGAGGTGCTCGAACTGTTCATCGACGCACCGGCCATCCACGCGCCGCTCGAAGCGCTGGTCGCCGTGGGGCTCGGCTACCTGTCGCTTGGCCAACCGGCCAACACCTTGTCGGGCGGCGAGGCGCAGCGTGTCAAACTGGCCGCCGAGCTGGGCGCGGCGGGGCGGTCCAGCGCGGACAAACAGCCACGAACGCTCTACCTGCTCGACGAACCGACCACCGGCCTGCACGCCGACGACGTCCGCCGGCTGCTCGGCGTGCTCGGTCGGTTGGTCGACGCGGGGGCGACGGTGCTGGTCATCGAGCACCAACTCGACGTGATGCGGCAGGCCGATTGGATCGTCGACCTCGGCCCCGACGGCGGAGTCGGCGGGGGCCAGATCGTCGCCGCCGGCACGCCGGAGCACGTCGCCACGAAGGGCGTCGGGCCGACCAGTGAGTGGCTGGCGAAGGCGCTCGGGGATTCGGGCGTGTGAAGGTTGGGTTAAGGGCGGGGCGGCGGCGGCCTGAGACGGTTCGGACGGCTATATTGTGCGGCTCGCCCTCCCCCTCTCGCCACTGCTCTCGCCGCCATGCCCGCCAGCCGCCGCCAATTCCTCCGCACCTCCGCCGCTTACGCCGCCGGCTTCGCCGGACTCCGCACGCTGATCCACCCGAGCGAGGCTTGGGGAGCGGCGGCCATCGCCGACGCGTCCGTCGGCTTCGGTGAGTTGGTCAGCGACCCCCAAGGGCTGCTCAGCCTGCCCGCTGGCTTCAAGTACCGGGTGGTCAGCCGCACGGGCGACGAGATGGCGGACGGCCTGCTGGTCTCCGGGGCGCCGGACGGCATGGCGACCTTCACCGGTCCCGACGGCCTGACGCTGCTGGTTCGCAACCACGAGACCAAGCCGGGCGACGCCGGCCCCTTCGGCGAGAACAACGAGCGGCTCGGCCGCGTCGCGAGCAACCGCTTGTACGACGACGGCGCCGGCGTCACGCCGGGCGTCGGCGGGACCACGACCGTCGTCTACGACACGCGCAAGCAAGAGGTCGTCCGCCAGTTCCAAAGCCTCCTCGGCTCGGAGCGCAACTGCGCCGGCGGGCCGACCCCTTGGGGGAGCTGGATCACCTGCGAAGAGACGGTCGACCGCCCCGGCTTCTTGGACGACCCGGACGACGACTTCACGGTCGTTAAGTCGCACGGCTACAACTTCGAGGTGCCCGCCACCGCGACGCCTTCGCTCGCCGACCCAATCCCGTTGGTCGACATGGGCCGCATGCGTCACGAGGCGGTCGCCGTCCACCCCGAGTCGGGCTTGGTCTACGAGACGGAGGACGTCGATGACGGCGCCTTCTACCGCTTCCTCCCCAACCAGCCGGGCAAGCTCGTCGCCGGCGGCAAGCTGCAAGCGCTGGTCGTGAAGGGGCGGCCGTCGATCGACACGCGCAACTGGGATTCGCAGGAGGTCGCCGTCGGCGACCGGCTCCCGGTCGAGTGGGTCGAATTGGATCACCCCGAGTCCCCCGACGACGACCTGCGCTACCGCGCGTTCAACGCCGGCGCCGCGCGGTTCGCCCGCGGCGAGGGGATCTGGTGGGTCGCCGGTGGGGACGAGTCGGGCGCCATGTACTTCGCTTGCACGTCGGGCGGCGTGAAGCGGATCGGCCAGATCTGGAAGTACACGCCCAGCCCCGCCGAGGGCCAGCCGGCCGAAGCCTCCCAAGCCGGGACACTCGAGCTGTTCCTCGAGCCGAACGACTCGCGCTTGATCGAGAACGCCGACAACCTGACCGCCGCGCCGTGGGGCGACCTCGTGGTCTGCGAAGACCGCCAGGGGGACGTCGTGCGACTGGTCGGCGTGACCCCTCAAGGGGAGTGCTACACGTTCGCCCAGAACCACGTGCAGGGCGAGTTCGCCGGCGTCACGTTCAGCCCCGATGGATCGACGCTGTTCGTCAATCTCCAGACCACCGGAATGACGCTAGCGATCACCGGCCCCTGGCGGGGGTAGCGATACCGGTTTGGCGTCATCTTGCAGGAGGCGTCTCTGCCGCCGATTGGAGTGACTCTCGGCACGGCATTTACCCGCATCACACGATGCATGTGGAGCCCTATTGGGAGGGCGAGGCTCCCGCGGAGCCGGAAGCGGGTACCCGGGACCGGCTCCGCAGGAGCGTCGCCCTCCACAGGTTCCTTATCCTTCGCTCGGACCTTGAGGCCAGCAAGGGCTCGATTTAGGCCCATGCTCTCTTGCTAGGGGGACCAAATCGGCGTCGGAGACACCTCCTACAGGGAGGAACGTCCCGATGAACGCCCCGCGGACGATTTGACCGATTTTTACCCGCCGGCCCGCATCCGAGCCCCGCGGACGGGCGAAACCGTGTTTGAGCGCTCAACTCAAACCACCCGTTTCGCCTCGAAAAATCGAGTCCATCATGCTCCGTTTCGCTCTCGGCTTCGCCCTCGCCGCTTTGACCGCTCCCGCTTTCGCCGGCGAGTGCCCGCACTCTAAGCAGGCCAGCCATCACAACTCGCACACGCACCACGTCGCCAAGCAGGTGACCCCCGCCGCGCCGCACCAGACGACCGGCGCCGACTTGGTCGACACGGCGGTCGCCGCCGGACAGTTCAAGACGCTCGTCGCCGCCGCGCAAGCGGCCGGCCTGGTCGACGCCCTCAAGGGCGAGGGCCCGCTGACCGTCTTCGCCCCGACCGACGAGGCCTTCGCGAAGATCCCCGCCGAAACGATCCAATCGCTGCTGCAGCCCGAGAACAAGGACCAGCTGGTCAAGATCCTGACCTACCACGTCGTGCCGGGCCGCGTGCTGGCGCAGGACGTGGTCAGCCTCCGCAGCGCGAAGACGCTCCAGGGGGGCGAGGTCGCGATCGGGGTCGCGGGCGGACGCGTCTTCGTGAACAACGCCCAGGTGCTCAAGACCGACATCGAGACCACCAACGGCGTGATCCACGTGATCGACACCGTCATCATGCCCGCCGAGTGATCGCCGGGGCCTTCACAGATGACCCGGATCAGCTACGGTAGAATGACGAGCCACCGAGGGCTTCGCTTAGGCGAGGCCCTCGGTCCTTTTGCTTTGCAGGCGGCCGAGAGGATCGGCCACGAACGCCCCCCCTCCCCTCTCCCCAAGACGATCAGCCACGTGAGCGAAGCGGTGCTGCCCAACGTCGCGGCGGGAGAGCCGGGCGCCGCCGAGCGGTGCCTCGACCGGTACGGGGGCCTCGTCTGGTCGCTGGCGAGGAAGTACTTCGCCCGCCGGGCCGACGCGGAGGACGCCGTTCAGGAGGCGTTCGTCTCCGTCTGGGAGAACGCGTCGAGGTTCGACGCGGCGGTCGCGAGCGAGACGACCTACGTCGCGATGATCGCCCGCCGGCGGATGATCGACCTGGTGCGGCGTTCCAACGCGGCCCGGCGTTCGATCTCTCAGGACGAATCGCGTGGCTCCGAGGCGCCCCCTGCGGTTGAAGAGCTGGCCGCCGCCGAACCCCGCCGCATCGAGGCGGGGGGCGTCGCGTTGCAGGGGATCGAAGTCGCCGAAGAAGCGGAGCGGGTCCGCCTCCACCTGCAGCGGCTTGGCGAAGACCAACAGAGAGTCCTCCGCTTGGCGTTGTGCGAGGGGCAGAGCCAGACGCAGATCGCCGAGCAGACCGGCCTGCCGCTGGGCACCGTGAAATCGCACGCCCGCCGCGGCTTGAAGCGACTCCGCGAGTTATTATCCGAAAGCCCAAACCAACCGCTCACCCCGAACCAGGAGGCCGAACGATGAACGCGACGCCTCCCAACGGGATGAGCCCCAGCGACGCCGACCGCCTCGACGACCTGCTCGCCGACCGCGCCCTCTTCGGGCTCGACGCGGCCGAAACAGCCGAGCTCGACCGCCTGCTTACCACCACCGGCGAAGACGACCGCTACGACCTGGCGGCCGCCACGGCCGCGGTCGCGCTCGCCGAGGAGGAGCCGCTGCCCGCTCCGCTCCGCGAGCGCGTGCTCGAAGCGGCCGCGGCCAACGACCTGCGACCCACGCGGTTCGAACCGAGCAAGCGCTCCGACTGGTCCACCCTGACCGTGCTGGCTCTGGCCGCGGCGCTGTTGGCGGCGCTCTACCTGGGGCAACCCGCCTCGGCGCCCTCGCTCGTCGCGCAACGAGCGAGCCTCATCGAGTCGGTCGAGGACCTCGTCCGAGTCGATTGGGGCCCGCAAACCGACGCCTCACTCGAAGAGGGTCTCGAGGGCGAGTCGGCGTACGGCGATGTCGTCTGGTCCGACACAACGCAAACCGGCTACATGCGGTTCCGCGGGCTCAAGGCGAACGACCCGCAAGTCGAGCAGTACCAGCTCTGGGTCTTCGACGCGGAGCGGGACGACAAGCACCCGGTCGACGGGGGCGTGTTCGACATCCCGGCCGGCGCCGACGAGGCGATCGTCGCGATCGACGCCAAGCTGCCGGTCAGCAAGGCGGTGCTCTTCGCCATCACGGTCGAGAGGCCCGGGGGCGTCGTGGTCTCCGACCGCTCGCGTCTGCCCCTGCTGGCGAAGCGATAAACTTCGCCCCGGACACTTGGCGGCGGGGGCCTCCTCGGGTGATTATGATGGGCGTCTTGTCCCGCACGCCCGTCTAGCACCTCCCGAGATCGCCCCGATGAAGCGACGCGAGTTCTTCGCCACCGCCGGCGCCGCCGCGGCCGTCACGTCCCTGAGCACCAGCGCCATGGCCCAAGCCGCCGCCACCGACCCCCCGCCGTACAAACTGCGTTACGCGCCGCATTTCGGCCTCTTCGATAACCTGGCGGGCAAAGATCAGGTCAAGCAGCTCGAGTTCGCCGCGTCGGTTGGCTTCCGCGATTGGGAGGACAACAAGATGCACACCCGCCCGGTCGAGGAGCAGCAGCTCCTGGCGGACGCGATGGAGCGGCTCGGCATCCGCATGGGCGTGTTCGTCGCCTACGGCATCGGCGCGTTCAACAAGGTCTCGTTCACCGGCAGCGACAAGAAGCTCCGCGACGAGGCGGTCGAGGACATCAAGAAGGCGGTCGACGTCGCCAAGCGGGTGAAGGCGAAGTGGATGACCGTCGTCCCCGGCGCCTACAACAACCGGATCGAAGAGGGCTACCAGACCGCCAAGACGATCGACTTGCTCCGCCGCTGCTCGGAGGTGCTCGAGCCGCACGATCTGGTCATGGTCCTCGAGCCGCTCAACTGGTGGAAGAACCACCCGGGGCTCTACCTCCGCGAAACCCACCAGGCGTACGAGGTCTGCCGGGGCGTCGACAGCCCGGCGTGCAAGATCCTCTTCGACATCTACCACCAGCAGATCCAAGAAGGGAACCTCATCCCCAACATCGACATGGCGTGGGACGAGATCGGCTACTTCCAGGCGGGCGACAACCCGGGCCGCAAGGAACCCGGCACGGGCGAGATCAACTACCGCAACGTCTTCAAGCACATCCACTCGAAGGGCTTCGAGGGGATCGTCGGGATGGAGCACGGCAAGAGCCTCGGCGGCGCCGAGGGCGACCGAGCCCTGATCGACGCGTACCGCGCGGTGGATGACTTTTGAGTGAGTGGTCCTTAGCCGGTGGCCGGTGGCCAGGGATTGCGATCCACGCCTGGTCGCTTGAGGAGGCCGACCCCGTACTGAGTGAGCGGCTCGGTTGGCTGAATGCGGACGAAGTCGCCCGCGCCGACGCCTTCACGCGCGACGAGCCGCGGCGGCACTTCATCCTCGCCCGGGGCGGGTTGCGCCGATTGCTGGCCGAACGGCTCGGGATCAGCCCGGTCGAGGTCGCCTTCGCGTACGGCCCGTCCGGTAAGCCATGCCTCGCTGGCGACGATCCGCCGCACTTCAACCTGGCCCATACGGGCGAGCTGGCGGTCGTGGCGATCGCCGATCGGCCCGTCGGGATCGACGCCGAGGTGATCCGCCCCCGGAAGAGCGCTAGCGACCTCGCCGCGCGCTGGTTCCACCCTGACGAGCAGCGGCGGATCGACTCCGCCGGCGACCCGCTCGCCGAGTTCTATCGCACCTGGGTCATGAAGGAGGCGGCGCTCAAGCTCGTCGGCGTGGGGGTGGGGGAGTCGCTCCCGAAGCTGCTCACCCCCGACGACCCGGCGGGGGGGGTCGCCACGGGACTCCCGCCGAACGAACTCGGGATCGCCGCGTGTTGCGTGGAACCGCTGGCGATCGGCCCGAATTACGCCGCGGCGCTCGCCTTCACCGAAGAGACTCGCTAGAGTCAATTGTGCTCAAGTACTTTTCCTAGGCGGTGGACCGCACTCCATGTCGATTCGACAACTGCTCCTCATCGCGATCCTCGGCGTCGGCGTTGGCGCCTCGGGCCAGACGTACCGCTACGAGGCGGAGACCGGCGTCATCACGTCGGCCAATTCGACCAACACGCGCGTTGCGTCATCCGTTCCCGGTTTCTCGGGCACGGGCTACGTCACCGGCTTTCCGAACCAAGACGCCGTGGTCGATCGCCTGACGGTCGGCGCCAGCCTGCCCGAGGGCTTGTACGACCTGGCGATCGGTTACCGTTCGCCCTTCGGGGGCAAAGGTTATGAGCTGGCGGTGGGCGGCCAGTCGGGGAGCGGCATGTTCCCGCTGAGCACCGCGTTCGACGAGATCACCGCCGGTCAGTACTACTTTGACGGCGATCCGTTCGACGTGACCATCAGCGAAGGCTGGGGGTACTACGACGTCGATTACTTCGAGTTCCGCAGCGCGGAGTTGCGTCTCCCCCTGCCGACGCCGACCACGCTCTCCACGCCCAACCCCTCGCCCAACTCGCAGTACCTGATGCGGTACCTGGCGAGCCAGTACGGCGAGAACACGCTGTTCGGTCACCAGCGAGAGAACGGCAACCCGGGAGCGATCCTCTCCCCCGGCGTGCTGAACCACACGGGCGGGATCATGCCGTCGGTGATCGGCGGCGACCTGATGCGCTACTCCCCCTCGCGCGTGGAGCGGGGCGACAGCGGCAACGGCGAGTCGGAACGGCTGATCGACTGGGCGCAACAGACCGGCGGCGCCGTCACGATGATGTGGCACTGGAACGCCCCCTCGGGGCTGATCGATCAACCGGGTCAGGAGTGGTGGCGTGGCTTCTACACCGACTCGACCACCTTCGACCTGGGCGCCGCGCTCGCGAACCCGGCGTCGAACGAGTACCAGCTGCTCATCCGCGACATCGATGTCATCAGCGGCGAGCTGCAGAAGTTCAAGCAGGCGGGCGTCCCCGTGCTCTGGCGGCCCTTGCACGAGGCTCAGGGCAACGACTCGGGCGCCTGGTTCTGGTGGGGCAACAGCGGACCCGAAGCGCTCAAGGAGCTGTGGGGACTCATGCACGACCGCATGACCAATCACCACGGCCTCGACAACCTGATCTGGGTCTCCACCACCCAGGTCGAGGCGACCGACTGGCAGGCGTGGTACCCGGGCGACGACCTGGTCGACGTCATCGGGGTCGATGTCTACAGCAACGCCGACGACAACATGAGCGCGCAGTGGACCGAGCTGCTCGACGAGTTCGACGGCGAAAAGATGATCGCCCTCACCGAGACCGGCTCGCTCCCCCCCGAGGACGTGCTCGAACGGTACGGCGTCGCTTTCAGCTACATGCTCCCGTGGAGCGAGGGCTTCCTGACCGACGACCAGACCCCCGCCGAGGTGCAGGGCATCGTCGGCGACACGGACGTGATCGACCTGAGCGAGCTGCCCACCACCCCGTGGCGGGTGATCGACTCACCACTCAGCGGCGACTTCGACGGCGACGGCGATGTCGACCCCGACGACCTGGCCGTGTGGCGTGACCACTACGGCCTGCAAACCTCAACGCCCGCCGACGCCAACAACGACGGCCGTGTCGACGCGGCCGACTACACCGTGTGGCGCGACGCCTACGCCCAAACGTCCGTCGCCGTGCCCGAGCCGAGCGCGTGGTTGCTCGCGTTGATCGGCCTCAGCCGGCTCACTCGCCGGGGGCGTTGAGCGGCTCGATCCGCACGAAGTACGGCCCACGCTCGCGCCCCGTCTTGGCGTCGCGCAGCCGCGCCTTGAAATCGACCTTGCCGGCGGGCAGCGAGTACTCGACCCGCGCGGTGGTGGCTTCCGCCCCTAGCGAGGCGACGAACTCGACGCCGTCGATCTCCAGGGTCACCCGATCGGCCCCCATCGCTCGCGGCGCCTCGAACGGGTAGCGCGACAGCTCGATCGCGTAGAGCCCCGCTTGCTTCACCTCGAGCGGCCAGTAGCCGTTGATAAACAGGTCGTCGCGGCCGAGCTGATCGGTCTCCCAGATCACCCCGCCCCGCGTCGGCCGCCAATCCCGAGCGGTGAACTCCAGCCGAGGCGACTCGGGAACGCCGACTTGGAAGCGAGCGTCGTCCTCGACCTCGGCGTACACGTCGGCGAAGTAATCGCGATAGCTCGCGTGCAACTGCTGAACGACCTCGGGGTGGTCCTGCGACATGTCGGTCGTCTGACCCGGATCGGCCCGGTGATCGTACAGCTCCCCGTTGGCCATCCGCCAACGCTCGGTGAGCACACCGTAGTGCGGGTAGCCCTTCTTGGGATCGTGGCCGATGCCCAACCTCGGATGCACCGCTTGCCGTTCGACGACGAGCGTGCGGTCGGGCCAACCGATCGACTCACCGGTTAGCAGCAGAGGGGCGAGGCTGATGCCATCGAACTGCCCCCCTTTGGTGTTGGGCAAACCGCACAGCTCAACCAAAGTGGGCGCCCAATCGCGGTGCGACGTGAGCCGTTCAACCGAAGTCCCCGCGCGCAGCTTGGCGGGCCAGCGGGCGAAGCAGGCGACGCGGTGCCCCCCCTCGTAGACCGTCCCCTTGTCGCCCCGCATGCCGGCGTTGAACGCCCCTTCGGAGCCCGAGTTGGCCGCGGTGCCGTTGTCGCCCATGAAAATGACGAGCGTCTCGTCCGCGACGCCCCGCTCGTCGAGCGAGCCTAGCAACTTGCCGAGGTTCTCGTCGAAGTTCTCGATCATCCCGTAGAACTTGGCCCGCTTCTCCGGCAGGCCCGCTTCGCGGAAGCGATCCGCGTACTTGTCGGCAACGCTGAACGGCGAGTGCATCGCGTTGGTCGGCAGGTAGACGAAGAAGGGCTTCTCTTGGGCGTTCTTTGCCTGCTCACGGATAAACCGGATCGCCTCGCCGACGAACACGTCGGTGCAGTACCCCTCGAACCGCTCGGCGACGCCGTTGCGGTAGTAGGCGTCGTCGAAGTAGTCGTTGCCGACCGGGTTGCCGATTTCATCGACGCCCCCCGCGCGGCAGCAGACGACCTCGTCGAACCCGCGGCTCCCCGGATCGTACGGCCACGAGTCGCCCAGGTGCCACTTGCCGAACATCCCCGTTCGGTAGCCCCCCTCGCGGAAGAGGTCGGCGAGCGTCGTCTCGCCCGCCTTCAGGAGCTGCCGCCCGTGCGTCACCGCCCACGCGCCGACGCGCCCGCAGTAACGCCCCGTCAGCAGCGCCGCGCGGGTCGGCGTGCAGACCGGATCGACGTGGTAGTCCTCCAGACGCACGCTCTGGTCGCGCAAGCGGTCGAGGTTCGGCGTCCGCAGCCACGGATTGCCGTGGCAGGCGAGGTCGCCGTAGCCCTGGTCGTCGGTGACGATCAGCAGGACGTTCGGCGCGGCGTCGGACGCCGAGACCATCAGCGAGATTGCGAGGAGTAGCGAGCCAAAGAAATGCTTGGGCATGTCACACGGGGAGTAGGGCGCTGGGGGCAGTGGCCGAGCCACGGTTGGCCCCCACTATAAGTGCCCGGCCGCTCACCGGCGATCAGCCGAGCCACTCCGCCATCGCCGCCGCCCCCTCGCCCCGCATCATCGTGAAGTGATCGCCGGGGATCGCGTGCTCCGTGAGCAGGTCGCCGTACCGCTCACGCCAGTGGGCGACGTTGTGATCCGGCAGCACGGTGACGCCGTCGAGACCGCCCGCGGTCTGCGGGCTGAAGAAAGTGACCGGCGCCGCGAGGTCGCCCGCCGTGTAACCCTGCGTGGCGACCACGAGCGCTTCGCCCACGGCGACGAGCCGCTCGACGTACGCGTCGTCGACCGCCCCGGCGGCGAGGCCCGAACGGACCAGGCTGTCGCGCACCGCCGCCAGTCGCCGGGCCTCGGGCAACCCGGCCAGGTGCTCGTGCGAAAGCTCAAGGTCCTCAAGGCCAGAGAAGCGAGCGATGAAATGAGCCACGCCGTGCAGGAAGACCGCGTGGTCTTTCGTGTCGACGCCTTCGTAAACGCTCGGCGGGGGCGTGTCGAGCAGCGCGACGCGTCCCACCTCGGCGCCCTCCGCTTCGAGCCGCTGGGCGACCGCCAGGGCGGTGACGCCGCCGGTCGACCAACCGGCCAAGTGGTACGGCCCCTCGGGCTGCGCCGCGCGGATCGCGGCGGCGTAGTCGCTCGCCAGCTCGTCCATCCGGTCGTGGGGCGGGTCGTCCGTGTCGAGGCCACGCGAGCGGACCGCCTTGACGGGTAACCCCTCCGGCGCAGCGTCGGCCAGCTCGCGGTACGCGCCGACATCGCCGCCGAGCACCGGCATCAGGAACAGCGCCGGCTTGCCGGGCTCGCCCTCCTGGAGCGTCACCAGCGGGCGCCACGGTTCGACGGGCGCCTCGTCCGCAGCGCCGACCAGCTCGTCCGCCGCCGCTTCGGCGAGCGAGGCGACGCTCGGACCGGCGAGCAGCTTGCCCATCGGCAGCGTGATCGCGAGCTTCGATTCGAGGTTGTTCTTCAGCTCCAGCGCCATCAACGAGTCGATGCCGATCGTCGCGAGGGGCGCCGCCGTGTCGATCTCCTCGGGCGTGACGCTCGTCACGCGGGCGAGCTCGCCGCGGACCATCGCGATCAGCTCGTCGCGACGCTCGTCGGGCTCGGCGGTCAGCAGGCGCTGGCGGAGGGCCGAGTCGCCCCGGCCGGACGCCTTCTGGTCGGCATCGACCAGCAGATCTTCGAGTGTCGAGGTCGCGCGCCCGCTGAGCAGCCGCGACAGCGCGTCCCAACGGGCGTCGAACACGGCGACCGCCGACGCGTCGGAGACCATCAGCCGGCCCATCAGGTCGAGCGCTTCGCTCGGCGGGAGCAGGTCCATACCCTTGCCGCGGACGGCGTCGGCCGTCTCGCCGGCGGCCATGCCCGCCCCGCCGTCCGCCGAGGCGTCGGCCGCCCAGGGGCCCCAACCGAGGCTCGTCGCGGACAGACCGAGCGTGTGGCGGTGGTTCGCCAGGGCGTCGAGCGAGGCGTTGGCGGCGGCGTAGTTTGTCTGGCCGGGCGAGCCGAGCGCCGCCGCGACCGAGGAGAACAGCACGAACTGCCGCACGTCCGCCAGCGGCGAGCCGGGCTGCTGGGTCAGCTCGTGCAGGTTCCAGGCGCCGAGCGCCTTCGGACGGAGCACCCGATCGAGACGCCCCGCGTCGAGGTCGCCGATCAGACCGTCGTCGAGCACCCCCGCCGCGTGGATCACGCCGGCGATCGGCGGGAAGTCCTTCGGGAGCTCGTCGAGCGCGGCGGCGAGCGACTCACGATCGGCCGCATCGCCCGAGAGGCCAACCGCGGGGACGCCCAAGGAATCGAGGAAGGCCTTCGCCTCCTCGTCCGGCTCACGCCGCGAAACGAGCGCGACCCCGCCGGCGCCGTTCGCCGCGAGCCACTCCGCGACCCGCCGGCCCAGCGCGCCGAGCCCGCCGGTCACCAGGTAGCCGGCGCCGGCGATCACGGGGCGGGAGTCGCCGTCTTCCTGATCGCTCGCCTCGGGGCGCATCGAGACGACCACCTTGCCGAGGTTCTTCCGCTGCGACATGTAACGGAACGCGTCGGCGACCTCGGCGGTCGCGAAGCGTGTGTAGGGCAGCGGCTTGTACACGCCCTCGGTGAAGCGCTGCATCACCTCGGCGTAAAGCCGTGTCACCTGCTGGGGGCGTTCGCGGAGCAGGCGATCGAGGTCGATCGCGAAGTAGGAGAGGTTGTCCTGGAACGGCAGCAGCCCAATCTTGCGGTCCTGGTAGATGTCGATCTTGCCGATCTCACAGAAACGCCCGTACGCTCGCAGCAGCCCGAGGCTCGCGTCGATCGCCTCGCCGGGGAGCGAGTTGAGCACAACGTCCACGCCCTCGCCGCCGGTCGCCTCGCGGACCTGATCGACAAAGTCGAGCGACCGGGAGTCCATGACGTGCTTCACGCCGAGCGAGCGGAGCCGGTCACGCTTTTTGTCGCTTCCGGCGGTGGCGAAGACCTCGGCGCCGGCGGCCTGGGCGATCTGGAGCGCGGCCAGGCCGACGCCCCCCGCGGCGGCGTGGATCAGCACCCGTTCGCCCGCTTCGAGCCGCGCGAGGTTCACCAGCGCGTGGTGCGCCGTGAGGAAGACGATCGGCAGGGTCGCCCCCTCCTCGTGCGATAGGCCGGCCGGCTTCGGCACGACCGCGTAGGCGGCGGTCGTCGCGTGCGAGGCGAACGCGTAAGGCAGCACGCCGATCGCCTCGTCGCCGACGCGGAGGTGCTCGACACCCTCGCCCACGGCGGTGATCACGCCCGACGACTCGATCCCCAGCGGCGTGTCCGACTCCTTCATGCCCGGGTAGAGGCCGAGCGCCTTGAGCACGTCGCTAAAGTTGAGGCCGGTCGCGTGGACCTTCATCTGCACCTGACCGGGCCCGGGCTCGACCGGATCGAAGGGCTCGTAAGCGAGGCCGTCGAACGAACCGGCCCGGCGGAGGCCGAGCCGCCAGCTCGGGGCGTCGGGCGGCGCAGCGCCGCCGGCATCGCTCGCCACGGCGTCGGCGAGCGACTCGGCGTGGGCGAGCCTCGCGACGTAGCGCTCGCCGTCGCGGTGCGCGATCTGGCCCTCGCCCGCAGCGGCGGCGATCTCGTCGACCAGCAGACTCGCGCTCGTCGCGTCGAAGCGATCGAGGTCGAGCAGCCGCACGCCCCGCTCGGGCTGCTCCATCGCCGCGACCCGGCCGAAGCCGACCCGGGCCGCCTGCGCGGGCGAGGCGGGCGCTTCGCCCACCACGCCGACCGCCTGCGCGTTGTGCGTGACGAACCAAACGCCCCGCTCGGGAGCGACGCTCCGCCGGGCGAGCGCCTGCGTCAGCCGCAGCGCGGCGGCGGTCTGCTCCCAGTCCTCGCCATGGTGCGCGTGGACGACAGCGGCCGGCTTGCCGCTCGGGTTCGCCGCGAGCATCTCAACCAAACGCTCGTCGTGGGTTGCGTCGCTCGGGTCATAAGTGAATCGCGTCCGCGCCGTTGAGCCCTTCTCTTCGATACGCATCGAGAACGCCTTGCCCGGCGTGGCGACGAGGCAGCTGCCGCCCCGCGACTCGATCGATTCGGCGATCGCCTCGGCGAAGGGGGCGTCGTCGGCGAGCAGCAGCGTCGGGCCGGCGGGCCAATCGACCTCGGCGGGCGATTCGGCCCCGGTGCATAAATCGACAGAGCGCCACCGCAGCTCGTAGAGCCAGTCGCCCGGCGTCGATTCTTGCTCGGCGTCCGAGGCGCTCGCCATGCGCTGCACCTGCACGCCGCACAACGCGGCGACGACGGCGCCGGTCGCGTCGAGCAACCAAGCGTCCGCTTCGATCGTTTCAGGGCTCGACTCGTCCGACTCGGGCGTTGGGCTGGTCCGCACCGTGTAGGCGGTGAGGGGCTCGCCCGGGTTGATCGGCCGCTGCACGCGGACCGATTCGATCCGCACCGGCAGGTACGTGTGGGGCGACGCCGAACCGTCCGGCTCGCGTGGCGCCACCGCGGCGATCGATTGGAGCAACGCGTCGCCGATCGCGGGGTGCAGGCGGTAGCGTTCGAGGTCCGCGGCGACCGCCCGGCTGGGGACGAGGTCGGCGGTGGCGTCGTAGGGTGTGCGGCGGACGTCGTCGAGCACGCGGAACGCCTGGCCGTACTCGAGGCCTCGTTCGGCGATCGTTCGGTAGAAGCGGTCGCGCGTCTGCTGTTCAACCACCCGGGCGTCGAAACCGTCCCGCGACGGGCATTCGAGCCCCCCCGCAGCGGAGTCGACGAGCGTCGCCTCGACATGCTCGACCCACGCGGCGTCCGTTTGGTCGGCGGGGGCCGAGTGGATCGTGACCCGCCGGCGGCCCATCGCGGGACGCTCAACGAGCGTCTGCAGCCGGAGGCGTTCTCCCTCGGGGGGCGCGAGCGCCTGGCGGATGACGACGCCATCAACACGGAGCGGCGCCCCGTCGGACTCGGCAAGTTCCGCGGCGGCGGCGAGCGCCTGCTCGACGAACATCGCCGCCGGCGCGACGATCGTCCCGCGCACCTGGTGATCGACCAGCCAGGCGGGTGTCCGCTCGTCGAGCGGCGCCTCGAACAACACGCCCTCGCCGGCGACCGGAACGCGGCCCCCCAGCACGGGCGAGGCGTTCGCGGCGGCGCGGGCGACGGTCGCCCCGCGCGGCTGCAAGTCCTCGTACCAGAACCGCTCGCGGTGCATCGGGTAGTTCGGCAGTGGTAGCCGGCGGCCGGGGCGGTCGCGGTGCAGAGCGCGCCAATCAACGGCTCCCCCGCCCGACCAATGGCTGGCCAACGCTCCGAAGAGCGTCGCCCACTCTTCGGAGTCCGGTCGCAGCGAGGCGATCCAGCGGGGCGTCTCCTTGAACGGCGCGTCGCACCGGGCGGCCATGCCGGCGAGGATCGGCGCGGGGCCGATCTCGATCCAGTGTGTCGCCCCCAGATCGGCCGCCACGCTCACGCCCTCGGCGAATCGGACTGCGCCCCGCAGGTGGTCGCGCCAGTAGCGTGGCCAATCGTCCGGGGCGCTGTCCCCACCGATCAGTTGGCCCGTGACGTTCGACGCGATCGAGACCCGCGGACGGTGGTGCTCGAACTGGCCGGCGAAACGCTCGAACTCGTCGAGCACCGGGTCCATCAACGGCGAGTGGAAAGCGTGCGAAACCGTGAGCCGTTTCGACGCGATCTCTTGCTCCGTCAGGTCGGCGAGCGCCGCCTCGAGCTCGACCACGTCGCCCGAGAGGACCGTGCTCTGCGGCCCGTTCACCGCGGCGATCGCGAGGCGGGCTTCGCGGCCGGCGAGCACGGGCGCGACCGTCGCTTCGTCGGCGAAGACGACCGCCATGCCCCCCTCCCCCGGCGCACTGTGCATCAGGCGGGCCCGTTCGGTCACGAGCCGGGCGCCGTCTTCCAGCTTGAGCACGCCGGCGGTCACCGCGGCGGCGTACTCGCCGATGCTGTGGCCGACCAGCACATCGGGCTCCACGCCCCACGAACGCCAGAGCGCAGCGAGGCCGCACTCGATCGCGAACAGCGCGGGCTGGGTGTAGCGGGTCTCGTTGACGAGCGACTCGTCACCGCCGTGCAGCACGTCGATCAACGAGACGGAGGCCGCCTCTTCGAGCACGGCAGAGCAGCGATCGAATACGTCACGGAAGTTCGGCTCGGCGTCGTAGAGCTCGCGACCCATGCCCCAACGCTGCGCGCCCTGGCCGGTGAACAGCCAGGCGGTGCGTGGCAGGGAGCGTGTGGGCAGCCCCTCTTCCGCCGCGTCGCCCGCGGCGACCTCGTCGAGGCGTGCCAGGAGCTCTTGTCGATTCTCAACCAACAACGCCACCCGGTGACCGAAATCGGCGCGGCCCGTGTTCATGGTGCAGGCGACGTCCGCCAGCTCGGCGTCGCGGCCCGCGTCGCTCCGCAGCCAGGCGGCGAGCTGCTCGGCTTGCTGCCGCAAGCGGTCGGGCGTCTTCGCGGCGAGCTTCACAAGCTGCTTCGGCGGCGTGGATTGTTCCGGCGGCCGTTTCGACGGCGGCTCGGTGACCACCAAGTGCGTGTTCGTCCCGCCAAAGCCGAACGAACTCACCCCCGCGACGCGCGGCCGCCCCCCTTCGGCGAGGCGGCTCGGCCAGGGCTGGGCCTCGGTCACCGGGGTGACCCGCGATCTGTCGATCTGCGCGTGCGGGTTGAGCTGCTCGAAGTGCAACTGCGGCGGGACGGTCTCGTTCTGCATCAGCAGCACGGCCTTGATCAGGCCGGCGACGCCGCTCACGGTCTCCGTGTGACCGATGTTCGCCTTCACGCTGGTGAGCCAGAGGGGCGGGTCGGTGTCGGACTCGCGCCGGAAGACGTGCGCCAGCGCTTGCAGCTCGACCGGGTCGCCCAGCGGCGTGCCCGTGCCGTGGCCCTCGATGTAATCGACGTCGGCCGGCTTGAGGCCCGCGTCGGCGAGCGCCGAGAGCAGGCAGTCCTGCTGCTGCACGACCGACGGCGCGCTGATGCCGGGCGTCCGCCCGTCCTGGTTGGCCGCCGTTCCCGCGAGGACTGCGAGGACGTCGTCGCCGTCGCGCTGAGCATCCTTGAGGCGTTTGAGCAGAACGAACGCGCACCCCTCGCCGCGGACGTACCCGCTCGCGCCCGCATCGTAAGAGCGGCAGCGCCCCTCGGGCGAGAGCATCTGGGCGTTGCTGAAGGCGATCGTGACCTCGGGCGTGATGATCGCGTTCACGCCGCCGGCGAGCGCCGCGTCCGAATCGCCCCGCCGGAGGCTCTCGGCGGCCAGGTGGATCGCGAGCGAGCCGCTGCTGCACGCGGTGTCGACCGACATGCTCGGCCCGCGGAGGTCCAGCGCGAACGAGACGCGGTTCGAGGCGATCGACAGCGCGTTGCCGGTGCCGACGTGCGCGTCGATGAGCTCGAAGTAGTTGGGCGAGTGGATCGGCGCCTTCATGTAGTCGGTGCCGCCCACACCGACGTACACCCCGGTCGACGAACCGGCCAAGCGATCGGCGGGCCAGCCGGCGTTCTCGCAGGTCTCCCAGGCGACCTCCAGCAGCAGGCGCTGCTGCGGGTCCATGCGGGCCGCTTCGCGGGGCGTGATGTTGAAAAAACCCGGCTCGAATTGGTCGATCTGGTCGAGGAAGGCGAGCCGGCGTGTCGCCATCTTGCCGGGGCCGCCCGCTGGATCGTAGTACTCGTCGATCGGCCAGCGGTCTTCCGGGATCTCCGCCGCCCCTTCCACGCCGTCGCGGATCATCCGCCAGTACGCTTGCAGGTCGGGCGCGCCGGCGAAGCGGCAACTCATGCCAACAATCGCGATCGGCTCGCCCGGCTCGACCGAGGCGTTCGACTCGGCGGCCCGGCGGACGGCGGGCTCCGCCTCGGCGGCGGCGGCACGCAGCTTCGCAGCGGCGCGGGCGATCAGCCGTTGCTGCACGCGGGTGCGTTGGTCGGTGGACAAACCGGCCAGGCGGTCTTTCTTCGAGACGCGATCGATGTCAGCCATTCACGACACGGGGACGGATAACGCCGGTGCGCCCTGCGGGACGCGACGGCTCAACAACCCGTCTTCATGACGGCGGCCTACGCAACACTAGGAAGCTGGCCGATCGATGACGACGTGGTTCCCTCACGCCCACGATGGTGGGATTCGCACCGGGCTACTCGACCGACTCGACCTTCTGCCAAGCGCCGCCCGTCGCCGAGGCCTCGACCGCCTCGAGCACGGCCACGCAGCGGGCGCCGTCGACGAAGTCGGGCGCGACCGCGCCACCCGAAGCGATCGCCTGAAGCAGGTCGTAGACGCCGTGCACGAAGCCGTGCTCGTAGCCCAGGACGTGGCCGGGCGGCCACCAGGCGGCGACGTACGGGTGGTCCGACTCGGTCGCCATGATCTTGCGGAAACCCTGGCGGCTCGTGGGCTCGTCCATCGAGTAGTACTCCAGGACGTTCATGTCCTCGAAGTTCCACGCGAGGGTCCCCTTGCTGCCGCTCACCTCGAAGCGGTTGTAGTTCTTGCGGCCGGGCGCCATGCGCGTCGCCTCGAACGTGCCGATCGCCCCGTTGCCGAAGCGGGCGAGGAAGAGGGCGGCGTCATCGACGGTGACTTGCCCCTTGCCGCTCTTCCCCCCCGAGCCCGAGGCGCCGACGCCCGTGCCCGATCCGTCCGGGTAGGGGCGCTCGGTGATGAAGGTCTTCATGTCGCCGACGACCTCGGTGATCTCGTCACCCGTGATGAAACGGGCCAGGTCGATGAGGTGGGCGTTCAGGTCGCCGTGCGCGCCGCTGCCCGCGATCTTCTTATCCATCCGCCAACTGTAGGGCGACTCGGGATCGACCAGCCAATCCTGCAGGTAGGTCGCACGCCACTGACGGACCTCGCCGATCTCGCCCGCCTCGACCATCTGTCGCGCGAGCGACACGGCCGGCGCCCGGCGGTAGTTGAAGTTCACCATGTGGCGTACCCCCCCCCCGCGGGCGGCGGCCAGCATCTCGCGGGCGTCGGCCAGCGTGTTGGCCAGCGGCTTCTCGCAGAAGACGTGCTTGCCCGCCTGGGCGGCGGCGATGGCGATCGGCGCGTGCGTGTCGCCCGGCGTGCAGACATCGACCAGGTCGATGTCCGCCGCGGAGACCACCTGCTTCCAGTCGGTGTCCGCCCGTTCCCAGCCGAACCGCTCGGCGAAGGCCTGCGTGCCGGCGGCGTCGCGGGCGCAGACCGACTTCATAACCGGCTTGATCGCGGGGTCGAAGAACTTTCCGACCTGCTGGTAGGCGTTCGAGTGCGCCTTGCCCATGAAGCGGGCGCCGATCATCGCGACGTTGAGCGTGTCTGCCATGAGTCTCTGTGGGGCTACCTGAGCGCCCGGCCTGTGCGTGGTGTGTTAGCAGCGGTCTTCCGAGCCCATCAGGTTACCAAATCGCTCCGCAGCCGGGCAGGCATTGGCGCCCCCTTCTGTCTGCGCAGAGGGCCCACGCCGACGCGGCATTGGGGGCCCAAAAACCGGGGAATCCGCTATCCTGCCCCCCTATGGCGAACCCCTCCCCCCCGACGACCCCCCCCAAGCCCGATCGGCTGCTGTCACTCGACGTGATGCGCGGGCTCACCATCCTGGCGATGATCCTGGTCAACAACCCAGGATCGTGGGGCGCCCTGTACGGGCCACTGGGGCACGCCAAGTGGCACGGCTGGACGCCGACCGACCTGATCTTCCCGTTCTTCCTGTTTATGGTCGGCGTGGCGATGGCTTACAGCTTCGCTAAATACACCGACGGCGAGGGCCACGCGACCCGCGCCGTCTGGCTGCGGATTCTACGCCGTGTCGGCTTGTTGATCCTGCTCGGCCTGGCTCTGAATGCCTCGGGCCGACTGATCCAGGTCCCGCTCGGGTTGCGCGAAAGCTGGAACCTCGACACGCTCCGCTGGACGGGCGTGCTGCAACGCATCGGGCTGGCGTACCTGATCGCCTCGCTGGTGGTGCTGCGGACCGATCGCCTCGGGCGGTGGGTCGCCGCGCTCGTGTTGATCGTGCTGTACACACTGATCCTCAAGCTGGCGCCAACCAACGTCGAACCCGCCCTTCGTATGGAGCCCGAGAGCAACGCCGTGCTCGGGCTCGATCGCGCGGTCATTGGCAAGCAACACATGTGGTCCGGCGCCGTGACCGACCCTGAGGGACTGCTCAGCACGCTGCCCTCGGTCGTCACCGTGCTGATCGGCTACGGCGTGGGGCGTTGGCTGCGCGTGAACCCGCTCACCATCGCCGGCGCGGGCAAGCTGCTCCTCGCGGGACTGGGCGTGGCGTTGCTCGGGCAGGCTTGGGACGCCGGCCCGCACCCCGGGTGGGGCGTGCCGATCAACAAGGCGCTGTGGACGCCGAGCTTCGTGCTGCTGGCCGGCGGGCTCGGCATGGTCTGCCTCGCGTGCTGCCTCTTCCTCTTCGACCTGGCGGGGAAGGAGTCGCCCGCTGTCCGGCGCGTGGCGACCGCCTTCCAGATGGTCGGCGTGAACGCGATCTTTGTGTTCGTCGCCTCGGGCTTCGTGGCACGGGCGATGGGGATCTTCAAGATCGGGGATCTGTCCGTGAAGGGCTGGCTGTACGAGAATCTGTTCGTCGAGCCGCTCGCCGCCGTCGGCCTGAGCGACCCGCGTCTCGCGTCGGTCGCCTACGCGGCGGCGTTCGTTGGCTGCTGGTGGCTCGTCCTCTGGCTCATGTGGCGAAAAAACTGGTCGATCCGGGTTTAGCACCATGTCCCGCCTGATTGAGATCGAACTGACGATCCCCAACGCCACGCTCTCCCAGCGCGTGCGCGACCTGCTGGACGACGCCGACGACCGCATCGAGCGCTTCAGCCACGACCACCGCGACAACCCCGTGCCGGCGTTCGTGCCGTGCGACTTCGTCGAAGCGCACCACGCCCTCTCCCAGGTAGTCGCGTTAAACCTGGCCCCCGGCGGGCGGTTCGCGGAGTGGGGCAGCGGCGTCGGCGTGGTCACCTGCTTGGCGAGCCTTCTCGGCCTGGACGCGATCGGCATCGAGATCGAAAACGACTTGGTCGAAATCGCCGAAGCCCTGGCCGAGGACCACGCGATCGAGGCGGAGTTCGTCCGCGGCAGCTTCGTCCCCGAGGGGGGCGAGCACGTCCTGGAGGACAACGCGTACAACCTGGCGCGCGACGTCACCTGGCTCGAGCCGGGCGGCGACGACGCCTACGAGCTGCTCGGCCTCGACCCGGACGACTTCGACTTCGTGTTCGCCTACCCCTGGCCGGGCGAGGAACAGACCCTCTTCGACCTGTTCGCCGAGTACGCCGCCGTCGGCGCCCTGCTGATGACCCACCACGGCGAGAACGGCATGCGGCTGCAGCGGAAGAGGCGCTGACTTCGTGTCGGCGCCACGTTGGGTGGTCAGCCCCCGACGTCAGTCGGGGGACCGCGTCCCGGACCAAACCGTTCTCTACCCGAAACCGATCCCCCGACTGACGTCGGGGGCTAGCCACCCAACCGCCTCAACATGCTCCGCGACTCGCTGCTCGACCTCGAACGACACGGCCAGCTGCGCCGGATCGACGCGCCGATCGACGCCTACCTCGAGGCGGCCGCCATCCACCGTCGGGTCTATCAGGCGGGCGGGCCGGCGCTCTGGTTCACGAACGTGGCCGGTTGCCGCTTCACGATGGCGAGCAACCTGTTCGGCACGCTCGAGCGCTCGAAGCTGCTGTTCCGCAAGACTTATGACTCGGTGCAGCGGCTCATCGATCTGAAGGTCGATCCGAACCGTGCCTTCAAGTCGCCCCTCAAGTACGCCGGCGCTCCGTTCACGGCGCTGAGGATGCTGCCCCGCTCCGTCCGTCGCGGGCCGGTGCTCGGCAACGAGACGACCCTCTCCGAGCTGCCGAACCTCGTCAGCTGGCCGCGCGACGGGGGGCCGTTCGTCACCCTGCCGCAGGTCTACACGGAAGACCCCGCCGCGCCGGGCCTGATGAAGTCGAACCTCGGCATGTACCGCATCCAGCTCGCCGGGAACGAGTACGAAAAGGATCGCGAGATCGGCCTGCATTACCAGTTGCACCGCTCGATCGGCGTGCATCAAGCCGAAGCGCGGCGGCTCGGGAAGCCGTTCCGCGTGAACACCTTCGTCGGCGGACACCCGGCGATGACGCTCGCCGCCGTGATGCCGCTGCCCGAGGGGATGAGCGAGCTGACCTTCGCCGGCGCGCTCGCGGGCCGGCGGATCCGCATGGCCCGACGCCCCGACGGCCTGCCCGTCTACGCGGACGCCGACTTCGCGATCTGCGGCACGGTCCTCCCCGGTGAAGAGGGCGAGTCGGGCTTGCCGATGATGAAACCCGAGGGACCGTTTGGCGACCACTTGGGGTACTACTCGCTGCGGCACCCCTTCCCGACGATGCGGGTCGATCACGTTTATCACCGCGACGACGCCGTCTGGGCGTTCACGGTCGTCGGCCGCCCGCCGCAGGAAGACACCGCGTTCGGCGAGCTGATCCACGACCTGACCGGTCCGGTCATCCCGACCGTCCTGCCGGGCGTGCTCGGCGTGAATGCTGTCGACGCCGCGGGCGTTCACCCGCTGCTGTTGGCGGTGGGCAGTGAGCGTTACATGCCGTTCTACGACGCCGAGCGCCCGCAAGAGATCCTCACGCAAGCGTCCGCGATCCTTGGGCAGGGGCAGCTCTCGCTCGCGAAGTTCCTGTTGATCGCCGACGCGGGCTGCTGGCCCGAGCGGAGCGACGCGCTCGACGACCTGCACGCGGTGCGTCCCTTCTTCGAGCAGGTGCTCCGTCGGGCCGATTGGACGCGCGACCTGCACTTCCACACGCGGACGACGATCGACACGCTCGACTACTCGGGCGACTCGATCAACGCCGGGTCGAAGGTGGTGCTCGCCGCCGCGGGGCCGCCGAAGTTCGAGCTGACGACCGAGTTGACGTCGGGCTCCGACCGGCTGCCGGAGGGCTTCGCCGACCCGCGCGTCGTCATGCCGGGCGTGGTCGCCGTGCGTGGTCCGAAGCTGCCCGCGCCGTCGTTCGACTACGACGCCGTTGGGCGCGGGCAGCTCTCAGGGGCCCAGGCGGAGACCGCTGGGCTCGCTGAAGCAGCCGCCGTCGGCTCCGCCGAGATGCAGCGGTTCTGCGCCGCGCTCGACCGCGACCATCCACTGCGGCGTTTCCGATTGATCGTCGTCGCCGACGACGCCGAGTTCCTCGCCGCCACGAGCGGCCATGAGGGGATCGGCAACTTCTTGTGGGTCGCTTTCACCCGGGCGAACCCGGCGGCCGACCTGTGGGGCGTCGAGGCGTTCTGCGACCGCAAGCACTGGGGCTGCCGTGGCCCCCTGGTCATCGACGCCCGCATCAAGCCGCACCACGCCCCGGTGCTGGAAGAGCCGCCCGAGGTGTCGGCCAGGATCGAAGCAATGGCCGCCCCCGGTGAGCCGCTTCACGGGTTGTTCTAGGCGACGCCGGCACGGCGTCCGTCTGGCGGGTATAGTTGGGGGCTCCCCTAAATCCCACCTCGCCGGAGATTTCCCGCGTGCTTATCCCTCGCCCCCTGCTCGTCGCCGCCCTCGTCGCCTGCCTGACCGGCTTGGCGTCGGCCGATTCCGAGATGCTGACGATCGGCTCGTCCGCCCCGCAGCTCGACGTCGATCACTGGTTCGCCTTGGGCGAAGCTCCGGAGGGCGAAGAACCCGAGGCCCCCGCGCCGATCACCGCGTTCGAATCGGGCAAGGTCTACGTGGTCGAGTTCTGGGCGACCTGGTGCGGGCCCTGCGTCGGCTCGATCCCGCACATCCACGAGCTGCAAGAGCGGTACCGTGACCAGGGCGTGACGGTCATCAGCCTGAGCGACGAATCGGTCGACACGATCGAGCCCTTCTTCGAGCGTGAGGTCCGTGGTTACCCAACCGAAGAGGGTGAGGAGACCCCGACCTACGGCGAGCTGATGGGCGCCTACCGGGTTGGGACCGACCCGGACGGCTCGGTCAACAAGTCGTACATGCAAGCAGCCATGCAGAACGGCATCCCGTGCGCCTTCCTCGTGGGCAAGTCGGGCGTCGTCGAGTGGATCGGCCACCCGATGGAGATGGAGCCGGTGCTCAACGCCGTGCTCGACGAATCGTGGGACCGCGAGGAATTCGGCGAACAGTTCCGCCTGCAGCAGGAGATGGAGAAGCTCCAATCCGAGGCGATCGCCGCCGCCCGGGCGGGCGATTTCAAGAAGCTGCGCGAGAAGGCGGAGACGCTGGCCGAATCGGCCAGCAGCCCACGCATGAAGCAGATGGCGCAACGCCTGCTCATGTTCGCCGACCAGATCGAATCGCAGCACATCATCCAGACCGACCCCGAGCGTGCGATCGGTGAGTTCAATAAGCTGGTCGAGAGCGCCAACGGCGATGTCGAGGCGATCAACCGGCTCACTTGGGGCATCTACGGCATGGCGGCCTCCGGAGTTCCGATACGCGAGGACCTGCTGCAAGCGGCGGCCGAAGCGACCGAGGAACTGGTCGTCGACGACGCGCCCAACGGCAACCTGCTCGACACCATCGGCCATCTTTACCACCAGATGGGCGACCTCGACAAAGCGATCGAGGTCCAACGCCGCGCCGTCGCCGTCGGCCAGCCGCCCGAGGCGGCGCAACTGCAAGCGCAGATCGAGGCGTTCCTGCAGCAACTGCTCGCGGAGAAGGCGGCCAAGGCGGAGGCCCCGGCGGAGTGAGGCGGCTCGTATCGCCCCGCTGGACGGCGGCCTGCTTGCTGGTGACGACCATCGCCACAGCGGACGCGGCCCCGCCAACGCAACCGCTCCGCGCTGCGGAGGGGGTCTACGTCGGTGGCGCGCCAACCGACGCCACCGCTTGGGACGCGCTCGTCGCGCGCGGCGTGAAGACCGTCGTCGGCGTCGAGGGGATCCCCCCCTCGCCCCCGTCGGGTTCGAGCGAGGGCTTGCGACTCGTTCACATCCCGATCGGCTACGGCGCCATCGACAAGGCCGCCAGCGATCGCCTCACGCGTGTCGCTCGCGAAGCACAGAGGCCACTCTACATCTACTGCCACCACGGCCAGCACCGTGGGCCGGCGGCCGCCGCGATCGTCTGCCTCGCGGCGAACCTGCTCGACAAAGAGGGCGCCCTCGACCTGCTGCGACGCGCTCAAACCGATCGGAAGTACGCCGGCCTCTGGCGCGACGTGGCGGCGTACCGGGCCCCGCCCGCCGACGCCGTGCTCCCCGAACTCACCCCGGCCTCGCCCTCCTCGCCGCTAAGCCTGGCGATGTGCCAGCTCGATCGCGCCTGGGAGGCCACCCTCAAGTCGGACACACGCGAGGATCGCCACACGGCGATGGTGCTCGTCGTGGAGTCGCTGAAGGAGTCCCGCCGCGCCGTCGAGGCCACGGGCGCTCGGCCCGGCCTCCTTGCCGATCTTCAAGAAGCCCTCGATCAGGCCCGGGAGATCGAACACGCAGCAACGGGATTGGATCCTGAAGAGCTCGATCAGCGATTCGGCCCGCAGTGCCTGCGCTGCCATGCGACGCACCGCGACACCACCGACTGACGCCGCGTCTCCGGTTCTCCACCCCCCCCCTGCGGTTTATGCTCTGCGAATGTTCGACTGGTTCGACAACGCGTTCGTGCTCGGAGAGACCCCGTGGTGGCTGGAGTCCGGCCCGTGGCTTGCGGCGGCGCTCTGGTTCTTCGCGGTCGGCGGCTGCGTGGGGAGCTTCTTGAACGTCGTCGCGCTGCGCGGCGCGCGGGGCGAGGACGTCGTCTTCCGCCCCAGCGGGTGCCCCGTCTGCGGAGGCCGTATCCGGGCGCGGCACAACCTGCCGATCCTCGGTTACCTGATGCTCGGCGGGCGGTGCTACGACTGCCGCACGCCGATCCCGATCCGCTATTTCCTGTGGGAACTGGCGTTCGCGGTGCTGTTCGCGGTGGTGGGCATGTGGGGTGCAGGCCACTACTTCCGCTAGGAAGGCGGATGTTCACCCCCCCGGGTGCATGTCGATTCATCGGGAGGGCGAGGCTCCCGCCAAGCCGGAAACAGGTACCCGGGTCGGCTCCGCAGGAGCGTCGCCCTCCCGTCCCGTTCTTCGCGAGGTTATCGGCCCCGAGTGAGGCTCAATCCATGCCTCGACTGCGAGGTGGCTTGCCCAGGGGAATCGGGGACCGCGGTTGGGGGGATTTGTAGCGCTGGGCTAGACTGGCGTCTCTCCTCAAGCCCAATGCACTCAGCCGAAGAGCCCCTCACCTATGCGTCTCACCTTCCACGGCGCCGCCGGCACGGTCACCGGCAGCAAGTACCTGCTCGAAGCGGACGGCGCCTCGGTGCTGATCGACTGCGGCCTGTTCCAGGGGATCAAGAAGCTCCGCAAGCGCAACTGGGACGGCACGCCCTTCAAGGCGGAGGAGCTCGACGCGGTGCTGCTGACGCACGCGCACCTCGACCACACGGGCTACCTGCCGCGCGTCGTGAAGGAGGGCTTCCACGGCCCGATCCACTGCACGCCCGCCACCGCCCAGCTGGCGGAGCTGATCCTGCTCGACTCCGCGAAGATCCAAGAGAGCGACGCCGAGTACGCCAACAAGAAGGGCTACAGCAAGCACAAGCCGGCGTTGCCCCTCTACACGGGCAAGGACGTGCTCGAGACGGTCAAGAACTTCCGCCTCGTTGAGCGCGACGATTGGCGACACATCGCCGGGCCGATCCACGCGCGCTGGCACGACGCGGGACACCTGCTCGGCTCGAACCTGATCGAGATCGAAGTGCGTGAGAAGGAGAAGACGACACGGATCGTCTTCTCGGGCGACATCGGCCGCTACGACGGCCCCCTCTACCACGACCCGACACCCCCGCCCGAGTGCGACTACCTGGTCTGCGAGAGCACCTACGGCAACCGCGACCACCCGGACGTCGATCTGGCCGAGGCGCTCGCCGAAGTGGTCCATCGGGGCATCGAGCGCGGCGGGGTGATGCTGATGGCGTCGTTCGCGGTGGGCCGCGCGCAGCAGCTCATCTACTTGCTGCAGGTGCTCAAGTGCGCGGACAAGATCCCCGACTTGCCGATCTATCTCGACAGCCCGATGAGCGTCGACGCGACCAAGATCTACCGCGAGTTCTGCGAGGACCACGACCTCAGCGAAGCGGAGCTGTGCGGCGTGTCGGGCAGTTGCCAGGTGGGCGACCGCCCCGTCCTGGGCGGCGACGCGGTGCACCTCTGCAAGAGCGTCGACGAATCGAAGGGGCTCAACCACGTGAAAGGCCCCGCGATCATCATCAGCTCAAGCGGCATGATGACCGCCGGCCGGATCGTTCACCACCTGAAGAAGCGGCTGCCCGACCCGTCGACGACCGTCATCCTCGGCGGCTACATGGCGGTCGGCACGCGCGGGCGTCGGCTCGAGCAGGGCGAGAACCCGATCCGTATGCACGGCCAGGAGATCGAGGTCCGCGCCGCGATCGAGAAGGTCCCCGGCCTCTCCGGCCACGCCGACCGCAGCGGCTTGCTGCAGTGGCTAGGCCACCTGAAAACGCCCCCCAAGCGGACCTTCCTAACCCACGGCGAGCCCGACTCCGCCGCCGCCCTGGCCGAGACGCTCCGCGACGAAAAGGTATGGGAAGTGACCGTGCCAGACATGGAAGAGTGGGCAGAGCTGGAGTGAACTGCCCCGCAGCCAACTCTCTAGCCCGATGCCCTGTACGCCCTGTCAGAGCCGCCAACCAGAATGCCCTGAGCCAGGAAACTCCTCGCCAAGATTCTCGGAGGGTCTCGGAATGTGCGTTTCGGGGACATGGTAAAATTGGTGCGGGCATTCGGGTTCAAACCGCGTCTCGTCTCCGGGAGTCACCACATCTTCGGCCGTGACGGAGTCCCGGAGCTGATCAACCTTCAGAACGCTGGGGGTGAAGCCAAGCCGTATCAGATCAATCAGTTCCTCCAGATCGTTGAAAGGCACAACCTCACCCTTGAGGAGAACGCGTGACCGACTACCACATTAATGTTTTCTACAGCGACGCCGACCAAGGCTTTATCGCTGACATCCCCGACTTACCCGCCTGCAGCGCGTTCGGCGGGAGCGCTGAAGAAGCCGTGCGCGAACTCATGGTCGCGAAGGAGGCTTGGCTCGCGGCGGCGGCCGAGCAGGGCAAGCCAATCCCAACGCCACAGTACCGGCCGGCCATCTATCAAACCATCGACTCTCAGTGACTGGTCGCTTGCAACCGATAAGCAGGCGACCCTGACCACCGATCGCCGAGCCACCAGCCATCGGCTCGCCCTTTGCGCCTTCGCGCCATTGCGTGAAACTGTAGAGTCATCCAATCGCGCCATCAGCTGCCAGCTAGCAACCATGCCCAAGAACAAGCCTTCCAAGCACATCGGTTCCGAAGCCCAGAAGCCGGCCGAACCGTTGGACGTCGCGCCCGACTTCACGCTCGACGCCCACCGGCAGAAGTTGCCGCCCGAGGTCGAAACCAATCGGCAAGCGATCATCAACTCGCCCTCGTACATCCTGCCCGAGGCCGACACCGAGTGGATGAAGGAGGCGGAGATGCGACCGGTCCGCATGCAGCTCGAGCTGCAAAAGACCGAGATCCTGCTGCAACGCGAGGGAGTCGAGTCGACGGTCGTCGTCTTCGGCGGCACGCAGATCGTCCCGCAAGAGGAAGCCGAGAAACGCCTCGCCGAGGCGAAGGCGGAACTCGAAGCCAACCCGGACGACCCGCATGCGAAGCGCGGCGTGGTCCGCGCCGAGACGCGCATGAAGAAGGTCCGCTTCTACGAGGAGTGCCGCGAGTTCGCCAAGCTCGTCAGCGGTCGTTGCCAGATCGACGGCAAGTGCGAGTACGTCGTGACGACCGGAGGCGGCCCTGGCATCATGGAGGCGGGCAACCGCGGCGCGTTCGAGATCGGCGCCAAGTCGATCGGTCTCAACATCGAGCTGCCGCACGAACAGGAGCCCAACCCGTACATCACGCCGGAACTCTGCTTCCAGTTCCACTACTTCGCAATGCGGAAGTTCCACTTCATCCTGCGAGCGGCGGCGCTGGTCGTCTTCCCGGGCGGGTACGGCACGCTCGACGAGCTGTTCAACTGCCTCTGCCTCCGCCAGACCGGCCGTATGCAGGCGATCCCGATCATCCTGTACGGCAAGGAGTACTGGGACTCGGTGATCAACTTCCAGTCGCTCGCCGACGAGGGGGTCATCGCCGACGAGCACCTCGACCTGATCTCCTACGCCGACACGCCCGAAGAGGCGTGGAAGCTGATCGCCGACTTCCACGGCGTGGAGTGAGCCTATTTCCTCTGCGGCCGCGAGAATCAAACGGGTTTTTTCGGGTACCATCCGGTGAGTGTTTCACCCCCCAGAGACGCCCCCATGCACGCCCGCGCTGCCGCCGTCCTCGCCCTGCTCGCCGCTACCGCCGGCCTCGCGTCCGCCCAGGACGAGGCGGGCAACACGTTCGCCAACGCGGAGATCCTCCCGTTCGGCGACACGTCGGTCATGGCTGAACTGCTAACCGACATCTACGGACCCGACCTCTACCTGGGAGTGGTCGATGAATTTGGGAACGTCTTCGAAGAGGACGACGACGGCAGCCCCTTCGGCGATGGCTACGCGCCCGCGCTCTATAACGTGCCGGTTAACCCGGGCGGTGAGATCGCGTTCGACGTCACGGGCCTGGAAGACCCTCCTTTCTCGGGAACGCACTTCGAGTACGGCCAGTTCGAGGTGTTCGTGAACCTCTACGACGACCAATTCAACTTCATCGACAGCGTGCACTTCGACGGTTTCATTGAAGAAGAGCTGGTCCTTAACTTCTTCGATTCTAACCCGCTCTGGGATGGCGCCCTGTACGACATCGAGGTGAACAACGCCTTCCCGAACGACGTCGATTTCTTCCGATTCAGCGGCCTGACCCCGGGGGAGAGCTTCACCGCCGAGACACTCGAAGTCGAGGGCGGCTTCATCGATACGGTGCTCGGCTGGTTCGATGAGAACGGCGACTTGATCGCCTCGGCGGACGAGGGGGGTGAGTTCAACTACTCGAAACTCTCGGGCGTAGTGCCCGCCAATGGTGAGGTAGTGCTAGCCGTGAGCGGCTTCGGAGATCTCGATATCTTTGACGGGTCGCACCCCTTTATGGGCCCGTACGAGCTGTCGATTACGACAGGCGTCGCGGGGCCGATTGGCGATTACGACGGCGACCTGGATATCGACGCCGACGACTACACCGCCTGGTCCAACGCCTACGGCGGAACCGGCGCCGAGCAGGCAGAGGATGGCAACGGTGACGGGGTCGTCAACGCGGCCGACTACACCATTTGGCGTGACGCGCTCGGCACGTTGTCTGCCTCGACCGTGCCAGAGCCAACGTCGGCGGGGCTAGCGGCGCTAGCGGTGTTTGCGTTCGGGACCCGGATTCTTGGCCGCGAAGCTTGTCTCCGCGTCGTTCCCGCGTGATGACGGTGAGGGCGCGACCCCAACAGACGCCAAGCGGAGGCCAACTCGATGCGACTCTTCACACGATTTGTGGCTGGGATTTCCATCGCCATGGGGCTGTCTCAAACCCCGTGCGTAGCGGTCGTGCGCCAGGCGTCCACCACCGCGGAGTTCGCCGCGGCTCTCGCCGCCGCCGGGCCGGGCGACCTGATCAACGTGCTGCCGGGCGTGTACGACGGGGGCCACTTCCGTGCGGGGCTGACCGACGTCTCGATCCGCGGCCTCACCGGCGATCCGCGGGACCCTCAGGAGATCGTCTTCCGCGGTGGGGTGAACGGCATCCAGCTCTCCGACGCGGTGAACGTGACTCTGGAGGGCCTCACCTTCGAGCAGCAGACCGGCAACGGCCTCAACATCGACGACGGCGGTTCGTTCGCCTCGCCCTCGACGAACCTCACGCTCCGCAACGTGACCGTGCGCGACATGAGCGCTTCGGGCAACAACGACGGGATCAAGCTATCGGGCGTCACCGGCTTCTTGATCGAGGGGGTCCGCGTCTTCAACTGGGGCCCCGGCGGCAGCGCGATCGACCCGGTCGGATCGCACCACGGCCTGATCCAGGACTCGCACTTCCGCAGCACCGTGCTGACCGACAACGGGAGCGTCATCCGCCCCAAAGGGGGCAGCAAGAACATCGAACTCCGCTCCAGCCTCATCGAGGTTCCCACCGGCGCGGGCCGCGCGTTGCAGGCGGGCGGCTCGACGGGCGCGCCCTTCTTCCGCTTCCTCGACGGCGACTCGGGCTACGAGGCAGACGACATCACCTTCGTCGGCAACCGCGTGGTTGGCGCGGGCAGCGCGATGAACTGGGTCAACATCGACGGGGGCGTCGTCCGCCATAACGACTTCCGCGGCCCCGCCCGCTGGGCGATGCGCATCCTCAACGAGCAGCCGGGCGCCGAGTTCGTTGACACCCGCAACGGCGTCTTCGCGGACAACTATCTCGCCTACGACGGCGACACGTGGAGCCGTGCGGTGAACGTCGGCGCCGAGGTCGACGACGGCTCATTCAGCTTCGCCCGGAACAAGTGGCTCAACACGGCCGACCCGACCCCCTCGGGATCGACCCCCTCGTTGCCCGCCGCCGAGACCGACGGGGAGTACGGCGTCGCCGCGCCGTGGGGCGAGGGAGAACCGATGCGGCTGGAGTTCGACTGGGGCGAGTGGGTCATCCCGCTCGACGGCGACGACGTTGATCTCGCTATCCCTCGCTTCGCCGAGTACTTGTACGGCTGGGACCTCGACGACTCGTTCGACCCGCTCGCCAGCGAGCCGCTGACATCCAAGACCGTTATCGGCCCCGCCGGCGCGGTGGAGACGACCCGGGGTTTCAACGACTTCGTGCTGATCCGCCCGGCGGACTGCCCGGTCTGCCAGACGTTCGCGTACGACTACGACTACAACGGCGTGCTCAACCCCAAAGACCGCTTCCACTGGAGCCTCGCCTACGGTTACGAGGGCGAGGCGCCGCTGGTCGACGGCAACGGCGACGGGGTCGTCAACGCCGCGGACTACACACTGTGGCGCGACGCGTTCGACGCGAGCCTCGCCCCCGAAGCGGTCCCCGAGCCGACGGCGTGGGGCCCCATCGGGCTCGGGGCGGTGCTTGTCTCTTGGGGGCGGGTGCGGTCACGATAGGGGGATCGCTGCTCCGTTTCCCCGCGAGAACCCGCCGTGATCCGCTACGCGTCGCTGCTGCTGGCCCTGATGCTCGCCGCCCCCTCCCCCGCCGCCGAGCGGGTGCTGGTCGGCTACTACGCCACGTTCGGCAAGCTGCCGGTCGAGCAGATCCCGTGGGACCGGCTCACGCACGTCTGCCACGCCTTCTTGCGTGTGGATAAAGAGGGCGAGCTGGTCACGACCGACGCCATGCCCAACCCGGCCCTCACCGCCGACGGCCGCGCGAACGACACGCCGATCCTGGTGACGATCGGCGGGGGCGTCACCGTGCAGGGGCTTGAGGTGGTGACCGCTACGAGCGAATCGACCGCGGCGTTCGTCGAGCGTGTGATGCAAATCATCGAGGACGGCCGCTACGACGGCGTCGATCTCGATTGGGAGTTCCCCCGCAACGCCGCGACGCGCGACGCCCACAAGCGGCTGGTCACCGGCCTTCGAACGGGGCTCACCCGGCTCGCCAAACAGACCGAACGCGAGGCACCCTACCTGCTCACGGCGACCGTCAGCCCGAGCCCCTTCTTCGGCCAGTGGATCGAGACCGACACGATCGCGGAGCAGGTCGACTGGCTGAACGTCATGGCGTACGACCTGAGCGGGCCCTGGTCGCAGCACGCGGCGCACCACGCGCCGCTGTTCGCGTCGTCGAAGGACGCGGAGCGGGCGACCCGGAGCGTCGCCGCGGCGATGCGGTACTGGGAGCAGGAGCGGGGCGTGCCGAAGGAGAAACTCGTCGTCGGCGCGCCGCTCTTCGGCCGGGCGATGCCCGTGAGGGAGCCATTCGAGGCGCTCGACCCCGACCTGGCCGACCGGCACCGGGCGATGGCGTTCTCACAGATCCGCAAGCTGGCGGGCGAAGGGTGGCCCGCAAAGTGGGACAACGAGAGCCGCGCCCCGTGGCTCCAGAAGCCGGCCCCCGACGCGGAGCCGGCCGCCTCCCCGCTGACGCCCGTCGGCGACGACGACGATCGCCCCGAGCTGATCTCGTTCGACGATCGCAACTCGATGCACATGAAAGCGAACTGGACCCGCGAGCAGGGCTACCGCGGCATGTTCTTCTGGGCCATCCACCAAGACCGGATGTCGGACGAGCGCCACTGGCTGCTGGACGCCGCCAACAAGGCGTGGCCCGCCGACTGAGTCACACGCCCAGCAGCTTCGCCGTGGCGTGCCAGATGAGCGTCCCCTCACTTCGCGCCACGGGCCCGTCGAAACGCAGGCACGCCACGGCCCCTTTCGCGAAGCGTACCGACGAACAACGATCGCCCACCAGCTCTGCGACGAGCCGTTCGCAATCCGGGTTGTGCCCGACCCAAGCGACCGCGCCGGCGCCCGACGCGTTGGACCATTCGACGAGCGGCGCCAGCCGGGCGCCGGGCTCCAACGCCTCGAGCGGCTCGGGCTCAACGCCAACGGCTTCCGCCAGAATCTCAGCCGTCTGCAAGCAACGAACGTACGGACTCGTCACGATCCGCTCCGGCGCGAAGCTGCCGGCGACGAGGCGTTCGACCATCCGCCGATAGCGCCCGACGCCCTCCTCGGTCAGAGGGCGTTGCGAGTCGTCGGGCCAGCCGGGGTCGCCGTAGTGCCCCGCCCAGGCGTGGCGTGCGAGGTAAACGAGCATCTTTAGCCTCCCGTGGTGCTAGCGCGATCGCCAGAGCGTCTCGTCGTGGATCCCGAGCTCGGCCTGCTTCGCCGCGATGTCGCTCTTGAACCGCTTCGCATCGACCGGATAACCAGCGGTCGGCTTCAGGCCGGGGACGTGCCCGGTCCAGTACGCGTTGAAGGCCTGCATGCTGATCTCGCGGAGCAGCTTCGCGGTCATTGAGGCCAGCGCGACGGGCAGCTCCTCCTCGCCGCCGCTGCGGAAGCGGAACGCGAGCCGCTCGCCCTGCCGGTAGCGGCTCTCGGGGCGGGACTCGCTGAGCACCTCGACCCAGCCGGCGTCGAAGTGCTCCTGCAGCAGGCCGGCGTAGCGGTTGCGGCCGCCGTGCTTGTCGAAGACGACTTCGCACGCGTCGCCTTCGGCAACGACCGATTCGTACAAGCGCTTGGCGAGGCCGATCGAGATGAACGATAGGGCCGCGCCCTTGGTGCCGTGCTCATCAACGAGGCGGTTGAACTCGCCGGGGTAGACGAGCCGGGCCGCCAGCCGCGGTCCTTCGACGCCCCCCTCTTCGCAAACCTCGCTCAGCAAGTTGGTGGCGGCTCGCAGATCGCCTCCGTCGAGATCGATCAGAGCGGGCGGGTCGAATCCCTCGTGCCATGGCAACGCTGTTCGAGCGTTGTCGGGGTCGGCGCCCAAACGATCGACCAAGGCGTTCCAGCCGGGCGCCTCGCCGAGCGCCGCGTAGACGGCTTGTTCGAGCTTCGCGAGCCCTCCGCCCGGCTGGTAGACCGCCTTCGAGTCGGCGATGAGCAGGCGCTCGTCCCGGGTCGGTTCGCGGGCGACGGCGCTAGCAAGGACCGTGTCGAGATCGGCGCCCGGCGGCGTTCGCCAGGCGCTGGCCGCCACGACCAGCGGGCCGAGGTTCGGGCCGTAGCCCGCCTCGTCGACGCCGATCCGCCAGGTCGCCTCTGTCGGTTCACTCATGCGTCCGATTGTAGGGGTCACGGCGACGACGCGTGAGCGGGCGCAAGCTACCCTTGGGGATGGCTCCCCGTCCCCGACAAGCCGGCTTCACGCTCATCGAGCTGATCACGATCGCGCTGATCCTCGGCATCCTGAGCGGCGTCGCGATCCCGCGGCTGTACACGGGCTACGACGAGGCCGCGATCGGGGCGACCGTGTCGCACCTTAAAACGATCGCCCTCGCCGCGGAGATGCTCCAGAACGAGACCGGGGACTGGCCCAGCGACGCCGCCACCGGCGACCTGCCGACCGAGCTAAGCGGCTTCTTGCGGCCCAACCTGTTCGCGGTGGCATGCCCCACCGGCGGTGCGTACGAGTGGGACACGAATGTCGATTCCGTGGCGGCGCGCGTGAAGATCGTTCGCGAGACGAACGAGCGAAGCGTGTGGGTGCGGATCGACTCCCTGCTCGACGACGGCGCCCTGACCACCGGCCGGATGACCGCCGAGATCACGGCGGGGCGCGACGAGCTCCGCTGGGTGATCGATCCGTAACTCAATCAGCCGCGGGGTCGATCCCCGCGCCACGCAGCACGACGTCGCTGAAGCGATCGATCATCTTCTGCGTGTTGAACTGCTCGTTGACCAGGTCAGCCGCGCGGCGGCCCATGGCGTCGAGCTCCTCGCGTGGCAGCGAGCGGATCGCGTCGATGGCGGCGATCGCGCCGTCGACGTCGCCGTGTTCGAGCGACCAGCCGATCCGGTCGGCGGGGTTGTCCTCGCTCAGCAGGTCGGTCACGTGGCTCGGTCTCGGCCCGGCGTACAACACGGGCCGGCCGAGCGCAAGCGCGCCGTAGACCTTGCACGGGTGGACGCAGCCGACGACCGCGTCGCCCAGCGTGACTAGGTGCACATCGGCCGCCGAGAGCGAGTAGCGGATCGTCTCCAGCGGCTGGTACGGCAGGCTGATCAGGTTGGTCGGGTTGTGCTTGGCGATCGTCTCCTCGACCGACTTCTTCCGCACCCCCCCGCCGATGAACATGAAGAGCAGGTCCTCGCGGTCCTGCATCCGCACGGCCGCTTCGAGGATGGTCTCGATCGGGTTGGTGAGCGCGTGGTTGCCGCTGTACATAACGACGAATTTGCCGTCGAGGTTGTGCTCCTTGCGGAACGGGTTCTCGCGGTGCGGCAGGGGCTCGTCGTGCTGGCCGTGCGGCCAGGGGGGCATGACGGTCATCTTGTCGGTGACGTCGTGCTTCTTGTTCAGGCGTTCCGCCATGAAGCGGTCTAGCGCCACCACCTCCGCGGACCGGCGGAGGATCATCCGGTTGAACCAGTTGAACACGCGCGCTGAGAACGCGGTCTCCTTGATCTTCCCCAGCTGGATCATCTGATCCGGGTTCAGGTCCATCACCCAGTAGGTGATCGGCGCCCGGCGGAAGAAACCAATGATCACCGCCACGAACGACGCCAGCGGGGGCGAGGTGCTCACCAGGATGCCGCTTAGGCGGGGGGTGAACATCCCTCGAAAGAGCGCCTGCGTGAGGAACACGACCATGCCCAACAGCCGGTGGGCGATCGTCCGCTTGCCGAACGAAGCGAACGGCATCCGCACGACCTCGACGCCGTTCAGGGTCTCTCGCAGCGGGTACTTCTGCGACGGATCATCGAACCCCCGCGCCGACGTGATGACACGCACGTCGCAGCCACGCTCGACGAGCGCTTCGGCGGCGTCGGCCAGGTGCTGGCCGACCGAGGTCGGGTCGGGCAGGTAGACCTGCGAAATAACCAGGATGCGGGGGCGTTTGGACATGCCGCTAGTTTAATTTCATAAGGGAACCGCCGAGGACGCCAAGGGCGCCAAGACGCGACGGATCGAAGAGTCGGGGTCCGGTCGTGCCGGCTAGGCGGGTCTGTAGGAGGCGTCTCCGACGCCGATGACGCGTTGCCTGCCGCATCCCACTGAAACCCCGCAATCGGCTTGGGGCTACGAGGCTTGCTGGCTTTCCAGGTCCGCGCGGACCATCATCCGGGCCAGCTCGGGCGCGCAAATGGTCGGCTTCCAGCCGAGGACGCGCTCCGCCTTCGAGGCGTCGCCGCAGAGCGAGTCGACCTCGGTGGGGCGGAAGTACCGCGGATCGACCTCGATCAGCGTCCGCCCCTCCGCGTCCACGCCCCGCTCGTCCAAGCCGCTCCCCTGCCAGGTGAGGGGCAAGCCGATCTCCGCGAAGCAATGGTCGCAGAACTCGCGCACCGAGCAGGTCTTGCCCGTGGCGATCACGAAGTCGTCCGGCGTGTCCGCTTGGAGCATCCGCCACATCGCCTCGACGTAGTCGCCGGCGAATCCCCAGTCACGGCGGGCGTCGAGGTTGCCCAGGAAGAGCCGGTCCTGCACGCCCGAGCGGATCCGCGCGGCGGCGTGGCTGATCTTGCGTGTGACAAAGGTCTCACCTCGCCGGGGCGACTCGTGGTTGAACAGCAGCCCGCTCACCGCGAACAGGCCGTACGCCTCGCGGTGGTTGCGCGTCACGTAATGAGCGAACGCCTTCGCGGCGGCGTAGGGGCTGCGGGGGCGGAACGGGGTCGACTCGTTCTGCGGCGACTCGTCCGCATCGCCGTACATCTCCGACGACGACGCTTGGTAGAAACGGCAATCGAGACCGAGCTCATGGATCGCGCCGAGCAACCGGACCACGCCCACGCCCGTGATGTCGCTCGTGTACTCGGGCGTCTCGAACGAGACCTTCACGTGCGACTGCGCGGCGAGGTTGTAAACCTCGTGGGGGCGAGCCTCGGCGAGCGCCGAGCGGATCGAGCCCGTGTCCGCCAGGTCACCGTACACAAGCTTCAAACGACGCTGGGGCTCGTGCGGGTCTTGGTAGAGGTGATCGATCCGCCCCGTGTTGAACGACGAGCTGCGGCGGATCATCCCCCAGACCTCGTACCCCTTGGCGAGCAGCAACTCGGCCAGGTACGAGCCGTCCTGACCGGTGACCCCGGTGATGAACGCGCGCTTCGGTTCTTCGTTTTCAGGCATCGAATCGAATCAGAGGGGGGGACCACCGTGCGTTCGGGCCGCTGGGGTCGCTTGTGTCAGGCGGGGCGTTCTGGGTGGGATCGGTACCATTCATACGTCTTTCGCAGGCCCTCGGCCAGCCCGGTGCGGTGGCGCCAGCCGAGCGCGTGAAGACGCGTCACGTCGAGCAGCTTGCGAGCCGGTCCGTCGGGCATCGACGTGTCGTAGTCAACGCGCGCCTCGGGGCAGACGGTCTGGCGGACGAGGTCCGCCAGCTCTTTGATCGTCACGTCCTCGCCGCAACCGACGTTGATCGGCGCTTCGTCGTCGTAGTTCTCCAAGAGAAACAGACAGGCGTCGGCCAGGTCGTCCACGTAGAGGAACTCGCGGCGGGGCGAGCCGGTCCCCCAGAGCTGGACCGCGGGGTCATCTTGCTGCGCCGCGTTGTGGAACTTCAGCAGCATGCCGGCGACGACATGCGATCCGACCGGGTCGAAGTTGTCGTTCGGCCCGTACAGGTTGGTCGGCATCGCGGCGATGAACCGGCAGCCGTGCTGGCGGCGGTAAGCCTGGCACGCCTTCACCCCGGCGATCTTCGCGATGGCGTACGCCTCGTTGGTCGGCTCGAGCGGACCCGAGAGGAGGTGCTCCTCCCGCATCGGCTGCGGGCAGCCGGGCGGGTAGACGCAGCTGCTGCCGAGGTAGAGCAGCCGCTCCACCCCGGTGCGCCACGCGGCCCGCATCACGGTCGCGTGGATCATCAGGTTGTCGTAGAGGAACTCCGCGGGGCGGGTCCGGTTCGCCTGGATGCCGCCGACCGTCCCCGCGGCGTGGACGACGTGCTCCGGACGGTGCTCGTCGAACCAGGCGTCGACGGCGGCTTGGTCGCGGAGGTCACACGCTTGCCGGGTCGCGGTGAGCAGGTTGGTGAATCCGGCCTCCTCGAAGCGGCGCACGAGAGCCGACCCGACCATGCCACGGTGGCCGGAGATATAGACGCGCGCGCTGCGTGGGATCGGTTCAGAAGGCATGGTAAACGAGCTCGCGAAAGGCTCTGAACCAAGATAAATCGCTAGTTTGCCGCTAGCCCCGACCAAGCTTGGTCGGGGTTACTCCCCAACTAAACGCCTTATCACAAAACAAGAAGGCCGCGTGGTGAAGCGGGCTCCACCACGCGGCCTCGTTCGTTCAACCGTCACACAGCCGATCAGACCGTGGCGCCGTGCTTCGCGAGGTACTCGGCGTGGATCCAGTTGTAGGTCTTCTCCATGCCGTCCCGCAGCTTGATTCCGGGCGCCCAGCCGAGGAGCTCCTGGATCAGCGTGTTGTCGCTGTTGCGACCGTTCACGCCCTTGGGGGCGTCGAGGTTGTGGTCGCGGGTGATCTCGATGCCGGCGATCTCGGCGACCATCTCGGTGAGGCCCGTGATGGTGACGATCTCGTCCGAGCCGAGGTTGATCGGCTCGAGGATGTCCGACTCGGTGATCTTGAGGATGCCCTCGACGCAGTCGTCGATGTACATGAAGCTGCGGGTCTGCTTGCCGTCGCCCCAGACCTCGATGTTGTGGTCGCCGGTCTCCTTGGCGTGGATCACCTTACGGCAGATCGCGGCGGGCGCCTTCTCACGGCCGCCGTCCCACGTGCCGTACGGGCCGTACACGTTGTGGAAGCGGGCGACGCGGGTCGTGAGGCCGTAGTCCTCACGGAAGTGGCGGCACATCCGCTCGCTGAACAGCTTCTCCCAGCCGTAGCCGTCCTCGGGCATCGCGGGGTAGGCGTCGGCCTCCTTGAGGGGGACCACGTCCTCGCACTTCTGCTTGTCCGCGTTGTAAACGCACGCGCTCGAGGCGTAGAAGAACCGATCCACGCCGGCGTCCTTGGCCGCTTCCAAGAGGTGCGTGTTGATCAGCACGCTCAGCATGCAGAGCGCCTTGTTGTTCTCGATAAAGCCCATGCCGCCCATGTCGGCGGCCAGGTTGTAGACCCGGTCGGCGTCCTGGCAGGCGGCGACGCAAGCCTCTTTGAGCTTCAGGTCGGCGACCACGTTCTCGACGCCGTCGTGGACCTGGTACCACTCACTGGTCGGCTTGATGTCGACGCAGCGGATGCGGGTGTGGCCTAGTTCGAGCAGCTTGGCGATGAGGTGCCCTCCGATGAAACCGCCGCCGCCAGCCACCAAGATCAGTTTGTCGCTCATCGTTATTCTTTCGGTTCTCGTAGGAGGGAGTTGAGGGATCGTGTCCGTGGGAAGCTCCGGGGGGCGATCCATCGTCGTCCCGTGTGTCGTCGTCCCGTATCAGTCGGTCTTGAGTTTGATGCGAGGGGCTCACTGCCCGGCCGCGAGCAGGTCCGCCGCCCCAACGCCCGGCGCCCCGTTCCCGGGTGACGGGTTGGGGGTCAATCCGTCAGGGGTCGGTTTCGCCGCCGGAACGGCGGCGGGGCGCTCCCCCGCGGTGAGGGCCTCCTTCACGCGTCGTATATTCTCTTCGATCGGCTCGAGGAAATCGAGGACCTGAGTCACCTGAGTGGGGGTCGAACGGGCCGGGTCGTCCGCCACGCCCGACACCTCGAGCTTACCGACCGATTCGCCGTCAACCATCAGCGGGTGAGCGACCCGCCAGACGCTGTCGGCGTGCGGTTTGACGGCCGCCTTGGGGGCCCGCCAGTTGGCGTAGAAGGCCTCGTGAACGGCCGGCATGTGGATCGTGAGCTGCAGCTTCGTCAGGCCGTAGTCGTCCGCCGACTCGACCAAGGAGTCCCACAGGACCTCCCACTCGTGCGAGCCCTGCAGGCGGACCGTGCCGTGGTGCGGCGTGCCGGCCGGCTTGCGAGCGACCTTGATCGAGAGGCCGTGCTGACGCATCCGGTTGCGGAGCAGCTCGAACTCGACGTGGCCGAACGTCTTGCTGCCGATCAGGAAGACGACCACGAAGGCGACCGTGCCGAGCACAACCCACTCGTTCCGCCAGAAGACGCCGAGCGCCGCGCTGAGGCAGGTGATGGCGCAGATGAGCGTGATGAAGATCGACGCCTGCCGGACGCTCCAGCCGCGGGTCAGCAGCGAGTGGTGCAGGTGGCCCCGGTCGGGGTCGAAGATGCTGCGGCCGGTCAGGCGGCGGCGGACGATGGCCGCCCCCGAGTCGAGGATCGGCACGGCCCACACGGCCAGCGGGATGATCAACGCGACCGCGAGGGGCGCCTTCTGCTGCGTGTGCAGGGCGACGGCGCCGATCACCAGGCCGATGACCATGCTGCCCGCGTCGCCCAGGTAGATCGAGGCCGGCGCGAAGTTGTAACGGAGGAAGCCCAGCAACGCCCCGGCGACGGCGAGCATCACCACCGCCTCGGGGAATTGGCCGAAGTAAGCGTTGATCGCGGCGAGCGTCAGGCAGAGCACCATGCCGATGCTCGAGGCGAGGCCGTCGATGCCGTCCAGCAGGTTGATCGCGTTGGTCGATCCGACGAGCCAAAAGACCGAGAACGGGATCGCCATCCAGCCGAGCGAGAGGTCGCCGCCGAAGAGCCCGAGCGTCTCCACCCGCAGGCCGAGGTAGACCAGCACGCCCGCGATGACGAGCTGTCCGAGCAGCTTGTAGCGGCCCCGCATGTTGGTCGCGTCGTCGAAGAGGCCAAGCACCAGCGTCGCGGTGGAGGCGAGCGCCAGGCCGACGAGGAAGCGGCCGTCCCCCTCGAAGAACGAGACCGTCAGGGCCGCGTCGGCGAACAGGAAAGCCACGGCGACGGAGACGATCGCCCCGCCGAAGACCGCCACGCCACCGCCGAGCGAGATCGCCTGCTTCTGCGTCTTGCGGCCGCCCGGTTTATCGACGAAGCCAAGTTTAATCGCCGACCGCCGCACCACGGGGGTGAGCAGGTACGCAACCAGCCACCCGACCGCCAAAGCCAGCACGTAGGTGGCGGCTCGGTATTCGGAGAAAAAGAGCGACGACAGGGTCACGGCGGCTTCCATGGGGCTTCTCTAGAGGAGTCGGGATTATGGCGGCCCCGATCCTTCGGGTCGATGATCCGGCCGCCAGAAACCCCGAGATCCGAGGCTCAGCGACACCCGATCCTGCAACCGGCAGGCCAATCGCCCGCCGGCACGGGCCGATCAGCTTCTCCCGCCGCAATCCGACACCTGAGACGCCGCTGGCACGGCAAAAGTTGCCCCCCGCGCCTGAAAAATCGTAAAGACCCACCCCTGAGGGCGGAGCCCGGGTGTGGTGAAAGGGCAACGCGTGAGGCGGCCGAGCAACCCGGCTCAGGCCGTTGGCGGCTCGCGATCGGCGAGCACCTTGGCGGGGCAACCCCCCGCGATCTTCGCCGGGGGCACGTCACGGGTGGCCGCACTGCCGGCGGCGACCAGGGCGTTCGCGCCGACCGTCACCCCGCCCAGCACCAGGGCCGAGGCGGCGACCCAAGCGCCATCCTCGATCACGATCTCACCACACTTCAGGTCGAACCCGCGGGCGCGATGGTCGTGCCCGCCCGTGCACAGGTAGGCCCGCTGCGAGATGCAGACGTGGCTGCCGATCCGCACCTCGACCAGGTTGTCGATCCAGCACTCTTGGCCGATCCAGACATGGTCCCCGACGATCAGCCGCCACGGGTACTTGATCCGGACGTTCGGCTTGAGCGTGACGTTCTGGCCGATCTGGGCGCCGAAGGCGCGGAGGATCGCCAGCTTCACCCCCCCCAGCGGGAACCAGCCCGACTCGAAGAGCGCCACGCTCAAGAAGTACCAGACGATCTGCGTCAGCCGGCCCCGCCCCGGGTAGTAGTCGCCGGGCGTGTAGGTCGACAAGTCGATCCACGCTTCGGTCGGCGGCGGGGCGTCTTCGGACAAGGGAGCGTCTCGGTGGTGGCTACTTGGGGACGGCGGCCGCTTTGGCGGCGGTCAGCAGCGGCTTCATCTTCTCCGCGTCGAGGCGTTGGTCCGCGTAGCGGATCTCGACCGGCGGGATCTCGGCCGCGGCGACCGCCGACCAGATCTTGACGACCGGCGCCTGGTGCCGGGCGTGCATCGTGACCACCACCAAATCGTCTTTCAACGAGGAGTTGACCCGTTTGACGCCCTTCAGCGAGTAGAGTTTCCGCGCGACCTTCTTGGCGCACGTAGCGCAGTGCAGGTCGGCGACCGTCACCTCGACGCGGCCCGGCGGCAGTGCCTTGGTCTTGGGCGCTTCGGCCGAGAGAGCGGGGACCGCCAGCAACAAGCCGGCTGAGAGCAGAGCGAGGCGGATCGCGTGCATCGCGACCTCCTTGTCGTGAGTCGTGGGAAGTTGGTTCGAAAGTTATTCGCGGCGGAAGAGGCCGTCGGCTTTCACAACGAGCAGGTCACCGAGCACCGTCGGTTCGCCACGCACAACGACCAGCTCGCCTTCCTTGAGGCCGAACACGTCACGGGCGTCGATCGAGGCGGCTTCGTCCGATTCGTCCGGGAAGATGACCGTCGCCACCGCCGAGAGCTTATTGGCGGCGTGAGCGGCGCAGAAGGGGCAGTTGGCCGCGTGGTCCTCGTCCTGCTCGGCGAGGTGGTCAGTGAACTCATCGGCGGTGGCGGCGTCGACCAGGAAGAAGACCGTCTTGCCGTCGCGCCACGGGAAGTTGGGCTCGAGACCCTTCTCGAACGGGTCGGGCATGCCGCCCACCCGGCCGATGAAGACGGCGCGGCCGTCGTCGCTGGCTTCGGCCTCTTCTTCGGCGGAGTCGAGTGTTGCGGAGACTTCGACCGGGCCCTCCTCGGCGGTCTGCTGCTCCCGCCAATCGAGCGGCGAGAGGGCGTCCGCCGGCTCGACCTCCAGGACGAAGCGTTCCTGCAACGCGGCGACCTTCGCCGGGTCGGGCTTCACGGGGCCCTCGGCGCAACCGGTGAGCCACAGGGGGGCCGCCAGCAGCGCCAGCACGCAGCGCGTCGGGATGGGGGTCGATCGCATCGGAGGATGGGCTTGGGGGGAGGGATGGTCGGGTCCCCATTCTATCGGCGCTGGACCCTACGGGGAGACACCGGCAGCCCCGATCGTTGCGGGAGAGAGCCGGTTTTTTTCCGCCGAGGGTCTCAAGATCGCCCCGCGAGCCGCGAAGTCCTCATTGTGAGCCGTTTTTTGACGGCCGATTTCGCCCTTTCCAGCTAAACCCGCTTCGCCTTCGTCCTTCCGCCGCGGCCCTCCAGCACGCCGCCCTCTCCGCCACCCCCCACACGCCACGGGGAACCAAAGCCATGATCAAGAAAGTAATCGTAACGACCCTGCTCGCTGGCCTGATCGGCGGGCTCACCCTGGGCACCGGCGCCGGCAGCTACGTGAAGACCGCGTGGAACCGGGCGACCAACCGCGTCGAGCGGGCCGTGCCCGTCGAGTTCCAGATCGACCGGGCCCGCCAGATGGTCCGTGACCTCGCCCCCGAGGTCCGCCGCTCGATGGAAGTGATCGCCAAGGAAGAGATCGAACTGGAACGCCTCGGCGAGCAGATCGAGGCCGCCACCGAGAAGACCGCCAAGAGCAAGCGGGAGATCCTCCGCCTGCAGTCGGACCTCTCGTCCAGCCGCGACGTCTTCCGCTACGCGGGGCACACGTACGAGCGCAACGAAGTGTGCGAGGACCTCTCCCGCCGATTCACGCGTCACAAGGTGGCCGACGAGACGCTCGATCACCTGACCAACATGCGGGACGCCCGCACCACGAACCTCGACGCGGCCCGCCAGAAGCTAACGGCGATGATCGCCGCTCAGAAGAAGCTTGAGACCGACATCATGAACCTCGAAGCGAAGCGCCAGCTGGTCGAGGTGGCCCAGGCGTCGAGCGACGTGGTCGCCCTGGACGAGAGCCAGCTCTCGCGGGCCAAGGGCCTGATCGCCGACATCCGCTCGCGGCTCGATGTCGCCTCGCGGCTCGCGAACGCCGACACCTCCTTCCCGGGTGAGATCCAGCTCGATCCGGCCCAGTCGGAAGACGTCAGTGAACAGGTCGCCGCGTACTTCTCGCTCGAGGCGGACACTTCGCTCGCCAAGGTGAAGCCGAAGGGCAAGGTGGCCGCGGTCTCGGCGACGATCACGCTCGACTGACCGGAGGGCAATCGGCCCTGAGCCGTAGGCGCTAGCCTCGGGTGAACTCAGGGCAGGGCCACTAAGCTAGACGCCCGACGCTAGCGAGTTCGGCTCACTAGCGACCAAGGCTCCCGGGGAGGGGTGAGGAACGACAACTCGTCCCTCCCCCTCCTCGCTTTTTGCTTTGCTTACCCATTCCTCTCACGCCAAGCGATCGAGCGGTAAGATGCCCCTCGCAGCCGAAGACCAGCCGACCCAGTGGTATGCTCCCCAGCGACGCCCGGCGGCCGACGGCGTGGCGTCGATCTCGCTCCGCCTGCGAGAGTCCACCCGCCCCGGTAGGCCCCCCGAGGAAGGCACCGTGCCCGGTCATTCCCCCACCGACGACCCTCGCCACGAGCAACGCATGCTTTGGGTGGACGGTGTCGGGGGCTATCTCGTCTCGCTCGCCGAGGACCTGCTCATCGGCCAGCCCGCCGCGCCGGGTGGGATCGGGCCGGGCCTAGCGATCCTGGCCGACCTGTCACGGCGCCACGCCCGCCTCTCCCGCACGGGCGGCAGCTACGTGCTGACGCCGCTGGCGGAGGCGACCGTCGACGACCGGTCGATCGACGGGCCGACCGTCCTGAACGACGGCGCCCTGATCGGTCTGGGAGACGTGCGGCTCCGCTTCTCCCGGCCCCACGCCCTGAGTGCTTCGGCCCTGCTGACGGTCGAGAGCGGCCACCGGACCACCCCCGCGGCCGACGCGGTCCTCATGATGGCCGAGAGCTGCATCCTGGGGCCCAAACCGCACAGCCACATCCGCTGCCCCCACTGGCAAGACGAGGCGATCCTGTTCCGCGGTGGCGACGAGGGGCTCGTCTGCCGTTCCGGAGCCGGTTTGCTGGTCGATGGCCAACCCATCGACGGCCCCGCGCCCGTTTCGCCCGGAAAGCGGATCGACGGCCAAGATTTCGCCCTCTGCGTCGAAGAGGTGACAGAGGCCTGAGATTCCCCGGCTAACGCCAGGCCCCAAACGGCCGCGCCGACGCCCCCTCAAGCCTCCAGCCCCACCGATTAAACTAATGTTCGCCGCCACCCTCCTCCGCAAACGCCCCGCCATGGCCTTCAAAGCGTCGCCCGCCGAGAACGACGACGCCGAAGCGGGCGATCAGCCTCCCGGCGACAAGCAGGGGAACAGCCGCCAAAAGGGCCGCGCCGCCCGCTACCAGTACGCCACCGGCGACACCCCCCTGAACGGTTACACCATCAAGCGGGGCGTCGGCCGTGGCGGCTTCGGCGAGGTCTACTTCGCCACCAGCGACGCCGGCAAGGAAGTCGCCCTCAAGCTCATCCGTCGCAACCTCGACGTCGAGCTCCGCGGCGTCCGGCAGTGCCTCAACCTGAAGCACCCGAACTTGGTCGCGTTGTACGACCTCCGCACCGACGAGGTGGAGGATCAGTGGGTCGTGATGGAGTACGTCTCGGGCGAGTCGCTCGAGGACGCGATCGATCGCCACCCCGAGGGGATGCCCCTTGAGGAGGCGCTCGACTGGCTCCGCGGCATCGCCGCCGGCGTGGGGTACCTGCACGCGAGCGGCATCGTCCATCGCGATCTGAAGCCGGGCAACATCTACCTGGAGCGCGGCGCCGGGGCGATCGCTCCGCGCGTGAAGATCGGCGATTACGGCCTGTCGAAGTTCATCTCAACGAGTCGTCGGAGCGGCCAGACCGAATCGGTCGGCACGGTCCACTACATGGCCCCCGAGATCGCCGGCGGGCGGTACGGGCGCGAGATCGACACCTACGCCCTCGGCGTGATCCTGTACGAGATGCTCACCGGCCACGTGCCGTTTGAGGGCGAGAGCGTTGGCGAGGTGCTCATGAAGCACCTCACCGCCGAGCCCGAGCTGGACCGTATCGAGGAGCCGTACCGCACGATCGTGGCGCGGGCCTTGGCGAAGGACCCCGAGCTGCGGCTCGCGAGCGTCGACGAGCTGATCGCTCTGCTACCATCCGAATCAACCGACGCCCCGGCCCCGGTGCTCGACCCCGCCGCCGCCGCCATGCCGGCGGCCCCGGCGGCTTGGTCTCCCGTGTCGCGGCCGCCGCACACCGACCACCCGCGCCCGCCGCGCGAACCGCTGTGGGAGGGCCTCGTCGGCCTGACCGACAACCTCCGCGAGAACTGGCGTGCCTGGAACGCCCCGCCGCTGGGCAAGGGACTCGTGCTCTTCGCCATCGTGGCCGGGGCGCTGGTCACCTCGCCCGCTTGGCTGAGCATCGCCGGCACGCTGGCAGTGCTCTACCTGGTGTACTACGTCATCTGGGCGGCGTTCCTGCAGAACGCCACGGGGGTGACCGACCCGCCGGCGACGCCCACCACCGTCGCACCGACCAAGCCCAAGCCGACGGCACGCCAGGTCCGCTACAACTGGCGGGCGGCCGCCGAGCGCGAGCGGGCCGAGCGATCAACACGTGAGAAGGCGACCTCGCTGACAGGCTCGATGCTCGTGGCGGCGATCTTCTCGGCGATCGCCGGCGCCGTGGCCGGCCCCCTGCTGAGCGACTCCACCGCCGCGGACGCGTCCGCCCTGGGCGTCTGGTTCGCCGCGGTGGCGACCCTCGGCTCGTGGGGCGTGCTGCTCACCAGCGCCCTCAGCAAGACGTTCTTCGAGGACCACCTCCCCCGCCGCGGCATGAGCCTGCTGGTCGGCATGCTGGTCGGCGCCGCGGCGTTCTCGCTGATGGTCGCCCTCGGGGGCGAACTGCCCCACTTCGACGGCTGGTCGCCCGACGACAGCGACGTCGTGCTCGACGGCGCCTTCGACCTCGACCTGTACCGGGGCGTGAGCCACGACAACCGCGTGACGGCCGTGCCGGTCGTCGCCTCGCTCGCTTACTTCGGCGGTCTCTTTGGCTTGCTCCGCTGGTGGAGGTCGGCCGACTTTGTCCGCCGGAAGCGGCTCGGCCTCTGGTCGGTCGGGGGCGTGGTGCTGGGCGCCTGGCTCTGGTCGCTGGTGACTTGGTATCCGCAACCACTGGGCCTCACGCTCGCCGGCGTGATCGCCGCGGCGGTGCAACTCAGCAGTCCTTGGTGCCCGCCGAGCCGCCGCGCGGCGCTCGCCCGGGCCGGCGTGAACGGAGGGGTCTACGATGCATGAAACAGGAATCGTCATGAGCTTCGCCGGACTCTTCGTCCTCGGTTTGGTCGCCGTGACCGGCGTGGCCCTGCTCGCCGGCCTCTTCGCGATGATCAAGCATCGTCGCTGGGGTCTGTTGTTCGGCGGCGCGTTCGCGTGCCTGCTGCTGATGGCGATGCTCTTTACCGCACGCGTCAGCCAGCAACCGTCGGCGGATCCGGTGCTGAGTACGACGGTGGCGGGAAGGGCTGCTACGCCCCGACGCATCAGCAACACCGAGCTGCTCGCCGTCGCGGCGGCGCCGCCAAAGATTAAGCTCGGAGAGCAAGCGGCGAGTAAGGTTAAGTCCGATGAGACCGTCACCGAGGAGATCGCCCTCGAACCGCCCGCCGGGCCACGGCCCGAGTGGGTGACAGCCGATCTGAAAGAGAACCAACACCGGTTCGTCTCCGGCCCGTTCACGACCATCGAACAGTGCGTCGCCGACGCCCGCGTTCAGGTGATGGACTGGGTGTGGGAAAGAACGCGCACCCTGCAACCCGATCTCGGCCCCGATCCGCCCACCAACTGGACCGAGAGCCTCAGCGAGATCGCCGATCGTTTCGTCTTGGAGGAGCACACCGAGAACCGCCAGACCACGGTCGGCGAGTTCTACCTGCTCCATACGCTGGCCGAGCTCGACGACGAGAACCACGCCTGGCTCGACGACCACGTCGAGCACTGGACGCGCGACGCGCAGCGGTCTCGCGGCATGCGGGCGGTCGTGCTGGGCGGGGGCGTTGTGGTCGGGCTGCTGGGCTTCGGCCACCTGCTGCTCCGCGGCGGCCAGGGCTCCGGCAAAGAGAAAGTGGAAGCCTGAGGCGATTGCATCGCCGTCGCCGGCCGCCGATACTTGTAGCGAGGCGCCAAGTTCTTACCCCCAACCCACCCGATCTGCCCGCCAATGGACGAGCCCCGCGCCGAGACCGACGACGCGGCGGCGCCCTCGCCCGAGTCGCTGCTGGTCGGCGACATCCGCCGCGGCAAGCCCGACGCATGGAAGCGGTTGATCGATGAGTTCGAGGGCCGGCTGCTGGCCTTCACCCGCAGCCGCTTGGGCGCGGGCCGCGCCTCCAGCGCATGCGAGGACGTGGTCCAGGAGACCTTCATCGGCTTCCTGAACAGCCTGCCGAACTACGACGCCCGCCGACCGCTCGAGGGCTGGCTCTTCTCGATCGCGGCCCACAAGCTGACCGACCACCTCCGCCGCGAGGGACGCCGGCCCGCGGTCACCCTGAGCAGCACCGAGGGCGACTCGGGCGGCGCCTGGGACCTGCCCGGCTCCGCCCGCAAGGCGAGCACCATCGCCCGCAGCGGCGAACGCCGCGACCTGGAGGCGCGGGCGCTCGAGGACGCGCTGGTCGAGCAGCTGACCGTCTGGCGCGACCGGGACGACTGGCCCAAGGTGATGACCATGGAGCTGCTGTTCGTCCGAGGCCTCGGCAACAAACAGGTGGCGGAGAAGGTCGGGCTCACCGAACAACAGGTCGCCAACTTCAAGTTCGACTTCCTCGCGAACCTGAAGAAACGCCTCAAGAAGCAGGGTCTCGACGAGGAGGTCTTCCCCGAGCTCTCTACGACCGGCTAGGGAACTTTACGAAGGGAGATAAGGGGATGATTGGAGATGAGGGGATCGCAAGCGGACGAATGAGAGTTCTTCCTAATGCAACCCATGAATTCGCCCAACCTCGTTATCAGGTTCAACAAGAGTGAAGTAACGAGGAGCCGCTCCGCGTCTCCCCCAACCTAATAACAAAGCCGTTCACATAGAATCATTTCTCTTGTACGAACACGCGTACAGAACCAAACGACCATCCCCCTATCTCCAAGTATCCCCTTATCTCCCTTCCTAACGCCTCCTAGCTAGTAGATGTCGCACTTCACCGACGCCGAGCTGCACGCCTATCTCGACGAGGCCGCTCCCGCCGAGCGGATCGCCGAGATCGAGACCGCGCTGCGCGACTCCGACGGGCTCCGCGAGCAACTCGCCACGCTCGTCGCCGGCCGCGACGCGGGGCTGCACTCGCTCGGCGAAGTGTGGCGCCGCCGGCGGCTCACCTGCCCGACGCGCGAGCAGCTCGGCAGCCACCTGCTGGGCATCCTCACCGGCGGGCTCGCCGAGTACGTCGAGTTCCACCTGGAAGTCGTCGGCTGCCGCTGGTGCAACGCGAGCCTCGACGACCTGCGCGAGCAGCACGAACAGTCCGAGGCCGACGAAGCCCCCCGCCGACGCGGCAAGTACTTCGAGTCGAGCGTCGGGCGGCTCAAGACGGAAGGCTGAGCCCGCAACGTGGTCTGTCGTGGGCGGGCGAGGCTCCCGCCGAGCCTGGAAGCGGGTACGCCGGATAGGCTCCGCAGGAGCGTCGCGCTCCCGTTGCCCCAACTCGCCTTTCAGTTCACTGCGGGCAAACGGGTCGCAACGTCGCGTTGATCAAGCGCCGGGTGGAGCAACCCGGTCAGCTCCAGCGGCTCCAGGAATCCCGCCCGCCCGGCGAACGCGCGGCCTTCGGGCGAGATCAGCACCGTCGTCGGGTACGCCCGCACGCGGAGCGCGGCGACCTCTTCCGGGTGTTTATCCGCGTGGAGGCGCATCGGCACAAAGCGTTCCGTGACCAGGCGGCCGACGGCGGGCTGGCTCCAGGTCTCGCGCTCCATCTTGCGGCAGTAGCCGCAGTGGTCACTGGTGACGTAGGCGACGATCGGTTTCCCGGTCCGGCGGGCTTCGGCGAGGGCGTCGCTCGTGGATTCGATCCAATCGATCGAGCCGTCGGTTTCCTTGGAACCCAACCAAGAAGGGATCTGCGCTTCGCAGAACGAGCAAACCAGCAGCAGGGACGCGGCGGTCAGTAGCGAGCGGGGCATGGGAGGGCTCCGGGCGACAGGACAGGGGTCTTCTCACCCTGAACATCGACCGGCCGCCGCGCGCGAGTGCGTGACCCGCATCACACAGCCGGAGAGCGTCGGATCCCGCGGACGCCTGGTCGAAGGGCGACCGAGGTCCGTGCCTCCGCCCCACTCCTTTCAGCCAATGAACCGTCTACGGGTTCATCGCCGCCTTCTTATCGTACTGGTAGTCCCGCACCTCGGGCTCGTACTGCTGCGAGTCGAGAACCACCATCCCGATAAAGAGCACCATGAACATCACGGCGCCGATCAGCAGCACGGCGTTGAAGAGCTTGTCGTGCTGGAGGTGCATGAAGATGACCGCCACGAGCAGCGCCTTCAGCGTGGCGATGGCGAGCGTGATCGGCATGTCGAGCCACGACAGGTCCATCGGTGTGTCGAAGACCATCGGCAGGAACATCTGCACCGGGAAGGTCTCGAGGTGCACGAAGCTCGCGACGGCGACCGTGAGGATCGTCAACGCGACCAGCGCGAAGAACGTGGCCCACAGCAGCGCGGGGCTCGAGATGTGATGCGTGTGGGCGTCGTGCGACATGGGGAATTGGCTGTCGGCTATCGGCTGTCAGCTTATTGGCGAGAGGGGCGTGCGTAGCCGCCGGCCGAGGGCCGACGGCCGAGAGCCTCTCTCGTTAGTGAATCAAGTAAAGCAGCGGGAACAGGTAGATCCAAACGAGGTCGACCAAGTGCCAGTACAGGCCGACGTTCTCGACCGGCAGGAAGTAGTCCGCGTCGAACTGGCCGTCGGCCGCTTTGGCGATCACCCACAGGATGGCGATCATGCCCGCGATGATGTGCACCGCGTGCACGCCGGTCATGATGAAGTAGATGCCGAAGAAGTTCGGCCCGCTGAAGCTCATCCGCTCCGCGGGGGAGGGACCGGTGTACGGCTCCTCGTGGGCCGCTTCGCCTTCGGCCTCGGCGTGGCCCTCCTCGGAGGCGTGCGCCACGTCGGCGTGGGCGGGCTCGGCGGCGTGATCTTCGGCGTGAGCCGCGTGGGCTCCGTGCCCGTCGCCGTGGGCGGCGGCCATCTCCGCCTCGAGCGGCGTGAGCATGATGCACTTGGCGATCACGATCCCCAGGCCGAGCGACAGGATCGACACGCCAACCGACCCGACGCACCAACCCCAAACCCGCGAGCCGTTGCTCGCGAGGACCATACCGATGAGCGAAACGACCGCCCCGACCGCGAGCGACCCAACGGTCAACCCGAGGACGTAGTCGGCGAACATCCAGTCGCCGTGCACGTGCTGGCCTTCGAGGAACTTGTAGAAGTTGCCTGCGCCGATCCCTTCGTCCCACTTGTGGGTGTACTCGATCGTCTTGATGCCCATGAACACGGCGGCACAGCCGAGCGTGAAGACGTGGGTCGTCAGGATCGTGTAGCGATCGCCCCGCATGGCGGCCCGCACGCCCCACGCGATCGCGAGGCTGCTGGCCAGCAGCACGATCGTGTTGATCGCGCCGAGGGTCGTGTTCAGGTGGTGGTGCGCGTCGACGAAGACCTGCGGGTTCGCCCAGCGGTACACCGTGTACGCGGCGAACAGGCCGGAGAAGAACAGCACCTCCTGCGCCAGGAACAGCCACATGCCGAGCTTGCCGGCGTCGAACTGCTGGTCCAGGTCCTCGAAGTGGTGTTCGAGGGCGGGATGGTGGTCATGATGGTCCCCGTGACCGTGATCCGCCGTTTGCGGTTCGGTTTCTGGGGAGTCGAGAGTGGCGGCGTCGGCCATCGCTAACTAGCGGGTTCTGGATTCACCACAGAGCACACAGAGAGCACGGAGGGAAGCTTCGAAAGGTTCCTTCGGACGTCTCTGTGGTCTCTGTGATCTCTGTGGTTAATCGGTATCGGTTAAGTCGTCGCCGGGGCGGCGGGCGCCTCGGCGGGCTTCGCGTCGCGTTGCAAGTCGGGCAGCACCTCGACGTAGCCCTCCGCGTCCGGGTCGTAGACGAAGTCGTCGTAGACGTACGGGCTGCCGGTCCAGGGCTGAACCTCAAAGTTGTGGTGCGTCGGCGGGCTGCAGCACTTCCACTCCAGCGTCGCGGCGCCCCACGGGTTGTCCGGGGCCTTCTTGCCCTTGAACAGCGAGATGATCAGCACCGCCGCCGCCAGGAACAGGCCCGTGCCCAGCACGAAGTAGCCGGTCGTCGAGAGCTGGTGCAGGAACTGGAACTCTTCCTTGTACGCCGCGTACCGGCGGGGCATGCCCTGCGTGCCGAGGATGAACTGCGGGAAGAACGTCAGGTTGAAGCCGACGAAGACCAGCAGGCAGGCGATGCGGGCCCAGAACTCGTTGTACATGACGCCGAACATCTTGGGCCACCAGTGGTGCAGGCCCGCCAGGAAGGCGATCAGCGTCCCCCCCATCATCACGTAGTGGAAGTGGGCGACCACGAAGTAGGTGTCGTGCAGGTGGATGTCGACCGACAGGGCGCCGAGGAACAGGCCCGTCAGGCCGCCGATCGTGAACAGGAACATGAACGCCAGGGCGTAGCACATCGCCGCGTTGAAGTGGATCGCGCCCTTGTACATGGTCGTCAGCCAGTTGAAGACCTTGATCGCCGACGGGATCGACACCGTGAAGGTCAACGCGCTGAAGATGACCGCCGCCAGGGCGCTCTCGGTGCTGGTGAACATGTGGTGCCCCCAGACCAGGAAGCCGAGCAACGCGATAGCCACCGACGAGTACGCGATGAACGTATAGCCGAAGATGTGCTTGCGGCTGTAGACCGGGATCACCTCGCTGATCACCGCCATGCCCGGCAGGATCATGATGTAGACCGCCGGGTGCGAGTAGAACCAGAAGAAGTGCTGGAAGAGGACCGGGTCGCCCCCCTTCGCGGGGTCGAAGATGCCGATCCCCAGCGTCCGCTCGCAGACCAGCAGCACCAGCGTGATCGCCAGCACGGGGGTCGCCAGCACCTGGATGATCGCGGTCGAGTAGATGCCCCATAGGAAGAGCGGCATCTTGAACCAGGTCATCCCCTTGGGACGCATCGTGTTGACGGTCACCACGAAGTTCAGGCCCGTGAAGATCGAGCTGAACCCGAGGATGAACACGCCGAGCGTCGCGAGGATGACGCTCGTGGAGGTCGTTGTGCTGTAGGGCGTGTAGAAGGTCCAGCCCGTGTCGAGGCCGGAGGTCAGCAGCGTGGCGACAAAGAAGACCGCGCCCGTGCACCACAGGTAGAAGCTGGCCAGGTTCATCCGCGGGAACGCGACGTCCTTCGCCCCCAGCATCATCGGCAGGAAGATGTTCCCGAGCGCCGCGGGGATGCTCGGGATGATGAACAGGAAGGTCATGATGGCGCCGTGCAGCGTGAACGCCTGGTTGTAGTTGTTCTGCGCCTGCTGGAGCGATTCACCCAAAAAGCCGGGGGTGCCGTTCCACAGCTCAACTCGCACCAGACCGGCGTAGATACCGCCCAGCAGGAAGGCGAACATCACGCCGCACAGGTACATCACGCCGATCCGCTTGTGATCGAGCGTGAACATCCACGAGCCGACCGCCTGCCAGAACGTGGTGCCGGGCGGGTTCGTGAGGTAGCTCGGGCCCTGCGGGATGTGGACCTTGCGGCTCGGGTCTTCGCCGATCGCTTCGAGCAGCGTGTGCTGGCGGGATTGGGAGATCATGACGGGCAGGCTTTAGGCTGGGGGCCGTAGGCTCTAGTAGTTGTGTTGGGTTCAGGCCGCTTTGGCGGGCTCTTTGGCGGGGGCGGCGTCTTCGGCGGGGGCTTCCGCGGCCGGCTCGGCCTCGTCAGCAGGGGCTTCGCCCTCGGCGGCCTCTTCCTCGGTCTCTTGGCCGGGCACACCGCCCGCCTCTTCCCAGGTTGCCGGAACCTCTTCGCCTTCCTTGAGGCTCTTGATGAACCAGATCAGCGCCGCGATCTCGGCTTCCTTGATCTGGCCCTTGTAGCTGGGCATCACGCCCTTGTAGCCGGCGCGGATGTCCGCCATCGGCTCGAGGATCGACTTGCGGATGTAGTTCTCATCGACCTCGATCGGGTCGCCCTTGGTCATGTCCTGCTCGGTCCCGAAGGTCCCTTGCCACGACGGCCCGGTCCCCTTCTTGCCATCGATCGAGTGGCACTGCTTGCAGCCGCGTTGCAGCCAGAGCTTCTGCCCCAGCTCAACCGGGGAGCTATCCAGTTCAATGACGTCCGCCTCAACCAGCCACTTCTCGAAGGCGGCCTCCGACTCGTGCACGATCACCTTCGCGATCATCGCCGAGTGGCCTTCGCCGCAGTACTCGGTGCAGAAGAGGTCGTATCCGTTCACGTCGCCACGGGTGTCCTTGGCCTCGATCGCTTCGTCGAAGGACTCGGTCGGCGTGGTCGCCTCGAACCAGAGCTTGCTGTAGCGGCCGGGGACGACGTCCATCTTCACCCGGAACGCCGGGATGAAGAGGCTGTGCAGCACGTCGTCGCTCGACATGATCAGCTTCACGGGCCGGTCCGCAGGCACATGGAGATTCGAATCGATGTACCCGCTCGGGTAGACGAACGACCAATTCCACTTCTTGGCGACGACCTGGATCTCGTAGGCGTTGTCGGGCGGGGTGCGGAGGTCGAGGTACCCGAGGAAGCCGAACCAGAAAATGCCGACCGTTAAGAAGCCCGGGAAGATCGACCAGGCCGCCTCCAACGCGTTGTTGTGGTGCGAGGTGTGCTCCTCCACGTGGCCGGGGCGGGCGGCGTAGCGCGCCATGAACACGATCATCAGGCCGACGATCAGCACAAAGAAGACGATGCAGATCGCCAGGATCCAGAAGTAGAGCGTGTCGACCTTCGCCGCCTGCGTCGAGGCGGCGTCGCGGAACCAATCGATCCCGAACGCCGCCAGCGGCAGGGGCGTGTCGAAAACGTTTAACAGCGGGGCTGGGTGCATGGCTTCAGGCGACTTCGATGGGTTCCGGCTCGGCGGCCGGGTTGGTTGCGTTGGACGGCACGGCTTCGGACGCGGCGGCCGAATCGGCGACGTTGTTGGCGTTGCGGCGGAGCCAGTAGGGGATCAGGCCGACCGCCATCGCGAAGATGGTGACCCCCGCCCCCAGGCTCATCACCCGGCGAGCGACCGGGGCGTAGCGGCCCTTCGTCTCGTCGTAGTGGAAGCAGAACATGATGATCCGATCGAGCGGCGAGCCGACCTTGCCGTCGGACGCCTCGACCAGCGAGAGCCGCACGGTCTGCGGGTCGTACATCACGCCGTACAGGTACCGCGACACCATCCCCTCCGGCGAGACGACGATCTCCGCCGCCGTGTGGGAGTACTCCTTGGTGTCGGGCACGTACTTGTATCGGAAGCCGACCGCGTGGGCGAGCTTGCGGATGTTCTTCTGGTTGCCAGTCAGGAAGCGGAACCCCCCCGCCGACCCGGGGCGGGCGTACTGCTGGACGTACTTCTGCTCGGTCTGCTTGGCGCGGGTGGTGGTCTCTAGCGGATCGACGCTGACGCTCACCACGTCGAACTCGCGGCCGGCGTCCCACTTCAGCTCGCGGAGCGAAGTGACCAGCCCGTTGAGCTGCAGCGTGCAGAGCATCGGGCAATCGCTGTAGTTGAGCGACAACAGAACGGGGCGCTGGCCCGTGAAGACATCGGCCAGCGTGATCGCCTGGCCGTTTTCGTCGCGGAACCGCAGGTCGAGCGGGATCTGATCGCCCGACTTGTCGTCGATGCCAACGCCCTGCATCTCTTCAGGCAGGTCGCCGATCAGCTGAGCCGTCGCCGGCGTCGCCAGCGCGCACGCCGCCAACGCCACGGCCAGGGCGTGGCGAGCGAGGTTCGGCGTGGTGGGCAGAATCGGCATGGGGGCGGGGAAAGGACTCGCTGGTTTACTCGGCGTCGGCCTGCTGGAGGTCTTCCAGGACCAGCTTCTTGGCTTCGTCGATCGGGATCGCGTACGGGTCGCCCTCGGCGACCGGCTCGCGGTAGCCGTTCAGCAGGTTGAGTTGGTTCGAGAGGACGAGGTCCGCCTCGACATCGTTCGCGGTGATCACCCGCTCGACGTTGAACGTCCGCTGCGTCTGGAAGTACAGCGCGGCGGCGCCGAACATAACGCCTAGCACGATCGCCACCGAGACGAACGACCACATCACGAGCGTGGGCGTGTCGATGCCGTCCGGCTCGACGCCGGGCTCGGGGACGGGCTGGCCGGCGGGGATCGTCGCGGTTGAGTCGCTCATCGCTTCGTCGGTGTTATTAGTGCTAACCGCCGGGGCGGCGCCGAATCAACTTCTGGTTCGCCGGGCGTCGCCGCCGAGGCGACGCAACCGGTTCTCCGCACAGCGTTTGTGACGAAATCAGTGGTTGTGGTAGCTCAGCGAGATCGGCAGCCGCGGGTCCTGCACCGGCAGCAGCCACTTGCCCGCCGCGCCGCTCATCCAGGCCCAGGCGAACACGCCCAGGGCGCCGAGGGTCGTCGCCACGGCGAGCAGCAACGCCACCGTCAGGCTCCCCTCACCCCGCACCTGCGGCAGGATGATGTACGCGAGGTCGCACCAGTGGATCACCAGCATCCAGACGGCCCAGAACTTCATCATGGTCGGGCTGCGGCGGACCGCGCTGGACATGAAGCCGAGGAACGGGATCAGCAGGTGGCCGAACACCAGCAGCAGCCCCCAGAAAGGCCAGGCGCCCTGCTGGCGGATATCGTACCAAAGGGTCTCTTCGGGGATCGCCGCGTACCAGATCAGCAAGTACTGGCTGAACGCGATGTAGCCCCAGAAGACCACGAACGCGAACATCAGCTTCGCGATGTCGTGGCGTTGCTCAACGGTGACCGACTGGGTCAGCACGCCACGCTCTTGGAGCTTGATCACCAGCAGCATCGTGAGCGCCAGGAAGGCACCGAACGAGCCGGCGAAGAAGTACACGCCGAACATCGTGCTGAACCAGTGCGGCTCGAGCGACATCATCCAGTCGAACGAGGCGAAGTTCATCGACAGGGCGTAGAGCAGGATCATCGGGCCGGCCCACCACTGCATCGACTTGGCCCGCTTGAGCGGCTCGCTGCTGTCCTGGCGGACCGACATGCCGAGCATCGTCCGCGCCATCCAGACCCAGAGAGCGTAGTAGATCACCGAACGGATCGCGAAGAACTGCGGCTCGAGGTAGCCCGATTTCGACTTCAAGATGGGGTCGTCGCTGATGAACTTGCCCGCTTCCCACAGGCTGGCCCACGGGTAGAGCGAACCGTCGTTCCAGAGGACGGTCGCCAGCACCGGCAGGTACAGCACGGCCGACACGCTCAGCGTGCTCGCGGTGACCTCGGCGAGCCGACGGACCGGGGTGCCCCAGCGGCCGCCGGTGATGTGATGCCCGAGCACGAAGAACAGCCCGCCCACGCCGAGCGAGGTGACGTACATCACCGCCAGCAGGTAGGCGTGGCAGAACTGCTGCCACAGGACCGCGTTGTCATCGGACGAGCCGATCGCCCACGCGACCAAGCCCACAACCGCCAGCAGGCCGGCGCCCGCGACGCCGGGGACGAACCCCTTCGCGGCGAGGCCGTTGGGGGCTTGGCGGATCTCGGTGATGTCGGCGTAAAGCTGACTGGCCATCTCTTTATCGGCTCTTAAGTTTCATCGCAGAGAGGAGACAAACGGTTCCCACTGCGTGCTCTGTGGTTAATTAAGAATCAACTGCGGTCTTCCATCGCCCGACGCTTCTCCGCGGGGAGATCGTCGGCCGACGCGTTCTGCGATCGCTGCAACGCTTGGATGTACAACACGATCGCCCAGCGATCCTCGGGGGTGATGTGACTGGCGTAGCCGGGCATCTTGCGGCGGCCGTTGCTGATCGTGTCGAAGACCCGACCGACCGGCTGGGTCACCACCGCCTCGACGTGCAGGCTGGTCGGCGGCGTCCAGGTGGCGCCGCTGACCTTCATCGCCCGCTTCGAAACGAGGCCGTCGCCGTTGCCCGCCAGCCCGTGGCAGGCGGCGCAGTGGATGTTGTAGCGTTGCTGGCCCCGATCCATGAGTTCCTCGTTCACCGTCAACGACTCGGGGAAGTCCTTGATCCAGTTCCGCTCGTTGGCGGCCTCGTCCTCCGGGGCGGCCGCGGGGGCTTCGCCGTCGTCGCCTTGATCGTCGGCGTCGTCGCTGGCGAAGCGAGCCGGGATGCGGCGGGCTTCACGCGAGGCGAACCGCAGCGAATCGCTGCCGAAAAAGCCGGTCAGGTTCGAGTCCGATTCGACACCCTCGTAGAACTCGGTGTCACCCCTCAGGCCGCCGCGGGCGACCGTGCCGGTGATCGGCTTGCGGGGGGAGAGGACATCGCCGAAGACCGACGAGGCGGTCTGCGCCTTGAACTTGGCCTGCGATTCCATGTCCTTGAACAGGGAGATCCGCGGCACGCTGGAGGTGGTCGATGAGCTCATCCAGATGTACAGCGGGATGAGCAGCGCGGCGGTCGCGGTCACGGCGCCCACCAGGTGGATCACTCCGGGCAAGGTGTGGCCCTCGGCGATCTCGTCGATCGGCTCGACCGACGTGGCTCCGATCGAGGTGAGGTAGGCCCCGGTCTCGGCGTCGGCGTACTTGGCGTCGTCCGACTCGATGAACAGGAAGAACCCATCGTCGGTCGCGCGGGCGAAGCCCTCGTTGCGGAACAGCGGGTTGGAGAGCTTCGGCAGCTGGTTGAGGATCAGCATCCCGAAGAACGCGCCGAACGCGCTCAGGAGGATGATGCACTCGAAGGTGACCGGGATGAACGCCGGGATGCTAGAGAAGCCCGGCTTGGCGCTGATCTGGAACGCGTAGCCCGACAGCCACCACGGGCCCTCGAGGCCGTTGCAGTAGAGCTGCATGCCCAGGCCGACCAAGCAACCGGTCATGCCCATGACGAGCGAGATGAACGGCAGGATCGTCCCCTTCGCCTTGAGCGCGTCGTCGATGCCGATGATCGCGAACGGCGAGAAGGCTTCGACCTTCTTGTAGCCGTCGTCGGTCACCCGCTCGGCGGCGGCGATCAGCTCGTCCGGGCCCTCGAACTGCGCGAGCAGACCGAGGCGCTTCGGCTCGGGCGTGGCGTTGGTGTCGTGTGTGTCGGACATGAGTAAAGGCTGTCGGCTAGCGGCCGTTGGCTATCAGCAGTTTGATTTGTCTCGTTAACTTCGATTCGAGCCGACAGCCGGGGGCCATCAGTCGAAAGCCGCCACGTCAGTGGCTCCCCTTCGCGTGGCCATCGACGTGCGCCATCACCTGCTTCACCTCGCTCATCGCCACGATCGGCAGGAAGCGGCAGAACAGCAGGAACAGCGTGAAGAACAGCCCGAAGCTGCCGATCAGCATGCCCAGGTCGATCCAGGTCGGCACGAACGATTGCCAGCTGCCCGGCAGGAACGTCCGCTCCAGCGACAGGATGATGACGAACCGCTCGAACCACATCCCGATGTTCACGAAGATCGAGATGATGAAGATGATCAACGGTCGCTCGCGGACCCACTTGAACCAGAACAGCTGCGGCGAGATCACGTTGCACGTGACCATCGTCCAGTAGGCCCACCAGGTCGGGCCGAACGCCCGGTTCATGAAGCAGAACTGCTCGTACGGGTTGCCCCCGTACCAGGCAATGAAGAACTCGGTCAGGTAGGCGAAGCCGACCATCGAGCCGGTGGCGATGATGACCTTGCACATGCAGTCGATGTGCCGCATCGTCACGATGTCCTTCAGCCCGAACCACTCGCGGGCCGGGATCATCAGCGTCAGCACCATGCCGAATCCGCTGAACACGGCGCCCGCGACGAAGTAAGGCGGGAAGATCGTCGTGTGCCAGCCGGGCAGCTGGCTCACCGCGAAGTCGAAGCTAACGATCGTGTGCACCGAGAGAACGAGCGGCGTCGCCAGGGCGGCGAGCAGCGTGTACGCCTTCTCGTAAACGCGCCACTGGGTCGCCGAACCGGTCCAGCCGACCGACAGCAGGCCGTAGGCGAATCGCCGGATCGGGTTGACCGCCCGGTCCCGCAGGGTCGCCAGGTCGGGGATCATGCCCATGTACCAGAACAGCAGCGAGACGGTCGCGTAGGTCGAGACAGCGAACACGTCCCACAGCAGCGGGCTGCGGAACTGCGGCCACATGTAGAGGCGCGTCTCCGGCAGCGGGAACAGGTAGTAGGCGAACCAGACGCGGCCGACGTGGATGCCCGGGAACGTGCCCGCGCAGACGACCGCGAAGATCGTCATCGCCTCGGCGAAGCGGTTGATGCTCGTCCGCCAGTGCTGCCGGAAAAGGAACAGGATCGCCGAGATCAGCGTGCCCGCGTGGCCGATGCCGACCCAGAACACGAAGTTCACGATCGGGAAGCCCCAGCTCACCGAGTTCTGGTTACCCCAGACCCCGACGCCCGTGATGATCAGGTAGCCGATCATCGCGCCGAACGCGCCGGCGAGGCTCGCGGCGATCGCGAAGCCGATGAACCAAGCCATCGGCGGACGCGGGTTCTCCGCGATCGAACAGACCTTCTCGGTGACCGAGTGGTAGTCGTTGTCCCCCTCGATCCAGGGAGGATCGACCCAAGGCTCCGGAACGGAGCCCAGCTTTCCGGGGAGGTAGCCGGCGGAGATATCGGCGGTCGCCATAACGCGTTAGCTGTTAGGTGCTGCTTGTTTCTCGGTGAATGATCAGACCCGCGCCGGCTTCTTCAGCGGCTGGATCTGGTACAGCGCGTGCTTCTCTTCGTCGTGCCCTTCTTCCCCATGACCGCCTTCGCCGTGCTCGCCCTCGTCGCCGTGGCCCTCGTGGCCGTGCGACTCAACCTTTTCGGGCCGCTTGAGCATCGGGTGCGGGTTGGTGATCTTCGCCAGGAAGCTCGTCCGGGGGTTGGTCATCAGCTCCGTGAGGATGCCGTACGAGCGGGGGCTGTCGTGGGCGGCCCGAACGCGTGACTCCTGGTCACGCAGGTCGCCGAACTCGATCGCCCGGGTCGGGCACGCCTGCTGGCAGGCGGACTGGATGGCGCCGTCGGCGATCGGCTCGCCCGCGTTCTTCGCGGCGATGCGGCCGGCGGAGATCCGCTGGGTGCAGTAGGTGCACTTCTCCATCACGCCCCGGCTGCGGACGGTGACCTCCGGGTTCACTACGAGCTGCTGCAGCTCGTTGGCGGGGTCGTAGAGCGGCTTGGTGTAGCGGAAGTAGTTGAAGCGACGCACCTTGTACGGGCAGTTGTTCGCACAGTACCGCGTGCCGATGCAGCGGTTGTAGGTCATGCCGTTCAGGCCCTCGTCGTCGTGCACCGTCGCGGCGACGGGGCAGACCTCCTCACAAGGTGCCGTTTCGCAGTGCTGGCAGGCGATCGGCTGGTGGGCGACTTCGGGGTTGTCGAAGTTCGCCGGGTCGGACGGGTCCTCGGGGTTCACCACGCCCTTGAAGTAACGGTCGATGCGGATCCAGTGCATCTCGCGGCCCTTGGCCACCTGGTCCTTGCCGACGACCGGCACGTTGTTCTCCGCCTGGCAGGCGACCATGCACGCGTTGCAACCGATGCACTTGCCGAGGTCGATCGACATGCCCCAGGCGTGGTCGCCCTTGTACTCGGTCAGGTTCCACAGCGGCTCGGTCGGGCGGTGCTCGCCGTTCGTGTGAACCATCACGTCGTGGCTCTTGTGCGGAGCGAACTCCGGATCGAGCTGATACAGCTCCTGCGAGCCCTCGCGGATCAGCTCGCCGGTGCGGCGGCCGATCGCTTCGAGGCCCATCTGGTCGATGGCGTGGTGGTCCTGCGTGGTCGCTAGCAAGTAAGCCTTGTTCGTGCCGCTGATCGAGGCGCCGGTCACGAAGCCGGTCGTCGACGCGCCGCGGAGCGGGTAGGCGTTCACGCCGACCGATTCAGCGGGGGCGGGCAGCCACAGGGCCGCCAAGTCGTTGGCGTAGAGGCCCCCTTCGGGCTTGCCGGTGTCCGGGTCGAGCAGGCCGCCGACGCGGCCCGCGGCGGTGCGGCCGTAACCCAACGCGAGGGCGATCGAGCCCTTCGCCTGGCCCGGCATCACGTAGACCGGCGCGGACACGCTCCGATCGCCGACGCTCAGCGTGGCGAGCTCGCCCTGCTTGAGCCCCAGCTCCTCGGCGGTCATCGGGTTCACCAGGGCGGCGTTGTCCCAGGTGAGCTTCGTGAGGAAGTCGGGGGTCTCTTGCATCCAGCCGCTGTTCGCGAGGCGGCCGTCGTAGGTCGCGCTGCTCGGCGTGAAGACGACTTCGACCCCCTCGGCCGACGTAGCAGGAGCCTCGAAATCGCCGCCCGACAGCGAGGCGTCGACCGGCTTGGCCTCATCGGCCTCAAGGTAACCGTCGTGCAGCAGCTTGTTCCAAACGTCCTCGTCCGGCACGTCGGCCGCTTCCGACAGGGCGGTGGCGACCATCTGCTTGGCGTCGGGCGCCTCGTCGCCGGCGAGCTGGGCGAGGACCTCGATCACCGAGCGACCGCCCAGGAGGGGCTCGATCATCGGCTGGCAGACACCGACTGTGCCGTCCCACGCGATCACGTCGCCCCACTCCTCGAGCGGGTGGGTCTGCGGCAGCGACCACTGGCAGACACGCGAGGTCTCGTCGTCGTACGCGCCGAGGCGGACCGTGTGCTCAACGCCTCCAACGGCCTCCGCGAAGCCCGGGGCGTCGTACGCCGGGTTGCCGTCGAGCACCAGCAGCGTGTCGATCGAATCGGCGTCCGCGATGAGGGCGTCGATGCCGGCGGCCTCGACGCGGGGCTTCGGCTCCTCGGTGAAGAGGACCGTCTTGCCGAGATTCCCCAGCAGGCTGTTGATCTCGTGCCCCAGAGCGTGGACCTCGGCCGGCTGGCCGGCGCCGATCGCCACGACCCCGGCGCCCTGATGGTGAGCCAGGTCGTCAGCGAGCGCCTCGACGAACTGCCCACGCGACGGCTCAACGACCCCTTCGGTCTCGTAGATGTTCTCGCTGTGCTGGCGCGCGCCGTTGGCGAGCTCCTTGATCTTGTCGCGGAGCTCGACCAGCAGGCCACCGATCTCAGACGATTTAAGCGGCATCCGGTGGTCGGCCGCGGCGCCGGTCGCGCTGAAGAAGCTCTCGACCGACCACAGGCGGTTCATCTCGCCGTCCGGGTCGCGCCCCTCGGCGTAGTCACGCGCCGTCCGGAGCGAGTCGGGCATGGCGGTCAGCAGGTCGGCGTCGAACGTGGCGATCACCTTCGCGATGACCTTCTTTTCGCCCGACTCATCGGCCTCGGCCAACCGGTAGTGCGTCCGCAACCGCTTGCCGAAGGCGAGCTCGGCGCCCGCCAGCTCGTTCTCGCGCGACAGCGGGTTGTGCTGGTAGAACTTGGCCGCGGGAAACTTGTCCCGCACGCGGTCGAGGGCCGCATAGAACGCGTGCGAGTCGATCGACGGGGTCAGGACCGCGAGGCCGGCGCCGTCGCCGAGCGCCTCGACGCGTTCGGCGAGATAGGCCTCGAAGTCGGACCACTGCTTGCCGAACACCTTGCCGCCGGCCCGCTGCTGCACGCGGCTCGCGCGGTCCGGGTCGTACAGGGCGAGCGTCGCCGCTTGCGAGAAGGCGTCCGAGGCGCCGCGGGCGGCGGGGTGCTCCGGGTTGCCCTCGACCTTGATCGGCCGTTCGTCGTACTTGGTGACCAGCAGGTGACGCGGCGCGCCGGCCCACGAGATATTGGTCGCGTAGTGCTGCATCGTGCCCGGGACGTAGCCCTCGGGACGATCGGCGAACGGCGTTATCTGCTCGGTCTCCCAGCGGCAGCCGGCAGCGCCCGCCAGCGCGAACGAAGCGCTCATCAGCTGCATCCAACGACGCCGCGACACGCCCTCGGGGAACTCGGAGGCGGCCTGCGGGAACTCCCGCGCCAGGAAGTCCTGAAACGCGTCGGTGCTCTGCAGCTCGTCGAGGCTACGCCAGTACGGGCTGACTTGGGTGCCGGCGGGGGTGTCGGTCGCTTGGGTCATCGCGGCGCGGTCGGGTGAAGACGCGGCTATTGAATCGGGCGGGTCGCTGCACAGCCCAAAAGGCTGTTAGCGGTGACAGGTCGTGCAGTTCGTGTTCGGGTGAATGTCGACACCGCTCTGCTTGAGCGAGGCGAGCACGTCCTCGGTGTTCATATCGGTCGTGTCCTGCCACGCCATGTTCGTGATCTGATCGAGCGGCCGCAGACGGGGCGTGGGGTCGCGGTGGCAATCGAGGCACCAGCTCATCGAGAGCGACTTCTCTTGGTGCACGACCTCCATCTTGTCGATGCGGCCGTGGCACTCCACGCAGCCGACGCCCTTGTTCACGTGGGCCGAGTGGTTGAAGTAGACGTAGTCCGCCAGGTCGTGGACCCGCTCCCAACGCATCGGCTCGCCTGTGGCGAGGCTGTCGCGGATCGGCTGGAGCTTCACGCTGGTCGGATGGACCACCGTCTTGGCCATCGCGCCGTCCGGGTTGGTCGCCGCGTTATGGCAATTGCCGCACGTGTTGGTCGAGGGGACCGCGGCGTGGCCCGCCTTGTCGACGGTGTCGTGGCAGTACCGGCAGTCCATCTTCAGCTCGCCCGCGTGCAGCTTGTGGCTGAACGGGACGGGCTGGGTCGGCTGGTACCCGGTGTACATCACGTCCGGGTAAGTGCCGTAAAACAGCACGGCCCCCGCGAAGGCGCCCCCGGCGAGTACGCCGAAGATCACCATGAACGTGAAGGTGTTGACCCACGGCGGGAAATGGAATCGGTCCACGTCAGCTGGGCGGCGGTGAGGTCGATCGGGCGTAAAAAACGTGCGGGCTCTCCGGCGCCAGCAGGGCTAGGGCGCAGCAGAGCCTAGGAAACGTAACTACTTATCGGAGACCGAGATAGCCACATTCGGGTCACACCCTATCGGGGGGGTCATCTCGCGTGCCGGGTTGGCGTTTTCCCCTTCGGGAATTGTTGGAAGCGAACCACCCCTTTCGTGGATAATTCAGGGCATCCCGGCGCCCTGGCTAATAACAATTCGGTTTGCCGCACCCCGGACAAGAGCCGGCGTCACGACGCCGCGTCGAACTCATCGGCGGTGGCTTCGCCGGGGGCAGGTTCGGGTCGGCCAAAGTGTTGCCGGCGGGGATCGGGGCGGGATACGATGCATACTGTCTGCAATCAAGGCGAGGCTGTGGCCCGCCGTTCTCTCGACACGGGACTCCCCGCGTGACGGCTCTCTTCAAGACACTTCGCCCGGTCGGCGCGCTCGCTCTGGTGGCGTTGCTCCTCTCGCTCACCACGGCGCCGGCGCAGGTCGTCTCGGTTGTCGCCGACGCCGGCGTGCGCCGGTTCATCGGCGGCCTGAATCAGTTGGAGCGGACCAAGTACTTCAACCACTGGGGCACCCATGTCATCGGCGGAAACACCAACCTGGGCGACTTGGCGACCGAGGTCTGGGCCGAGGACGGATTGAACTCCGCCTCGGGACGTGACACGTGGGAGTTCGATTCGTACATCGCTCAGAACATCCCGCAGGACCCCAGCCGCCCCGGCTACTTCGACATCACGGCGTTGCGCAACTTTCTGCGGAACGGCGCGTACGAGAACTTCCTCAACAACAGCCAACGCTACGAGTCGATCCGTCAGCACGAGAACCACGTGTACGTCCAATCGGGCCGCGCGGGATCGAACTGGCCCAGCTGGCTGCTCGACGGCACCCGCCTGCCCGTCAGCCACGGGGGCGAGGCGTACGGCGAGTTCTTGAACGTCTACCTCGAAGAGGTCGTGTACGGCACGGGTCCGCAGATCGGCAACAGCCAGAGCCAAGCCTATCTGCCGCTCGACCCCGAGAACTTCTACATCGAGATCATGAACGAGCCCTCCTGGGAGCTCGGCCCCGGCGGGCTCGACTGGGAGCAGGCGATCGAGATGCACCGCAACGTGACCGAGACCGTCAAGAGCGCGAACCCCCAGGCGCAGATCGGCGGCGCCTCGGTCGGCAACGCGTCGTTCGCTTCGTGGAACCCTTACCGCTGGGACTACGCGAAGACGCTCATGGACGACATGACGACCTGGCAGACCGACAACGGCCAGCCCGCCGAGTTCGACTTCTGGACGCTCCACCCGTACGACTCGCGCCCCATCAACTCGAGCGGCGTGCCGGAGCACCGCCTCCCCGAGTCCTCCGGCCACCTCGATGGCATCTTGGATCTGTTCGAGTCGTACAGCCACCAGCTGTTCGGCGACCCCAAGCGGTTCGCGATCACCGAGTACGGTACGATCCAGTGGAGCGAGAACAACGGCGACTTCAGCACCTACCCACGCCGGCTGCTGCAGTGGGACGAGATGACCGACATCAAGAAGAAGATGTTCACGTTCATGGACCGACCCGACCGGATCATCAACGCGACGCCCTTCGTGGCGCCGCAGTGGTGGACGGGCAGCTCCCCCACCGAGCACGGCCAGTCGGGCAACGTCTTCTGGGACCGCAACGCGGACGGCACGTGGACCGAGACGATCAACGCGGGCCTCTACCGCATGCTCAACGACGTCCGCGGCGAGTACGTGCAGATCGAGTCGGGCGACGACGAGGTGCAGGCCCTCGCGTTCCGCGACGGGAACCAACTGCACGTGATCCTCAACAGCCTGATCGACTCCAACCGCACCGTGGACCTCGCCGCCCTGCTGGGCGACGCGTCGGTCACCGGGGCGACGCTCGACCGGGTCTTCTGGAACGGCGCGACGGGCGTCTTCCAAGACGACCTCGACGTGCTGAACAGCTGGCAGAGCATCGGCCTCACGCCCGAGGAGAGCGTGAAGCTCACGCTCACGTACGACGAGTCGGTCGCCTACACCCTCGCGACCGACCGCGACACCTACTACGGCGACGACACCCAAACGCCGATCAACCTGTCGGGCGGGCGTTCGAAGGTCATCAACCTCAACGCCGACACCGAGGACGCCGTCGCGGCGACGGTGCGGGTGGCGATCTCCGGACGCAGCAACCTGTGGAACACGGCGTTCGACGTGGTCGTGAACGGCCAGACGATCCACGTCCCCGCGCGGGGCGCCAACGGCTTCGACGAGCACGACAACTCGCTCTTCTCGCGCGAGGTCGACGTGCCGGTCGCGGCGCTCAACGACGGCGCCAACGAGGTCTACGTCGACTTCCCCTCCAACGGCGGCGACCTCGTGACCGCGACGCTCATCGTCACCCGCTCGCTCGGGGACTACAACGGCAGCGGCGTCTTCGACGGCGATGACCTCGCCCTGCTGTTCGATCAGTTCGGTCCGACCGCCCCGGGAAGCCGCTACGACCTGGTCGCCGACGGGGTCGTCGACATGGAGGACGTCCGCTTCTGGTACGAGGAGCTGCGGGGCGTCGCGACGCCCACGGGCGACTTCAACAACGACGGCCTGGTCGATGCGGCCGACTACTCCGTGATCCGCGACCTGGGGGGCGCCGAGTTCGAGTTCGACTACCAGTACTGGGCGCACCGCTACGGCCAAGCCGTGCCGTCCGCTTCGCAACAGGCCGTGCCGGAGCCCTCAACGCTGGCGGTGGCCCTGCTGGCCCTCACCCCGTTCGCAACCCGGCGCAGGGGCTCGAACTCATCGGACGTGACGGGTCCCCGCCGGGGCGCCGTCACCATCCGCCCGAGCTCGCGGCCCAAGCCGCCGCGGCAAGGGCCGCGTAGACAGTCCGCGCCATTAGGCCGCGGATCGTGAGCCGCAACCTGGGAACGGCGTGCGCCCGCGCGAGGTACTCACGGTACGCCACCGCGGCCACGAGCGCAGCGAGTCCGCCCGCGATGAAAGCGAGTCGGCATTCCCAAGTCTCGGCGTCGCCGAGACCGTAAACAGCAGCGAGGCATGAGGTCGCCCCCGCCGACGCGGCCAGGATGCGCGACGTCGCGCCGCCGAAATTGAGGCCGAGTAACATGGCCACGTATAAGCAAGGCGACGCCATGAGAGCGACGGCCAGGCAACCGAAAGCCCCCTCAACGCCGTACAGAACCGCGCCGACCAGCACGCTGGTCGCAATCAAGCTCAGCGCGACCGATGCCCAGAAGCCAATCAGGGTTTGCGGGTCGAGACCCTGAGCCCCGGCGGGCTCCTCCAGCAGGTCTTCAACGTCCTTATCAGGGACCCCAAAGAGGACTTCTGATAGGAGGACTGTTGCGAGCGAAGGCTCCTCCGGCTCGGGGGCGGGCTCGCGGTCGCGTTTGGGCAGCGGCGGGTACATAGGGAGCGTTCGCCTCGGCGGGCGGTTGCTTGCCGGTTGGTTGTCGATATCCCCGCCGCGCGAGGGCGCGACGGGGGCGAGGGCTGGCTGAAGTCCGCTACGGCTCAGGGGGCCTTCTTTGGGTCAGGATCGACGGGGTCGCTACTTGTTCAGGTACTCGATCTTCGTGACGCCGATCTCGCCGTTGAACTCGAAGGGCGCCTCGTCGAAGTAGTCGAGCGAGACGGGCGAATCGGAATCGCTGCCGAGGTCGAAGGTCGCATTGCTCGTGAAGTGAAGCGACATGGCGCGGGGCACCCGGCCGCTGGCGACCTCCTTGCCGTTCACGCGCAGCGTGACGTCCATCGCCCCGCCGATGCGATCGACCAGGCGCGACTGGACCTCGACGCGGACGTCCCCCTCGGGGAGCTTCGTCTCGGACTGGATCTTCGTCCGCTCGACTTCGAAGAGGTTGAATTCGTAGCAGAGCCTCCCGTCCCGCACATAGCAGGTGAGGCCGCCCGAGAAGCCGGCCAGCGCGTAGAGGACGCCGTTCGCGTCGGCCGGGACCTTCAGCTCCATGTCGACCAGGCTGTCGACCTTGCCGAGCTTCGGCGCGGCCGACTCGGGCATGCCGACGTTCGGGCCGTAGAAGCTCCACTCGGTATAAGGAGGCGCGGGGGCGTCCTCCGGATGGAATAGGGCGGTCGACCACAGGCCACCGCCGATCGGCAGGTTCTTGTTCTTCGTCGACTCGATCAGGAAGAGCTTCTTCAGGTGCTCGACCTTCTCGGGCATCTGATCGGCCAGGTCATTTGCTTGCGACCAGTCCTCCTCCAGGTTGTAGAGCTCCCACTTGTCCTTCTCGGGCGTCCACGTGCGGGCCCCCTTGGGGATGCCGCCGACCCACGGCTCGCGCGGGCCCATGGCGCTAGCAAACCAGCCGTCGTGGTAGATGCCGCGGCTCGCCATGATGTCGAAGAACTGCGTCTTGCGCGTCCCCTCGGCGGCCGGGTCGTCGAACGTGTACTGCATGCTGACGCCGTCGAGCGAGTCCTGCTCGACGCCGTTCACCCGCTGCGGGGGCGTGATGTCCAGGACCGAGTAGAGCGTCGGCACGATGTCGACCACGTGGTGGAACTGCGGCCGGGGCGTCTTGTCCCGCGTGATCCCCTTGGGCCATGCGATCGCCATCGGCTGACGCGTGCCGCCGAAGTGGGCGCCGACGAGCTTCGTGCTGCGGTACGGCGTGCTGCCGGCCCACGCCCAGGCGGCGTGGTACATGTTGTCGGTCTTGTGCCCGCCGAGCGCGTCGAGCCCGCCGAGCTCCTCGAGAGCCTCGAGGTGCTGCGAGATCTTCGTCGGGATCGCGTTCTGGGCGAGCTGCTCGCTGATGGTGCCGTAGAGGCCCTCGGCGGAGGAACCGTTATCGCCCCAGATGTAGAAGACGATCGTGTTGTCGAGCTCGCCGAGCCGCTCGATCTCGTCGATCACGCGGCCCGCGTTGTGGTCGGCGTGCTCGGTGAAGCCGGCGAAGACCTCCATCAGGCGGCGCTGGAACGGCTTCTCGTCCTCGGGGATCGACTCCCACGAGGCGAGCGACTCGGGCCGGGGCGTCAGCTTGGTGTCCTGCGGGATCCAGCCGAGCTCCTTCTGCCGGACGATCGTCCGTTCGCGGTACGCGTCCCAGCCGTCGTCGAACTTGCCGCGGTATTTGTCGGCCCATTCCTTCGACACCTGGTGCGGCCCGTGCGAGGCGCCCGGCGCCCAGTACATGAAGAACGGCTTGTCCGGGGCGTAGGTCTTCTGATCACGCAGCCAGCGGATCGCGTCCTCGGCGATGTCTTCCGACAGGTGGTAGTTCTCTTTCTCGGGGCGCTTCACGTAGTTCGTGTTCCGCACGAGCGTCGGCTCGTACTGCGACGCCTCGCCCGCGAGGAAGCCGTAGAAGTACTCGAAGCCGTAGCCGGTCGGCCAGTACTCGAACGGCCCCTTGTTGGTGATCTGCTCCTCGGGCGTGTTGTGCCACTTGCCCCACGCGCCCGTGTTGTAGCCGTACTGCTTGAGGACTTCGGCGACCGTGGCAGACGACTTGGGGATCGTGCCACTGAAGCCATCGAAGTCGTTGGCGATCGCCGCGATCTGGCCGTTGCCCACGCGCGTGTGGTTGCGGCCGGTGAGCAACGCGGCCCGCGTCGGCGAGCACATCGCCGTCGAGTGGAAGCGGTTGTACGACACGCCAAGATTGGCGACGCGGCTCAGCGTCGGCGTGTTGATCTCGCCGCCGTAGGTGGAGGGGGTCGCCGGGCCGACGTCGTCGATCAGGATGATGAGGATGTTCGGCGCGTCATCGGAGAGCCGCTTCGGCGTGACCCGCTTCTGGTAAGTCGAGTCCTGGATCGTCAGCCCCGCCTGCGACCCCGAAGGCGTCGGCGGGAAGGGCAGCACCTGCTGAGCCGCCGCGCCCGCGGCGAACGACAGGAGGATGCCAACGGACCAACAGCGCAGCACACAGCTCGCGTACATGATGACGTTCCCAGTGGATTAGCTTGCCCCCAAGCGGCGCCACAGAGCGGCCGTCCGGTCTCTCAAGAGCCTAGCACAGCCTGGACCGGATTCCACTTATTCCGGCGGCCACAACTGTGGCGATCGCGCGGGTCGGCCCCTACGGCGCCAGCTTCTTCAGCTTCCGCTGCAAGGTCCGCCGCGGGATGCCGAGGCGCTCGGCGGTGCGGGTGATGTTGCCGTTGCAATCGGCGAGCACCTGCTGGATGTGGTTCCACTCCGCCTCGGCGAGGCTCGGCGTGTGGATGGCGGCCTCCTCGGCGGGGGGCGCCTGGTCGTCGGTCAGCGCGCCGCTGCGGTGCAGGGCCTCGAGCACCTGGTCGGCGTCGGCCGGCTTGGTCACGTAGTTCTCCGCGCCCTGCCGGACCGCCTCGACCGCGTTGGCGATGCTGCCGTAGCCGGTGAGGATCACCGCCCGCACGTCGGGCGCGATCCGCTTGAGCTCGCGGAGCGTCTCCAGGCCGGTCATGCCGGGCATCTTCAGGTCGAGCACGGCGAGCTCGGGCGGCGACTGGCGCGCCAGTTCGAGCGCCTCCGCCCCGGATGCCGCCACGCGCACCCCGAGCCCCCGCGCGGCGAGCGCGCGGCCCATCCGCTCGCGGAGCAGCTCGTCGTCGTCAACGAGCAGGAGACTCTTGCCTTCGAGTGGCGCGCTCATGGTTCTTCTTGCTAGGAGAGTTTCGGAAGGGGGATGTGGGGATGAGGGGGGATAAGGGGATGGCTTCTCGACGAGGCAGCCTCTAACTGCCAAACATCATCGTCGTGTTCTCACTCGGTTGCTTATCTGTCGGAACGCGCTAACGCCCGGTTCATTCGTCGCAAGACCATGGGCTAACGCCCCGTGGTCGATTGTTGATGGGCAACGAACTCGACACGATCGCCAGCACGGCTTAGCAAGGCTCCACCAAACCGCCATCCCCTTATCCCCCTTACATCTCCTCATCTCCCTTTAGAAAGTCATTTAGCAAGCGGCAGCACGACGATGACCCGGGCGCCGCCCGCTTCGGGTGATTCTAGCCGCAACGAGCCGCCGAGTCTCTCGATCACGCTGCGGGCGAGGAAAAGGCCGAGGCCCATGCCGGAGCCGGGGGCTTTAGTCGTATAGAACGGCTCGCTCGCCCGGGCGAGGACCTCGGCGGGCATGCCGGGGCCGCGGTCTTCGATCGCTAGGCGGAGCGTGTCGGCGAGGCGGTCGCCGCGCACCGTGACGCGCCCCGCCGGATCGACCTCGTCGGTCGCGTCGAGCGCGTTCTGCACGATCGCCCGCAACGCCTGGGCGAGCGCCATGGCGGGGACGACCAGTTCGAGTTCGTCCGACCCCTCGCGCCACTCGCTGTCGATCCGGTCGGCCGCGGGCAGCTCGTCGAGCACGTCGCCCATCAACTCCTCGGCGGTGAGGCGCTCCGGCGCGCTGGCGGAGGCCATGCCGGACTCGGTCGCCATGCGGTCGAGGATCGCGCGGCAGCGATCGACCTCACGACGCACCAGCGCCAGGTCCTCGGCCGCCGGGCCCTCGACGCCCGCGGCGAGCAGCTCGCGGTGCGCCTCGTTCGAGGCGACGGCGATCGTCGAGAGGGGCGTCGCGAGCTCGTGCGCGGCGCCGGCGGCGAGCGTGCCGAGCGCCTCGAGCTTCTCCGCGCGGGCCCGCTCGTTCTCGGCGCGGCGGCGGAGGCGGTCGCTCGCGCGCAACTCGGTCGTGAGGCGTGTCGTGAAGTTGACAATGACGACGGCGCTCGCGGCGAACGCCACCCACGCGCCGACCACCGCGGGCGGGGGCGCCACGAGGCTCTCATCGCGCGACCATTGCCACACCAAGCTCTCCAGTCGGTCGGGGTCGCGCAGCACATCGACCGGACGATGGGCGAAGGAGATCGCCGCGAAGCCGAGGATCGCCAGTCCGGACAGGCTCCACGCCCACGCCGAGGGCAGCACCACCCCCGAGAGGGCGAGGTTCACGAAGTAAAACACCACGAACGGGTTGGTCGGCCCGCCCGTCAGCGCGAGCATCGCGGTGAGCACCGCAAGATCGAGCAGCATCAACCCGCCGACGACGGCGTGCCACTCGTTCCGCGAGGGGGATTGCTTGCGCGTGCTCGTCCACCACCAGAAGAGGGCGTTGCTGATGAGCGTCACGCCCACCAGCGCCAGCAGCGGCGGGACCGGCGCCTCGACACCCAACGGCCCGGCGACGAAGGCGATCGTCGCCAGCTGACCGACCGCCGCGACCCAGCGCAGCCGCCCGAACCACTGAGCGTTGATCGCCAAGCGACGCGAGCCGATTTGGGTCGGGGGCGGGGTCACGGGGGCGTCACTCCTGAGAGGCGAGCTCGGTGAGCACCGCCTCGGCGGCGCGGCGGCCGGAGCGGATCGCGCCGTTGATCGACGCCGTGTCGTGCCGGTCGCCGCAGACGTAGAGCCGTGGCCCGAGGCGCACCGGCTCCTCGACTTGTTCGTAACGCGGGGGCGATTGGCGCGGCAAGGCGTACCGCACGCGCACAACGCGCAGCAAACGCCACGCCTCGGCCTGCGGGCCGAACCAGGAGCGGGCTTGGTGGCGGAGCGACTCGACCAGGTCGTCGTCGCTCGACGCCGGGTCGCCCACAACGGCGGCCGAGACGAGCGCCTGGCCCTCGGGGGCGTAGCCGGGGCTCACCTGGCTGGGGACGCACAGGCTGTTGATCGGCCCCGCCCCAGCGCCTTCGCCGTTGAGCAGGAGGATCGGTTCTTCGATCGGCGGCTTGGTCGCCGCAAAGTAGACGCTCGTCGCAGCGACGCCGCGGTTCGGCTCCCCCTCGCGACCCAGCAATCGGTCGGCGGCCGGGGCGTCGGTCGCCACGACAACGCACTTCGTCTCGCGACGAGTATCGCCGACCGCGACTTCCGCGCGGTCCTCATGGGTCTCCACCCCGCTGACCTGGGCGTCCAGCTCGATCGCGCCGTCCGGGATGGCCGCCGCCAGCTGCGCGGGGATCTGGGCCATGCCCTCGCGCGGCAGTGAAACATCTCCTTCGCCGAACAGGCGGAAGACGAATTCGAACATCCGACTGGAGGTCTCCAAGTCGGACTCGAGGAAGACGCCGCCAAAGAACGGTCGGAAGAACCGCTCGATGATCGTCTCGGAAAAACCGAATCGGCGGAGCGCTTCGAGCGTCGTGACCTCTTCGCCGGCGACCGCGTCGAGCGAGGGATCACGGCGCAGCTTCGATCGCAGGCTGGCGATCAGCAGCTTGTCGCGCAGCGTGCCGACCGGGCTGGTCGCGGTGGCGAGCGCCTTCGAGGGACGCCGCCACGGATCGCTCAGGCGATGGAAACCGCCGCCGCGGTAGACCAAGGCGCCGGGCTCAAACGGCCGCAGGTCGAGCGCCGCGTGGTCGAGCTCCTGCGCCGCGTCGGGGTAGGCCGGATTGTAGACCTGAAAACCGCGGTCGAGGCGGAAGCCGTCCACCAGGTCGGTCCGCACCCGCCCGCCGACCGCGTCTCCCGCTTCGAGCACGGTGACGCGTTTGCCCGCCTCCGCCAAACGCTTCGCGCAGGTGAGGCCAGCGAGGCCAGCGCCGATGACGATCGCGTCGTCGTGGGGGGAGGAATCGGGCATGGGGCGGTTGCTGTCGGCGAAGCCTTGCGGGATGAACTACTCTAGCTAGACCCACCCCAAGAAGTCAGTCACTCCCCCCGCGCGACGAGAAACGATGCCGACCACCCCCCCCCACGCCAACGAATCAATCGCCTTGGTCGGCGCCGGCGTGGCCGGGCTGGCGGCCGCCCGCGAGCTCGCCAGGGCGGGCCGTTCGGTGGCGGTCTTCGACAAGGGACGGGGCGTCGGCGGGCGGGCCGCGACCCGCCGCGGGCCCGAGGGGGGCGCCTTCGATCACGGCGCCCAGTACTTCACCGCGCGCGACGAGCGGTTCGCCACGCAAGTCGCCGATTGGATCGCCGCGGGCGCCGCCGCGGAGTGGGAGGGCCGGATTGGCGTGATCGAGCAAGGCCCCGCGGGCTGGACGGCCGGCGACCCGCCCGAGCCGACCACGCGCTACGTCGGCGCGCCCGGCATGAACGCCATCGGCAAAGCGCTCGCCGAGGAGGCCGCCGCCGCGGGCGCGGCGATCACCTCGGGCGTGCGGGTGGCGCCGCTGAAGAAGATCGACGGCCGCTGGCAGCTGACGGCGGAGTCAGGCGAGCCGTTAGGGGACTTCGACCGCGTGCTAGTAACCGCTCCCGCTCCCCAAGCGGCCGAGCTGCTCATGGCCTCCCCGGCCCTCTCCAACGCGGCGAAGAGCGTCCGCATGAACGCCTGCTGGGCGGTGATGACCGAGTTCGAAACGCCCCTATCGACCGAACTAGACGGCGCGTTCGTCAACGGCGAAGACGCCCCCCTCTCATGGGCCGCCCGCGACAGCTCGAAGCCGGGCCGCGCGACGGGCGATCGGTGGGTGCTTCACGGCGCGCCCCAGTGGACCGAGGCGCACCTCGACCTGGAGCCCGAAGAGGCGGCCGAGCGGCTGCTCGCCGCGTGGCTCGGGGCGATCGGCGCCCCCGCGATCCCAACCCGTAGCCAGACGGCTCACCTGTGGCGTTACTCCGGGCCCGCCACGCCGCTGCCGGATCGCGTGCTGCACGACGAGTCGCTCGGCCTCTACGCCGGCGGCGACTGGTGCGGCGGCCCGCGCGTCGAAGGGGCCTACCTGAGCGGCCTGGCGGCTGCGGCGAGAATCCTCGCCGGCTAAGCGCTCTCGCTCGCTGCCCGGTCGCTTTTGAGGAACCGGGCCATGAATTCTCACATTCTCGGCGAGGTCCGGGGAACGCGCCCGCGAGCGGGGGCGTCTACCCTGCCGAACTCACTGCGAAAACACCGACCAGGGCGCACGGCCGCCCCCCATGCGTGCGGGGGGCGGTGTGCTTTTCCCCCCTGTAAACGAAAACCCCGGACAAGCCGGTAGGCCTGTCCGGGGCGAGCGGTTTCATGTGGTGCCGTACTGGTGTGCCGTACTCCGTCCCTGAGGCTGACGAGGCTTCTAGCTAGAAAGTCAAACTAGCCCTCAGGACGTTTCGCTTCTCTAGGGCGTTGCACCCCAGAGCTGGGTCAACGCGGTTGGGAACAGAAGCAGCCTTCTCAAAGCAGCAAACAACCACGTCTGAACGAGAAGATAGTTCGTCCTGTCGTCGGTGTCAGGCCTTTTGCGTAAATCTTCACGAAAAAGCGGGTAGCGCTGCCTGCCTCATGCTTATGCGCAACGAGGCCAGACTCCCTTTGGTCTAGTCCTTGAAACAGTTGCCGATCGCTCGCTGCCCGGGCCGTGCTAGCAAGAGCCCTGCCGATCAGCGAAACCTTGCGGCTCCGTCGTCAGTCCAGCGGCTTCACCCACACCTGCCGGTAGCGGACCACGCTCCCCGGGTCGTGCCCTTGCAGGGCGAACGTCCCCTTGTCGAGCAGACGCTCGGCGACGCGCCCCTCGCGGACGGCGCCCGCCGGCTCGGTGTAGTCGACCGTGACCTCGCCGTTCACGCGGACCACGACCCGCTTCCCCTTCACGGTGATGTGCTCGGTGTACCACTCGTTGTCTTCAACGGGCGAGACGTCCATCACGTCGACGATCGCGTAGAGGCCGCCCGTCTTGCGCGGGTCGGTGTGCGTCTGGTTGACCTGCACCTCGTAGCCCTTCATCGGCCACCCCTCGTCCTGCCACGCGGTGTGGAAGTAGATGCCCGAATTGCTGCCCGGCTCGGTCTTCACCTCGACCCACAGCTCGAAGTCCTTGAACTCGCCGCCGTTCACGTCGCCCGTGTAGAAGAGGTGCGCCCGGTCACCGTGCGCGACGATCAGGCCGTCGACCACGGAGAAGGTCTCGGGGTTCTCGCTCGCCTTCCAGCCGGTCAAATCCTTGCCGTTGAACAGCGGGGTCCAGCCGGTCGCCTCGCTCGGCGTGACGAACTCGGCCTCCGCGTCGGTCAGCTTCGCTTCGACATCGACCAGCGTCTGGATCGCCACCCCCTGGGCCACGGCGGACAGCGGCGCCAGGAGCAACGCGGCGAGCAAGCAGAAGAAACGCGTCATCGGGAGGACCTCTTGATGGTGGGGAGTATCTGTTCAGGAGCCGTATCGTAATCGCCCCGGGCCCGCTTGGCGCTAGTCGCCGTTTCAAATCCCCCTCCCTTTCAGGGAGGGGCTAGGGGAGGGTTGCGTCGTGCGTGCTCTCACTCCGCCTCTCCCCACGAGACAGCGGGCGGTTGCAACCGCTTCGCTAGTCGCCCGTCAGGGTCAGCACCAGCCGGCGGGGGCCCGCGTGGTCGCGGTGCTCGCAGAGGGTGATCCCCTGCCAAGTTCCGAGGGCGAGGCGGCCGCCCTGCACCGGGATCGAGAGGCTCGCCCCGAGCATCGACGCCTTCACGTGGGCCGGCATGTCGTCCGGCCCCTCGCAAGTGTGGGTGTAGGGGAACGACTCGGGCGCGATCGCGTTGAACGACGCCTCGAGGTCGACCCGCACGTCCGGGTCGGCGTTCTCGTTGAGCGTGAGGCTCGCCGACGTGTGCTGGATGAAGACATGCAGCAGCCCGATGCGCGTCTCGCCGATGGCGGGCAGCGCCTCGACCACCCGCCGGGTGATGAGGTGGAACCCGCGCGGCAGGGCGGGGAGTTCGAGCGTGGTCTGGCTCCAGGGCATGCCCCGATTAACCGCCACGCGGCCCGCCGCGCCAAGGCTCGGGTTGCGTTAAGCTGGACCGCATGGACCCCGCCGCCCAAAAACGACGCCGCCAAGGCCGCCGCCTCTTTTGGGCGCTGGTCGCCGCCGTAGTGCTGCTGCCGCTGAGCCTGGCGCTGTATGTGACCTTCGGCCCGAATCCACCGATCCACATCAGCAAGCAGACAACCTACATCACGGCCCCGCTGACCGAGGAGGGCCTGCCCGACTACGCGGCGGCCCTGCTGGCCGACATGCGTAAGGGCGTGACGCCGGAGAACAACGGGGCGATTCCGTTCCTGCAGGCGATGTGGCCGGCGAACGAGGAGAACTTAGGGTACTCGAGTTCGAACGCCGAAGTCCTTTGTAAGGAATTAGGCATGCCCGTGCCTGCCGGTGCGGCTTTTAGCGAGCATCTCTGGTCCGATCGCATGAACGATGAAGAGCGTCTGCTCTTCAAGCGACGAATGAAGAGTGTGTCGCCGGCTGGCCCCTCGACCGAATCCTACGCCGACGAGATTGGATTGATTGCACTGCAGCGGTCTTGGACCTCACACGACATCCCCTTCCTCTCCAATTGGCTTCGTACGCACCGGGAAGGCTTCGATCTGCTCTGCAATGCGGCCGAGAAGAAGATGTGGTATCTACCAGACCCAACAATGCTCCGCGGTGGTAGCGAAACGCCTGAAGGCGGTGCGGGTTTACGAGGGCTCATTGAACTCCGTAACGCCTGCATTAATCTCAGGCTAGCCGCCATGCATGATGCTGGCGAAGGTCGTCTCGCTAGGGCTATTCGCAGAGCCCTTGCGATCTTCCGCCTGTCTCGCCTGTTTCGCCGGGAGTCTCTGCCTAGCGATGTGCATTCAGTTTGTGCGTTTGAGGGTAGTGCTTACGCGGCGATACGGCAACTTTGCAGTTCGGGCGGCTTGCCTCTACCAGAACTAGAACGCTTGCTCGCAGGGCTGGATGGACTGCCTCTTTCGGCAAACCCGCCCCCCTTCGATCGGGACCGGCTGATCTTTCTCGACTGGGCCGTCGAGGCGAGCCGCCAAGGTTCTTGGTTTGAGGATGACCATCGGTTGATTGAAGCGCTTTCTAGCCGCACCGCGGTCGACTGGAACTTGGTGCTCGGATCGATCAACGAACTGTACGACGCCGCAGAAGTTGCGCTTGCTCTCCCGACCCGCCCGCAACGGATGAGCGCGATCGGTCTCATCGAAAAAGAGACCCAAGCGCGGCTCCTAGCGATCAACCATTTGGCCTCCTCACCAACGAGGTTTCTCACGCCTCAAAGCCGCGCGCGAGTCCTCTCCGACCGGTTGCTCTCGATACACGGCCCCCTGGGCTGCCGTCATTTGCTAGAGCTCCACGAGCGAAGCCATATCGACTATCAGCTCACCCGGCTCGCGATTGCCCTCGCGATCCTTCGCGCAGAGCACGGAGACTATCCCGACGTGCTCACGACATTGGTCCCCGACGTGATCCCAGCCTTGCCCAACGACCCATTCGGCGCCCCGTTCATCTACCGCAAGCTCGACAACGGCTACCTCCTCTACTCAACCGGCCCGAACCAAACCGACGACGGCGGCAGCAACGCGGGCGGCGAGAGTGATGGCTACGGAACGCAAACGTTCGAAGGCGTGGAGATCGACGCCTACTTCGACGAATCCTCCGACACGCTCACCCCCGAAGAGCAAGCCGCTTACGACCTGATCGAGCTAATCCCCGAGGGCGCCGACGATCACGCGATTCGGATGCCCCTGCCGATTGAGCCCTGGCCCTGGGAGAAGCAACCGGCGAAGAGCGAGTAGGCGGAGGATCGAGGCCCCGCGCATGCACAACGGCGGGTGCGTTTCCCGTGAAGGAAACGCCCCCGCCGTCGGCTGCCCAACTCGGGTCGCCCGGGCCGTGGCGTCGGCCCGGGCGTGTCTCTTCAGGATCACTCGGCGGTGAGCTTCGTGAGTCCCTCGGCGGTCTTCGAGAGCTCGCCCATCGTGATGGACTGCTCTTCGATCGCGGCGGCCACCGTGTTGGTGTTGCTGGACACCTCGGTGACGCTCTCGGTGATCTGGCGGGTCGACTCGCTGACCTCAGAGATCCGCGACTGGATCTCTTGGACCGACTGCTCGATCGATTGGGTCGCGTTGCTGGTCTCGCTGGCGAGGTCCTTCACCTCGTTGGCGACGACCGCGAACGAGCGTCCGCTCTCGCCGGCGCGGGCCGCTTCGATCGTGGCGTTGAGGGCCAGCAGGTTCGTCTGGTCGGCCAGCTCCTGGATGACGCCGACGACCTTGCCGATCGCCCGGCTGCTCTCTTGCAGGGCGTCGGTCGAGCTAGTCGACGACTGGGCGTGGCTCTCGGCCTGCTGGGCGAGGGTCGCCGTGCGGCTGACGTTCTTGGCGATCTCCTCGATCGTGGCGGCCATCTCCGTGGTGCTGGTCGCGACGCTGTGGCCGACCGTCTGGGCCTCTTCCTTCGTGCGGAGCTGCTCGGTGATGACGCTCCAGGTCGCCATGGCGCCGATGTGCTCGCCGTTCTTGTCGGTGATCGCGACGACCCACAGGTCGAGCGTCTCGTCACCGATCTTGATGTTGGTCTTGACCGGCAGGTTCGACGGGTCCGCCAGGAGGCGGCGCTGGTGCGACGGGTCCTTGTGGAACTGGTCGATGCTCGAGCCAACAATCGTGTCCGCCGGGACCGGCAACAGGTGCTGGATCTTACGGAGCGTTGTGAGCGACGCCGGGTTCATGTAGCGGACGACCAAGTCGCGGTCGGCAAACATGACGTTGATCGGCAGGTTCTCGACCATGTTCATCACGCGGGCCGCGTCGGCGCTCTCGCGCTTCGTCTCGGTGATGTCCGAGGCGATCTTCACAACCTTTGTCACCTGGCCGTTCTCGTCCAGCACCGGGTTGTAAGAGGCCGAGATCCAGACCTCCTCGCCCGACTTGGTGAACCGCTTGAACTCACCCGAGGCGAACTGGCCGCGGGCCAGATCTTCCCAGAAGCGGCGGTACTCGTCCGAGGCGGTCTCGGTCGGGTCGACGAACATCCGGTGGTGCTGGCCGGCGATCTCGCCGAGCGAGTAGCCGAGCACCGATAGGAAGTTCTCGTTCGCCGAGAGGATCTCGCCCTGCGGGGTGAACTCGATCACGGCCTGGGAACGGCCGAAGGCGTCCAGGATCGCCCGGGCGTCGTCGGTCGGCTGCTCGATGACGGCGGCCGGGGCGGGTTCGTTCTTGGTCTTGCTACTGAACATGGATTGGGTCTCTCTCGGCAAACGTTGTGCTGGCGTAGGACCGGGCGTGGTGTCGTCAACTGCGAGAGCCCCGGTCTCGGGATCGCAGAAACGTGGGACACGAACCGGGACGGGGCTTGGCGAGCCCCTCAGCTGGGCGCCCGCACCGGGCGACCGCGCAAGGCGACAAATCATCCAGAACATGCGGCCCGTCCCGCGCCAGACGCTCGATACGCCCGCACGACCCGACGGAACGTTCAAAAGGTTCGCGGTACGGGAGGGGTGGCAAAACCGCAAAAAGATGGCGTCCCGCGTCGGGTTGCGCCGGTGGCGACAGTTGGACGGACCCCTGATTCGCGAGTCCACACCCTTTGACGGGGTTTGCCGTTCGGTTGGGCGCTCGACCGAGACGCCGCGAGTATTATCATGAGGGCTTGCCCACCTCCGTCCCCCGATCTCCGGGGGGCGATCCTCCCCCACCGCTAGCTCTTTTCCCCTCTGCTACAAGCCATGAAGATCGCAGTCATCGGCACCGGGTACGTCGGCCTCGTGACCGGCACGTGCTTCGCCAACTCGGGCAACGACGTCACCTGCATCGACATCGATGAGAAGAAGATCGAGGGCCTGAAGAAGGGGGTCATCCCGATCTACGAGCCCGGCCTCAAGGAGCTGGTGCTCCGCAACTCCGAGGCGGGCCGGCTGCACTTTACGACCGACACCCCTTCCGCCGTGAAGTCGGCCGAGATGGTCTACCTGGCGGTCGGCACGCCGCAGGGCGACGACGGCTCGGCCGACCTGTCGGCCATGTGGGCCGTCACCAAGGCGATCGCCCCGCACCTGCAGGACGACGCGATCGTCGTCACCAAGAGCACCGTGCCGGTCGGCACCAACGCCACGATCTTCGGCATGCTGAAGGAGCTGACCGGCCGCGAGTGCCACGTCGCGAGCAACCCGGAGTTCCTCAAAGAGGGCGCCGCGATCGACGACTTCATGAAGCCCGACCGCGTGGTCGTGGGCGTCCGCTGCGAGTTCGTCCGCGACAAGCTCGAGCAGCTCTACGCCCCCTTCCTGCGGACCGAGAAGCCGTTCCTCTCGATGTCGCCCGAGTCGGCCGAGATGACCAAGTACGTCGCCAACGCGCTGCTGGCGACCAAGATCTCCTTCATCAACGAGATGGCCAACCTCTGCGAGAAGATGGGCGGAGACATCAACGACGTCCGCCGCGGAATCGGCCACGACAGCCGCATCGGCTTCGCCTTCCTCTTCCCGGGCGTCGGCTACGGCGGCAGCTGCTTCCCGAAGGACGTCCGCGCCCTCACCGCGATGACCGAGGGCAAGGGCAACATCCCCGAGATGCTCCGCGCGGTCGACAACGTCAACGAGCGTCAGAAGACCGTCCTGTTCGACAAGGTGAACACGCAGTTCGACGGCGACCTGAAAGGGAAGCGGATCGCCATCTGGGGCCTGGCGTTCAAGCCGGAGACCGACGACATCCGCGAAGCGCCCGCCCTCGTGTTGATCAGGCAGCTCCAGGAGGCCGGCGCGACCGTCGTCGCCCACGACCCCGAGGCGATCGAGAACGTCCAGGCGGAGACCACCGGCGTCGAGTTCACCGAGCGGGCGATGGACGCCCTCAAGGACGCCGACGCCCTGTGCGTCTGCACCGACTGGAAGGCGTACCACCAGCCCGACTTCGCCGAGATGTACCAGCTGATGGCTCAGCCGGTCGTGTTCGACGGCCGCAACCTGTACGACCCCGAGCGGATGAAGGCCCGCGGCTACGCCTACCACTCGATCGGCCGCGTCGCCGTGGATGGCCGCAAGGCGTAGAGCCACGCACCAACGCGCAAACGAAAGGCCACGCCGGGTGGACCCGGCGTGGCCTTTATCGTTAAAAGAGACGCGGGCTCACTCAGCGGCGGCGAGTGCCCGCGACGCCGACGAGACCCAGCAGGCCGAAAAGTTCAGCGAGGTAGCGAGTCACGCCCCGTGATCGCTTCGGGAATCCGTCCCCGCCGCAGCGATTGCCCCGCTAAACCAGCGACGAATCTGCTGTAAACGATTTCTCGGCGCCAAGGCCGCGGGCGAGGGTTAAACGCTTGGCGACCGTCGCCATCCCGTCGACATGCCCCTATAGTCGCTTCACAGCTGCGACGAGCACCTTCCCGACCTGCCGAACAACCTTTCTCACCCTGGAAAGACCTTGTTTAAGCCGCCCCATCGCGTTGACGCCCGCCGCGCGTTCACACTGGTCGAGCTGCTGGTGGTGATCGCCATCATCGGTATTCTGGTCGCCCTCTTGTTGCCGGCGGTGCAGGCCGCGCGCGAGTCGGCTCGTCGTACGCAGTGCAACAACCAGCTCAAGCAGATCGGGCTGGCGTTGCAGAACTACCACGACTCCCAGGGTCAGTTCCCCAAGGGACGCAACTCGACCAGCGAGGTGGGCGTCGGCTGGAGCTTCCTGATCCTCCCCCAGATGGAGGAGAACGCGATCCACGACGCTTACGACGCCACCCAGCCCGTGCACGCCGAAGCGAACGCCGCCGCGATGCGCACGCCGATCTCGGCCTACATCTGCCCCAGCCGCCGGTCGGTCACGGCCGATCGCAACTTCGACAACAACGACCAGGGCGCCGGCGCCAACGGCGAACCGCTCGGCGTGGCGGTGGCCGGCGACTACGCGGCCAACGCCGGCTTGGAAGAGGATATGGGCATGGAGAACAACGATTACGAGGAGGGCCAGGTCGACGAAGACAGCGCGATCGACTTCGTCCACTGGCACGCCGACGCCTCGCTCGTGGGACCGATCTTCAGCAACTCGCGCATCCGGGCACGCCACATCACCGACGGCCTGTCGAAGACCTTCGCGATTGGTGAGAAGCACGTGCGGCCCCGGGACTCGGATTGGACCGACGCGGAAGCGCACTCTAAGCAGGGCGACACCTGCTTCTTGGCCGCCGACAACCTCAAGACAATCCTCCGCGGCACCGAGGACGGCCTCGCCAGCGGACCCAACGACGACTCGCGACGCAGCGTCACGATGTTCGGCAGCTCGCACCCGGGCGTCGTGCTGTTCGTCTTCGCCGACGGCCACACCGAATCCCTCTCGACCAGCCGCAGCGGGTTCGCCAACGTGAACCCCAACCAAGTCGGCGACGTTCCCGACCCGACCGACCCGGAGGACCTCGACGAGGTCGAGCAGTGGGGCTGGCTCATGGCGATGAGCACGATCGCCGGGGAGGAGATCATCTCCGACTGACCCGACGCTTCAGGGCTTGAAGCGGTTCCGCAGAGGCTCCCGCCGCGGACCGCGGCGCGGCGGTGGCGGGGCGCCCAGGATCACCATCGTGAGCACGCGGTAGCGGTGCGGTTTGAAGGGCTCTAGCAAGCGGAGCATCTCCTCGTCGTCGCTCCGCTCGGCGCCGGTGAAGAAGTGGGCCAAGTGGTGGGGGTGGCCGTAGTCGCCCAGCACCACCGAGTCGGCGTCGCCGAGGCCCGCGCCGCGCAGGTAGCCGACTGTCCACGGCCCCACGCCCGGCTGCTTCAGCAAGAACTCGCTAAGGCGATCCGCGGCGCCCGGTTCGACGCCCGCGCCCCACACGCGCTCGATCGCGGGGGCGATCTTCGCCAGCCGCTGGATCGTCCGCGCGTGCTTCGGCAGGATGTCGCACTCCATTAGCTCGTAAGTCGCTAGCCCCGCGAGCCGCTCCGCGGCGGGGGGCGTGAACAGGCCCTGCGACCCAGGAACCTCATCGCCGAAACGCTGGAGCAGCCGTCGCCAGCCTCGGCAGGCGTCGCGGAACGCGATGAGCTGCTGCAGCACCACCTGCACGAGCCGCTCGAACGCGATCGGCAAGCGCGGCAAGCGGAGCCCGTGCACCTTCGGCGTGATCTTCAGCAGCCGGCCGGTCGGTCGGAAAGTCGATGGATCGTCGAGCAAGCCGAACAACGCCGGCAGGCGCCCCTCGATCCACCCCGCGCCCTCTCCTTGCACGACGACTCGCAGCGCCTCATCGCGGTGCGTCGCCGCCAAGGCGACCGGCCCCTCGGGCGTGCGTATTGCGAGCTGAGCGCGATGATCGTCGTGCCGCAAGCAGGGGTTGCCCGTCCCCATGGTGAGGACGGTCATCGTCCGCCCCAGGTGGTACGGTCCCGTGATCGGCAGATGGACCTCGCAGCTCGACATGCCGTACCGACCAGATGGACAGGATCAACAGGATGCCCAAGATTGTCTTATCATCCCGTCGATCCTGTAAGTCCTGCCCAAGAGATCGACCGCGACGACGAATCGTCAATATGAACCAGCAAGAGATCAACGACGCTGAGTGGGGCGACCCCGCGAACTGGACCTGGGGCGTTTACCGCAGCACGCGGGACACGCGTGTCTGGGTCCCCAAGCAGATCAAGTGGACCGGCTGGACGCTCAACTTCGCAAAGCCCGCGGCGAAGTGGTGGATGGTCGCGATCCTCTCGCCGGCGCTGATCGTCGCGACGCTGTGCATCGCAACCTCGGCGTCACGGTAACGTCTGGCGGTGATAACCGCGGCCGAAGCACACCCCTGTAGGAGGCGTCTCCGACGCCAATAACGCGTGACGAGCTGCTCTCGCCTGACTCACCGCCATCGGCGTCGGAGACGCCTCCTACAGATCGATTAAACCAGCAGCGGCCCGCCGTCGGTCTCGTCCCACAGCTTGCGGACCTCGCCGAGGCCGTAGACGCAGAGCTCGAACTCGTCGCTCAGACGCTCGAGCAGTTCGCTGGGGGCGACCTCCTTCTGAACCGGGATCTTGCTCGCCACGGCGTAGCTCCGCTTGCCCATCTGGCGGTAGTCGAGCAGCGCGTCCTTGCCGCCCGCGTGGCGGAGGCGGTCGGCCACCTCGGGGAAGACGCCGGTCCAGAACAGGGTGAAGTCGCCGATGTGCCGGTGCAGCGTCCGCTTGGCGGGGCCGCGGCGTTCCTCGGCCTCCATCAGCATGTCGGCGACCTGCGTGAGCCGCTCGCCACGCACGCCGCGCACGCTGTAGATGTCGTCCGACGCGATGAAGCGCGTGAGCAGCCCGGTCACGTAGTCGATGAGCGGGGGGTCGGCCACGCCCAGTTCGGACATGAAGGCCTGCTCGGTCACGCCGGCGAAGAAACGCCGGGCGGCCGACTCGTCGCGGTCGGCTTGGGATCGATCGTCAAGCATCTCTGAACGCTCTCCGGGGCACGGGCTGTAAGCCGCGCCATGCGGGAGAGGGCCACCATCGCGATCGGCCGGAGCGAACCCCCAACTGTCGCCGAGGGACCAGCCGTCGCCGGGGGACCAAGGCCCGCTGGCGCGCCGTCGTGGTATGCGGAATATCGTCATTCCGCCGCCTGTGACTTCTCCAATATTGTAATTACCAGCTCGCCGCGAGGCCAAAATTCGGGCTGCTATCGGCAACGTAATAAAGAAGAGAAAACCGCCAAGACGCCAAGAGCGCCAGGGTTCGCCAAGAAACTGGGAGGAACCACAACGAGCCCAACGGTCGCCTGCTTGCGGCGAACAGGACGGCTCAAGCCGTTGAATGGCAAACGCGGGGTGCGACCCTCCCCTAGCCCCTCCCTGGAAGGGAGGGGAATGGAAGCTCAGCGCTGCCACCTAGAGGTGCTTGGCGTCGTGGCGGTTCATTCCTCGAGCGCCGCCAGCAAGGTCGCCACGTAGTCGCCCACCTCTTTGAGCACCTCGGCGTGGGGGCGGCTGGCCGCTTCGGCGACGCGCTTCACGATCGCCGAGCCGACGATCAGGCCGTCCGCCACCGGCGCCAACAGCTTCACGTGCTCCGGCTGGCTGACGCCGAAGCCGATGCAGATCGGCAGGTCGGTCTGCTCGCGGAGCCAGCCGACGTTGTCGACCAGGTCGGGCGGCAGCTGCGTCCGCTCGCCCGTGATGCCGGCGACCGACACGTAGTAGACGAATCCGGTCGACGTCTCGCAGATCCGCACCGCGCGGTCGCGCGGCGTGGTGGGCGTGACGAGCTGGATGAGCGACAGGCCACGCTCGCCGGCGACCTTCGCCAACGCGGGCGACTCCTCGACCGGCAGGTCGGGAACAATCAGCCCCGCGACGCCCCGCGAGGCGACATCGTCGCAGTAGCGCTCGACGCCGTGGCGGAAGATGATCGCGTAGCTGACCATCGTGACCGCCGGAGCGCCCAAGCCGGGGCAGGTCTCGCCGAGCATGTCGAGGATGCCGGCGAGCTTGATCTTCTTTTCCAGGGCGCGCGTGTAGCTCGCCTGGATGACGGGCCCGTCGGCGATCGGGTCGCTGTAGGGCACGCCCACTTCGCACAGCGACGCCCCCCGGCCCACGACCTCCTTCAGGACCGCCGCGGTGAACGCGAGGTCCGGGTCGCCGGCGGTGACGAACGGCATGAGGGCCTTGCGGCCGTCGGCGCGGAGCTTGGCGAAAAGTTCGGGGATCATGCGAAGGCGGAATGGGGAAGGCGGGGTGCGGGACGCTTGGTCAATCTAACCCGTAAGTGAGAGATCTTCGATCCGTCGGGCGCTGTGGTAGATCCGCAGAATATAGAGCGCCTGATCAACCACCTGATAGAAGACAAGATACGGTTCCACCAAGAAGCGGCGGCAACCTCCGACTCTTGGATCCCGCTCGCCGCGCTCCGGGTGATGGCGTGTCAGTTCGATCTGATCATGGATGAGCCGCACCATCCGATCCGCCAGCTCGATACGGTAGGCAGCATGGTACTCCCACACACACGCCAGATCGCTGCGAGCGGGATCGGTAATGATCACCTTGAGGCTCAAGACTTCTGATGCCTCCGGTGCATCTCGTCCAAGAACGCATCGGGGTCCCAATCGGAGACCTCACCACGGGTGATGGCCTCTTCCGCCTCAGCAAGACCTTTACGCATGTACTCGACATGCGCCTCGTCGGCGTCGAGCTGCTCGTTGGCGGCGGCGGGCTCGGCCGCCCCCCCCTTGAGCCGCTCGGCGATGCAGCGACGCAGGAACTCCTCCAGCGTGACGCCCTGGGCGTCCGCCATGCGGATGGCGTCGGCGCGAAGTTCTTCGGGTAAGTCGATATTGATGCTGACCATCTGATCGTGCTCCGGGGCTACCCGTAGTTTACTCCCTTCAGCCGCGCGATCTCCATCGCGTCCTTGTCCCCCCGCCCGCTCAGGCAGACAACGACCACCTCGTCCGGCGAGCGCTCGGCGGCGACTTCCATCGCCATCGCCACCGCGTGCGAGCTCTCCAGCGCGGGCATGATGCCCTCGTTGGCGGCGCACGCGTCGAAGGCGTCCATCGCGGTCGTGTCGCGGCAGCTCGTGTAGCGGACGCGCTGCGTGTCCTTCCAGTAGCTGTGCTCCGGGCCGACGCCCGGGTAGTCGAGACCGGCGGACATGCTGTGGACGTCGCAGGTCTGGCCGTCGTCGTCTTGCATGACGTAGCTGAACGAACCGTGCAGCACGCCGGGCTGGCCGTAGGTCAGCGGGCTCGCGTGGTCGCCCGCCTGGTCGGAGCGTCCGCCCGCCTCGACGCCGATCAGCTCGACGCCCTCGTGCTCGACGAACGGGTAGAACATGCCGGCCGCGTTCGACCCGCCGCCGACGCAGGCGACGACCGCGTCGGGCAGGCGTCCCATCCGCTCCTGGCACTGGGTGATGGTCTCCTTGCCGATGACTGATTGGTAGTCGCGCACGATCCGGGGGAAGGGGTGCGGGCCGACGACCGAGCCGAGGATGTAGTGGGTCTCCTCGACCGAAGCCATCCAGTCGCGCATCGCCTCGTTGATTGCGTCGCGGAGGGTCCGCGCGCCGCTCGTCACGGGGCGGACCTCCGCGCCCAGCAGCTTCATCGCGAAGACGTTCGGCGCCTGCCGGCGGATGTCCTCCTCGCCCATGTAGACGACGCACGGCAATCCGAAGTGCGCGCAAGCGGTCGCCGTCGCCACGCCGTGCTGGCCGGCGCCCGTCTCGGCGATGACGCGTTTCTTGCCCATCCGCTGGGTCAGCAGGCACTGGCCGAGCGTGTTGTTGATCTTGTGGGCGCCCGTGTGGTTCGTGTCCTCGCGCTTGAACCAGATCTGGGCGCCGCCGCACTTCTGGCTCAGCCGCTTCGCGTGGTAGAGCGGAGAGGGCCGGCCGACAAAGTCCCGCCACAGCTCGTCCAGCTCCGCCTGGAAAGCGGCGTCGGACCGCGATTTCTCGTACTCGACCGCCAGCTCGTCGAGCGCTCGGACCAGGGTCTCGGGGACGTAGCGCCCGCCGAAATCGCCGAAACGCCCGGCGGCGTCGGGCACGTTGGGGCTGGCGGCTTCACGGGGGGGGGCGGTGGTGCTCATGGTACGATTGTCGGCTGCTGGAGCGGATAGGATCAAGCGGGCAGTTACTAACCGCCAAGACGCCAAGAGCGCCACGGAAAGCTAGGGGTTTCCAATGCCGGGGTCTTTTCCGCAATCGCCAGCGTCTGAGACTGGAGTAGGGCCCCCCTCGTGGGCCATACGGTTCTTCTCAGTTCAGTTCGGCCTTTTCCTGTTTTCAACGCCGTTTCTGTCGATAGTTCGAGGCCATAGACCATCGGTCGAGGAGGAGCTTTTCACCTCACTCCTGCTAGGTCTTATTCTAGTTCTACCGATGCTTTTCGGAGTTTGGGCCAGTTGGTCTCCGCTGCCTCCAATCCACCGCATTTCTATAAGTGTTGCTGCTACAAGCATACTAGGCGTGTGCTTCACTCTCGGCGACGCGGAGGCATTGCTCATTGCGATTGTTCTGTTCTTAACTTGGACCGTCGTTCTCACGATGGCCCGTCTAGCAACCGGTTTGAGGCTTGACGTAGTCGCTAACGCCATCTTTCCAACCGACCACTCCAAGCTTCGATTGAGCCATCTCCTTGGCATTATGACCGCCGTGGCTATGGCAACTGCTTGGGCCGTCTCTTGCATCGCTGATTGGCGAGGCATTCGCTACTGGATACCTTCCTTTGGCGACTATGTCCTTCTGATGCTTCCTGCCGTGGCATGCGTGATCCTAGTTCTCTCGCGACACCGTCGGTTCCTTCTAGCACTGTTCCTGCTTCCCGGAATCACTCTGATTTTCAGTAAGAATCGTTGAAGGGGCAGCACCTACATCGTTTGATGCGCTCGAACAGCTTGACCCAAACGTCCTCATGATAGTCCTTGGCTCTTGCTTGAACGCTATTCTAAGTGCGCTGCTGCTTCGCTCGGGTGACTACCGTCTCAGGAACACACGGATATCACTTGAACGGTGAGCCGCCGCTCTTGGCGACCCCTTGGCGCTCTTGGCGTCTTGGCGGTTCTCTTAACCCATGCCCGAGCTCCCCGAAGTCGAAACGATGCGCCGCAACGTCGCCGCCGCCGCGGGGGCGCGCGTCGTGGGCGTCGAGAAGCTCCCCTGCCCGCGCAAGCCGATCAGCATCACGCCGCGCATCGACCGGCTGCGGGCGCGGGTCGTCGATCGGACGATCGAGGCGGTCGAGCGGGTCGGCAAGCGGGTCGCGCTCCGCTTCGGCACGGGCGATCGGTTGATCCTCGAGCCGCGGATGACCGGCCTCGTCGGCGCGGGCGAGTCACCCGATCCGCTCTATCTGCGGCTGCGGATCGACCTGGCCGACGGCGGGATCGACCGGGTCTGGTTCTGGGACCGCCGCGGGCTCGGGCTGGCGCGGCTGTACTCTGAGTGCGAATTCGCCGAAGCGTTCTCGGACGAGAAGCTCGGGCCGGACGGGCTGGTGGTTCGATCCGAGGACTTCCGTCATCGGTTGGGGGCGAGCCGGCGGGCGGTGAAAGTCGCGTTGCTCGATCAGCGCGCGGTGGCGGGCATCGGCAACATCTACGCGGCCGAGATCCTCCACGCCGCCGAGGTCCACCCGGCGGCCCGCTGCGACTTGCTCTCGGGGAAGCAGTGGGAACGGATCGCGGAGACGACCCGCTCGATCCTCGCGGAGGCGATCCGCTACGAGGGCTCGTCGCTCGGCGACGGGACCTACCGCAACAAGCTCAACCAGGACGGCAGCTACCAACTCCACCACCGCGTTTACGGCCGGGAAGGAGAGCCGTGCCCCCGCTGCGGCGCCGGGGTGCAGAAGGTCGTCCAAGCGCAGCGTTCGACGTTCTTCTGCCAGGCGTGCCAGAAACGTCGCTGAGAGGAATACGACAAGAGGCCGCGGATTGCTCCACGGCCTCTCGGGTCGATCTTGCCGTGGGTGTCCCGACTCACGGGGCGATCGAGTGGTAGGCGATCGAGCTCTTGCCCATGCCGTTCGGGTAGTCGGTGCGGTGCGAGACCTGCTGGCCGCCGTGGTTGTAGTTGATGGTGGTGGTCGTCACGCCGCCGCCGCGGGGATGGCCAACCGGCCGGAAGACGGTCGTCGGGACTTCGACCTCGACCGGCACGGTGTAGGTCACTTCGCGTTGCCGCGGGACCATGACGGTGTAAGTCCGCCCGTCCGGGTGGATCTGGGTCTTGGGGACCATCTCGGTGACGACGCGGGTGCGGACCTCCTCGACCATCTTCGTTCGCTTGACCACCCGCGGCTGCACGGCGGGGCGGGTGGTGACGGGGCGCCAGTCGCCAACAGGCTGCCAATCGCCGGCGGGCTGCCAGCCGCCGCCGGCTGGAGTCCAACCCGAGTGGGTAACAACCTGACGATGGTTCCGCACGCGGTTCCCACCGATCGAGACGTTGAAGCTCTTCCCTTTGCCGTTGTTCATGCCGAAGGAGATCTGAGCTTGGGCCGAGTTGGCAACGCCCAGCGACAGGGCGGCGAGGGCGGCGACGAGCGTGAGGCGAGTGAGCGGCGAGCGGGTCATGGTCGTTTCTCGTTTAGGTGGAGCGGCTGGCGGCCGCGTGCTTTTTTGGCGTCCGGCGTTTGCCGGCTTCTACAGGGGGAAACGCCCCGGCGCCGGGGCGCGCACGCGAACTTCTGGAAAAACCTGAAACCGCCGAAATCCGACGGGGTTTCTAGGGAACGGGCCCGATACGGGGGGAGTCGTGGTCCCCACGCATCGCCCTCCTCGCGTAGAATGGTGGCTCCCGATCCCCTCCTCTCCTCAGAGACTTGGCCATGCCGACGCCGAACCCGAGCGTGAACCGCCGTGACTTCCTCGCCGCCACCGCCGCGGGGGCGGGGCTGGCGGCGTTGCCGACAGGCACGGTCTGGGCCAAGCCGACGGCGACCACCGCGGTCGCCACGCCCGAGTCGCTGGTGAAGCTGTTGCACGAGTCGTTTAGCCCACGGCAGCGCGAAACGCTCTGCTTCGCCTGGGACGCCAAGGGCCCCGGCGGCGGGCCGCTCCGCCGGAACGTGAACGCCAACTGGCAGATCACCGACCCGGCCCTCAACGACGACTTCTTCAACGATGAGCAGCGCGAGCTCGTCCGCGCCATCTTCGAGGGGATCTACAACCCCGAGTGGCACGAGCGGATCGACCGCCAGCTCGACGAGGACGCCGGCGGCTTCGGCGAGTCGAACTCGATCGCGATCTTCGGCGAGCCGGGCAGCGACCGGTGCGAGTTCGTCATGACCGGCCGCCACATGACCGTCCGCTGCGACGGCAACACGACGCCGCACTTCGCGTTCGGCGGGCCGATCTTCTACGGCCACGACGCCAGCGAGACCCCCGACCACGAGGGCAACGTCTTCTGGCCGCAGGGCCTCGCCGCGAACGAGCTCTACCAGATGCTCGACAACGAACAGCGCGACGCCGCCCTGGTGCGCGACAACATGCCGCGCGAGAACCGCGTGAAGTTCCGCAAGCTCACGCCCTACCAAGGGATCCCGGTCGCCCAGCTGTCGGGCGATCAACAAGAGCACCTGCGGGGCGTGCTCAATAAACTCGTCGAGCCGTACCGCACGTCGGATCAAGAGGAAGCACTCGACTGCCTCGCCGGCCAACGCCACGACGGCCACAGCGGCCTCGATGCATGCCACCTCGCGTATTACGAAGAAGGCGACCTGGGCGGCGATGGCGTCTGGGACAACTGGCGGCTCGAAGGCCCCTCGTTCGTCTGGCACTACCGGGGCAACCCGCACGTCCACGTCTGGGTCAACGTGGCCGACGACCCCACGGCGAAGATCACCACCCACGGGTAATTCGGATAAGTCACCCGGTCGGTATCAGCCCGCCGGGACGCCGAGGCCGATCGTCGTCACGTCGCCCAAGAACTCCGCCGCCGCCGGGTTGCTGAAACCCACCTTCGGCGCGACGAAGGTCGCCGTGTCGTGCGCTCGCACGGTCGGCGAGCCGGGCTCGCCCGTGTCGCAATCGAGGCCGCTCGGCAGATCGACCGCGAGGCGGCGGCCCGGCTCGGCGTTGATCCAATCGATCAAGGTGTCGTAGGGGGGCCGCGGGTCGCCCGTCGCGCCGGTCCCCAACAGCGCGTCGACCAACCAAGCCGTTCCGCCCGCGAAGGCATCGAGCTCCTGGATCACCAGCGCCGGGTTCACGCCCGTGACGTCGAGGATCGGGAGGTGACAGTGGGTGAGCACGTCGAACGCCCAGAGGGCGTCGCCCGCCAGCTCCGAAGGGGGCGCGCCGAGCACAACGCGGCACGCGTGCCCGCGCGCCATGAGGTGCCGGGCGATGACGAAGCCGTCGCCCCCGTTGTTCCCCTTGCCGCAGACGACCACCACCGGGCCCTCGATTCCGACGCGCTCCATGAGATCGACGCACCCGCGGCCCGCGTTCTCCATGAGCACCACGCCCGGCACGCCGAGCCGCTCGATCGCGTCGCGGTCGAAGGCGCGGGCCTCGTCGCGGGTCATCGGCTGAAACGTCATGCCGGCATGCTAGCAGAAGCCGGCCTTGCTGGCGGCGTCGCTTTTCGCGACCCTCCGCCGCCTATGCCACGCGCGCTCGTTTTCCTGCCGCTCTTCGCCCTCGCCGGCTGCCAGTTGGCGCCGAAGGCGCCCCCTGCGCCCAGCGAGCCGGAAGCGATCATCCGCGGACAAGGCCCGCCGGTCTTCGAGACGGCGCCGTGGGGCCCCAGCTACCTGGCGCCGGGCGAACTCAGCTGCGAGACGCCGCCCCCGCTGGGCATGGGCTACGAGGTCATCGCCCCGACGCCCTACGCCGCGCCCGGCGTCCCGCTGGCCACGGCCCCGGTCAATGCGACCCCCGAACCGACAGCCGGCGGGGGCTGGTTCGATGTCCTCCCGCCCGAAGGGGGACCGATCAGCGACGACTTCGGGCTGCCCAAGTCCCCCAAAGTCGAGAACCGGCTCAGCAACCCGCTGTACGTGCGCGCCACCAACCCGGACGCGGCGTGGGAGGCGATCGCCGCCACGGTCGCGCGGTACCAACCGATCCGCAGCGAGCAACGCGTCATGCAGCAGGGCTCGATGCTCACCGAGGGACGCATCGAAACGAAGTGGCGTCCCGGATCGACCATCTTCGAGCCGTGGCGTCGCGACTCGGCGGGTGCGTACGACCGCTGGCAGAGCACGTTGCAAACGATCCGCAGGCGGACCACCGTCCGCGTGATCCCGGCGGCGGGGGGCTACGAACTCGACGTGCGCGTCGACAAGCAGCTCGAAGACCTCAACCGGCCGGAGCGAGCCAGCGCGGGCGCCGCCTCGATCAGGAATGACGCCTCGCTGCCGACCGACCGCGTGACGCCCGTCGACTCGGTCCGTGGCTCGGGCCGCTGGATCGACATCGGCCGCGACGAGGCGCTCGAACAACGCCTCCTCGCCCGCCTCTCTCGGCGGTTCTCGCCCCAGTAAGGGCGGCGACGATCAACCGACGGCCGACTGGCTGTCCGAGGATTGCACGCCGAGCGCGGCGATCGGCTTGCCGGTCGGTCCGGCGAGCGCCTCCTGCGTGGCTCGGGGCAGCTTCAGGGTGAACTGCGTCCCCTTGCCGACCGTGCTCTCGACGCGGATCTTTCCGCCCGCCGATTCGATCATCTCGCGACACGCCGAAAGGCCGAGGCCCGCGCCCCCTTTGCCCGTGGCGTCGGGGCCCGCCTTCGTGCTGAAGCCCCGCTCGAAGATCTTCGGCAGGCTCTCCATCGGGATCCCCTCGCCCGTGTCGCGCACGGAGAGATCGACCGCCTGACGCTGCGGATCGTCCGCCACGCGGATGGTCACCAGGCCCCCCTTGGGCATCGCCTGCCGGGCGTTGGTCAGCAGGTTGAGCAGCACCTGCTGGATCTGGTTGCCGACCACCATCGCCAGGCCCTGCGCCTCGTACCGTCGCTCCACGCCGACGCGGTACTTCTGCAGCTCGCGTTCGAGCAGGACGAGCGTCTCGTCGCAGAGCGAACCGAGGTCGGTCGGCGCGGCCTCCTGCTTCCGATTGCGGGCGAGTCCCAGCACGCTGGAGGTCAGCTTCTCGGCGCGCTGGCCGGCGCCCAGGATCTTCTCGAGCGCGCGGGTGCGGGTCGCGTCGTCGGTGTGGCGGAGGCCGAGCTTGGCGTAGTTGAGGACCGTCGTGAGGACGTTGTTGAACTCGTGCGTCGTGGTGCTGACGAGTTGCCCGAGCGCCGTCATCTGCTGCGCGTCACGCAGCTCCTCACGCAAGCGTTCGATCTCTTGCAGCAGTTGCGTTTCGGTCCGGGGTTCGCTCGAGGTCATGCTAGCACGGTCCCGCCTTTAGAGAGTTGCACCCGCCACACGGCGCCAGCACGCTCCCTCCGCACCGCCCTGTTCGAGAAGGCTTCGCCGAAAAGCGCACACACCGCCACCTAAGAAGAGCCATCGTCGATCCGGCATCGCCACCTACAAGCGCAGCGGGTAGAATCCCCAGCCAAGCGCCCGGACGGAACCGGGCGCGCCAAACTGTGACGCTCAACCCGGCGAGGCAAGGATGCCTAACCCGACGGTTGCGACGACGTTGCCCATGCCGGCCGTCGCCGCTCGTAAGACCCGCCCCCGTGTTTATGACCCGGGCGCTCCCGCGACGCTCCCCTTCCCCGCGTCGCGCCCCGCCGCCGGAACCCGCAAGGTTTCGCACGCTTGCCTGCTCGAGGAGGCGACCGACCTCGCGCGGCTGTTCGGCTGCGAGATCCGCCGGCGTTGCCTCGGCGGAGCCGGCGGAGGATGCCGCTGGACGCGGGGCGCCATGCAGATCGTGCTCGACGTCGAGTCGCCGCACCGCGACCGGCTGGCGATCGTCGCGGACGCGCTGCGCGGCGACGATCGGCTCGCTTGGACCGAAATGTCCACCGAGTTGGCCGAGTACCTCCGCCCGCTCCGCGCGGCCTGAAGCAGCCCCCTCTTCCCGATGTGAGGCCGGCATGCCCAAGCCGTTTGCGCTGCTGTTAATCCTCGCGGTGCTGGCGCCGCCGGCGGCGGCGTTCGACGTAGGCGACCCGTGGTTCCGCGGGCCGGAGGAAGGGCCCGCGAACCGGATCGAGTTCGTCTACGAGTCGATGAGCCGCTCGTTGCGCACTCAGCTCGACCGCCCGCTGCTGGGCACGCCCTCTACAGGTCCTACGATGATCGGGCCTCAGCCCGCGGGCGAGAGCGGGCGAGATAAAGGTGACATCTTCTTGGTGCGATGGGTCCATCAACCGGTTGAGATGGTCTCGACCCAATTGGATGTCGGTTTCACCGGCGGGGAAGGCGACGACGGCACTTCGATAATCGTGGGTGGCGCCGTCCGCTTCCTACTCAAGGAGAGCGGGCCGTTTCAGCTCTCGACGCAATTCGATGGGCACTACATCCCCAATGTGGAACAAGGCGGATCGGGAGTGTCGATCGTGCGCGGGCCCTACACCTACACGGGAGACTACCGGGTCCACGAATTCGGCGTCGCGGTGCTTGGCTCAATGACCGCCGAGGTCAACGACCAAGTGCGGATCATGGCCTACGGGGGGCCGCGCATCTCGACCTACCGCGGCCGGATGGAAAGCCATGCCGACTACCCCGATACCGGCGATCGCATCTGGCTAACGGGCGTAACAAAGCAAGCGAGCGTGTTCGGCGTGGTGCTCGGTTCGCGTATTGACTGGGGCGCCCACTGGTCGGCCCGCGTTGAAGCCCGCTTGATCGAGGAGCAGAGCCTCTCGGCGAGCCTCATGGCGTCGTTCTAGCGCTCTAAACCCTCACGGCTTCAGCCCGGGCGGCACGCCCTCGGGGAAGACGTCCTTGATCACCCGTTGGATGTACTCGATCCGGTTGGCCGGCTTGGGGTGCGTGCTCATCATTTCGGGGGGACCGCCACCGGGGGAGGCTTCGTCGAGGACCTTCATGAGGCCGATCATCGCGCGGGGGTCGTAGCCCGCCTTCTCGCAGAGGATGACACCCCAACGGTCGCTCTCGAGCTCATCCTCGCGGCCGTAGCTCATCTGCACCATGTTGGCAAGCGCCTGGGCCATTTGAGCGGACTGGGCGCTGCCGCCGGCGGCGCCGCCGGCCATGGCGATCGTGCCGAACATCTTTTGCTTGGCCATCCGCTCGTTTCCATGGCGATCAACCACGTGACCAATCTCGTGCCCCAGCACGCCGGCCAACTCGCCCTCGCTGTTCAACCGACGGTAGAGCGCCTCGGTGATGAAGACCTGGCCTCCGGGCAGGGCGAAGGCGTTCACCGTTCGCGGGTCGCTCAGCAACGTGAACTCAAAGTCGTACGGGTTGTGCAGCTCGACGCCGAGCTCGCGTTCCTTGTCTTGCATCCATAGCTCGAGTCCCCCCAGCAACCGCCGGCCCATCTCCTCGACCGCGTTGCTGGCGGCCACGTCGCGCGAGGCCCCGCCGTGCTGCTGCACCATCTTCGGCGCCGCCTGGCGCCCGAGGGCCATCTCCTGGTTCTCGTCCGGCATCGCGACCCGCTCGCGCTCGCCCGTGATCTCGTTCACGTCGCCCGGGTTGCCGTAGTACGAGATCAACGCGAAGGCGACGAGGCCCAGCGCGATCAGCAGGCGCAACTTCAACCCGCCGCCGAACAGCCCCCCGGGCCGCCGCCCCGCCTGCTGCTGGGGCGGACCCCCCACACCGAACATCGGCCGCTGTCGGCGGCCGTAGCCGCCGCCACGGGGGGCGGGCTGCGAGCGACGGGTGGGCATCGGAAAAGGCAAACGCATGCGGGACACGGCGCGGCTCTCGTATCGGGTTCAAACAGGGATTTGGTGACGCGAGACGCACCAAGCATATCAACTCGACCCCGTTCGGGCGCGGAGCGCGGCCGTTTAGTCGATCCTCACCGGGCGGATCGCGTTGGTCGCGCAGTGGACATTGCCCGACCACTTGTGGTACTGGCGGTCGTCCACAAAGTGCAGCTCGGCGGCGACCGCCGCGAGCCGCCGACGGACCTCGGCCTGGAAGGCGTCCTCGCCGTCGATGATCGGGCCGTTCGGGTCCGCCATCGCCACGTGGCCGGGGACGCCGTCGCGGCCGGGCAGAACCAGGCAGTTCACCACGTTCGGCGTCCGCGGCAGGCCGCCCGGCTGAAACAGCACCGGGAGGCCGATCACCCGCTTCGCGTCGACGCCGATCCCTTCGCAAAGCGCAGCGACCATCGGCTCGATCCGGTCGAGCCACATCCGTTCGTTCGCGGCGAGGAACTCCTCGTCGGCGAGCAAACCCGAGACGGTCGCCCCCTTCTCATAAACCGTGAGCATCGGCGCCTCGCCGTGGCCATCGCGTTCCAGTTGCTTCAGCAACGAGATCGCCGTGAGCGGATTCGGCACGCCGATGCTAAAGCCGCCGCCCTCGGTTGGCAGGAACGAGATCATCTCATCAACGTGCTTGATCGTCAGCCAACCGACGTCGAGCGGCAGCGGCTCCTGCATGCCTTGCTCGGCGAGGAAGCGGACGACCTCGGGGTGCAGCTGCGCGTCGCGCTCGCGATCGACGCCGTACAGCACCCGGCCGTGCGGCCACGCCTCGGTCGGCGGGGAGGCTTCGAGGTTGCCGTACCAATCGATCCAAGAGACGCCACCCTCCCCCTTAGCGAACGCCTCGCGGTACTCGCCCACGCGCAGCAGCTCGACGCCCGGAAGGCGGTCCTTGGCGAATCCGTCGAGCGCCCGATCCCGATTCGCCGCCAGCGCGACCGTTCCGGAACCATCGGCCCGTTCGAGGAACTCGACCGTGTCCTGCAGCCAGAGGTGGTTGTACGCGTAGGGCTCCCCCGCGGGGACGACGTGCAGCTCGGCGCCCGCCTGCTGGCAGACCGACCCGAGTTGCTCCAGCAACGCGTCGTTGCGCCCCGGGAACTCACGCACGAACACGATCGAAGCGGGCGCGAGGCTCGAACGCACGAGCAGCGGGGCCTTCTCCTCGGCTCGGGCAGTGGTCGACAGCATCAGCAAACCGATCGCGGCGCGGATCATCGGGAGGGCTCCTTAGGGGAAGCCACAGTCTACCCGGCTCCGCGGCGACTTCCGCTGCGGGATGCGCAGCAAGAACGACCGTTCACGCAGTGCTCAAGCTCAATGGGCTCAACAGCACGGACCAAGCTTGGCCCGTGGTCTTGCCCAACCCGTGGCTTTCCTTTCCGTGGGGCTACCCCACGACCAACTGCACGAGCTTGGGCAGCATCTGCCGCATGGCCCGGCTGCGGTGGCTGATCGCGCGCTTCACCGCGGGGCCCATCTGGCCGAAGGTGCGGTGGTACTCGCGGACTTCGAAGAGCGGGTCGTAGCCGAACCCCCCTTCCCCGCACAGCTCCGTGACAATCCGGCCGTGGCACTCGCCGCGGGTCTCTGCGCGAACCTCACCGCTGGGGTCGGCGAGCACCAAGAGGGCGACGTAGTGGGCCGCGCGCTTCTCGGGGAGCACGCCCTGGAGGTTCTTCAGCAGCAGCGCGTTGTTCGCGTCGTTGGCGCCGTGCTCGCCCGCGTAGTGTGCCGAGTCGACGCCGGGGGCTCCATCAAGCGCGTCGACGCACAGGCCGCTGTCGTCCGCCAGCACCCACTGACCGAGCTCGCGGGCGTACTCGGTCGCCTTCTTGCGGGCGTTGTGCTCGAAGGTGTCGCCGTCCTCATCGACCTCGTGCGTGAGGCCCGGGAAGTCGTCGAGCGTGCGGACCGCGACGCCCTGCGGCTCGAGCAGCGCGACGAGCTCGTCGCGCTTCTTCGCGTTGCGGGAACCGATCACGAGGGTTGGCGTGGTGCTCATAACGAGCACTATCGCTTTCTCGAGCCGTAAAATGAAGCCGCCCTTCCGAGGGCTGTAGGAGGGGTCTCCGACCCCGATTCAAGCTGTTCAGCAAACCGAGCTAGCCAAACCGAATCGGGGTCGGAGACCCCTCCTACATGAACGGTTCTTTAGAATCCGGGCTCATCGCCGCCAGGCGAAACCGCTGGAGACGCTCCGTTTGGGCGCCTCGACCACGTGGGGACGGATGTCGAAGGGGATCGCTTTGAGCGGCTCCTTCGGGTCGTCGCTCACCTTCACGTGGGCGTACTTCGGATTCATCCCGCCGGCGACCTGGCCGACCTCGCTGCTGTACAAGTTATTGAAGGTCTGACGCAGCTCCTGGCGCTGGGCGTCGGCCGAGGGGAGCCGCTGCTGCGCGAGGGGCGTGGTCGGCGTATTGAACGCGGCGCCGAACGTGCGGATGATGTCGACCACGTCGCCCTTGGGCTCACCGTCGGCGCCCTTCACGTCGTCGAACGAGCCGACCATCACGCAGCTCTCGGTGCGGTCGTGGAACTCGTAGGCGTCCCATCCCTGGCGGCGCATCTCCTCGCAGAGGAAGTGCGCGTTCCAGCTCGCTTCGAGCAGTGGATCGTCCTTGTCCTTCTTGCGACGGACCTTGCTGCTGCGTCCCTGCTGAGCGCCCAACAGGGTGCCGCGCGCCCGGAACGACGCGACCTTCACGCTGTAGCGGCCGGGGATCTCGAGCGCCGAGTGGTCGAGGTCCTTGTTCATCTTCTCCACGAACTTGTCGACGCCCTTCGGCACGAAGTACTCCTCGGGCAACAGCGGGTTGCGCGTGAGGAAGGCGGTCTGCATCGGGCCGTTGGCGGTCTTCTTGCCCGCGAGCGCCGCGACCATCTGCTGGCGGTAGCCGGCGAAGTTCTGCGACGTGTGGCCGTCCGCGTTGGGGCGGAGGGCGGCGGGGCTGTGGCTCTTGATCGTGACCAGGTCGCGCTCCGCGATCGAGTCGTCGTACGCCGGGTAGTCGCCCACCAGGACGGCCCACTCCTGGCGTTTGTCGCCGTGCTTGTACTGCATCTTGATCGGCGCGCCGTAGCGGTCGACTCCCCGCCCGACCGGCTCGTCGCCCGCCAGGTCGAAGGTCATCTGGTGCAGGTAGGTCGGCAGGCCGAGCGTCTGGCGCAATTCGTGACAGAGATCGCGAGCTTGGTTCTCCGCGCCCGCGCCGGAGAACGTGGTCGCCAGAATCAGCCAGGGGCCCGACTGTTGGGTCAGCGCGAGCGAAGCGACCGGCATCTGGGCCGACGCCTGCCGCACGGGCTGCTGCGCCGCGGGGGCGGGCCGCTCCTTCTTCTTCGAGCGGAACGGGTTCCAGAACTGCGCCTCGCAGGGGGCAGCCAGGGCCAAGCCGGCCAGCAGGCAAACAATCGTTTGGGCGGTACGCATGGGACGGTCCTTCCCTTCGCGGGGACATCTGGGAACGGGAGCGGCGAGGACCGTAGCAAAGGGCCCGAGGGGCTCCTAGAGAGATCCATACGCGCCAGGAAGCCCCGAATCCGCCGCCCCGCGCCGCCGCGGGCGGGGTAGGATGGGGCATCCGGGAAGGTCCAAGATCGCCCGCGGGGCGGCGAAATCCGTCCGTCCCCTACAATCGGACCCCGGACTCCTCCGAGCCCCTGACCCAACGCCAAGACACGCTATGAACGCCCGTCTGACGCTGATCCCGCTTCTGCTGCTCGCCCTCAGCCTCCCCAGCCCAGCGGTTTACGCCGACACGGCCACGGCCGAAGCGGAGAAGACCGACGAGAAAACGGGCGAGAAAGCCGAGTCGAAGTCGGAAGAGAAGAAAGACGAGAAGAAACTCAGCCCCGCCGCCAAGCGGGCCGCCGAACGCGCCCGCAAGCGGGCCGAAGCGTCCAAGCGGGTCCGCTACGCCGAGTTTGTCCTGAAGGGCGAGCTGCCCGAGTCGCCCGGCGGGTCGGGCCCGTTCGGCGAGCTGTCGATCGATCTGCGCAAGCAGGTCGCCCGCATCGACCAAGCCGCGGAGGACGACCGCATCAAGGGGATGGTCCTGCGGGTGCGCGACGTCGCGCTGGGACGCGGCGCGCGGCACGAGCTCCGCCAGGCGATCGCCCGCTTCCGCGCCACCGGCAAGCCGGCCATCGCCGAGCTGGAGGCCGCCATGGCGCCCGGCTACTTGGTCGCGTGCGCGTGCGACGAGGTCGTCATGCCCGAGTCGGGCTTCCTGGTGATGACCGGCGTGCGGGCCGAGCCGATGTTCTTCAAGGGGATGCTCTCCAAAATCGGCGTGAAGGCGGACTTCATCCACGTCGGCGACGCCAAGGGCGCCGCCGAACCCTACACCCGCCGCGCCTGGAGTGAGCCGGTCAAGGCGAACATCACGTCGATGATCGACGACCTCTTCGAGCAGATGATCGACACGATCGCGATGGACCGCCCCATGAAGCGGGGCAAGGTCCGCGAGGCGATCGACCACGGCCTGCTCACCGCGACCCAAGCGCACGAGTACGGCCTGATCGACCGGCTGGCGTACAGCGGCTCGCTCCGCGAGACGCTCCAGGAGCGGCACGACGACCAACCGGTCGTCTTCGTCCGCAACTACGGCAAGAAGAAGGTCGACACCGACTTCAGCGGCCCGGCCGGCTTCTTCAAGCTCATGGGCATGATCGCCGGCGGCAGCAAGTCGTCCGGCGGCAGCGGCGACCAGGTCGCCATCGTCTACGCCGTCGGCCCGATCATGACCGGCGAGAGCGAGGTCAGCCCGTTCGGCGAGAGCAGCTCGGTCGGCTCGACGACGATCGTCAAAGCGCTCCGCAGCGCCGCCGACAACGACCGCGTGAAGGCGATCGTGCTCCGCGTAAACTCGCCCGGCGGTTCGGCCGTCGCCAGCGACCTGATGTGGAACGCGATCCAGCAGATCGATAAGCCGGTCGTCGCCAGCATGGGCGACGTCGCCGCGTCGGGCGGCTACTACCTCTCGATGGGTTGCGACCACATCTTCGCCGAGCCGACGACCGTGACCGGCTCGATCGGCGTGGTCGGCGGCAAGATGGCGATCGGTGGGCTGCTGGAGAAGATCGGCGTGACGACCGACCTGGTCGCCCGCGGCAAGAACAGCGGCCTGTTCAGCCCGAACGAAAAATTTACCGACAGCGAGCGCGAGGTGCTCCAGGCGCTGATGGACGACACCTACGACCAGTTCACCGCTAAAGCGGCCGCGGGCCGCGGCCTCACGCAGGACCGCATCAAAGAGCTGGGCGGCGGCAGAGTCTACACCGGCCGCCAGGCCGAGCGGCTCGAGCTGATCGACGAGCTCGGCGACTTGAAGGCCGCCATCGCGAAAGCGAAGGACCTCGCCGGCCTCGACGAGGACGCCGACGTCGGCATCAAGACCTACCCGAAGGCGACCGACTTCTTCGAGTCGCTCTTCGGCGACACCGATGAGCAACGCGAGGTGCGCGTCCAACTCGACCTCGGCAACCTCCTGCCCGAGCTGCAAGAGAGCCTCGACCGGACGGCCTGGATCCGGCGGCTGTTCGCGAAGGAGCCGGTCGGGCTGGTGACCCCGTTCGAGGTGCGGATGCAGTAAAGCTATGCGAGGTAACCCCGACCAAGCTTGGTCGGGGCTATCGTGAGCCGGGCTATCTCGGGGCGGGGCAATAAGGGGTTAAGCCCCTCCCCCAACCCCGCCTAGTTGACCCCTCGCGCCGCGACTCTCTAGACTGCTGGGCTGGTTTTTGCCCTCCCCCGCCCGCTGTCTGTGTGAGAATCCCCGGTGCCCGGAACCGCGATTATTGGCCTCCAGTGGGGGGATGAAGCCAAGGGCAAGCTGGTCGACCTGCTCACCCCGCGGCACGATTTCGTCGTCCGCTTCCAGGGGGGCGCCAACGCGGGCCACACGGTCGTCGTCGGCGACGAGGTCTACAAGCTCTCGCTGCTGCCCAGCGGCGTGATCACCGAGGGGGTCACCTCGGTCATCGCCGGCGGGGTGGTCGTCAATCCCGCCAAGGCGATCGAGGAGCTCGACGAGCTCTCCGGGCGCGGCGTCGAGGGGCTGGAGCGGAACCTCAAGATCAGCGACCGCGCGCACGTCATCCTTCCCTGGCACTTCGCCGAGGATCGCGCGCTCGACAAGAACACGTCCGACGGCGAGGACATCGGCACCACGCAGCGCGGCATCGGCCCCTGCTACCGCGACAAGGTCGCGCGGTCGCACGCGATCCGCTTCGGCGACCTGTACCGCGACGACCTGCGTGAGCGGATCGAGCACGTCGTCGCCGCCAAGCAGCCGGTGCTCGATGTGATGGCCGGTGGAGAAGCAGATCAGCTGAACGCCGCCGCCATCTACGACCAGTACCGCGGCTTCGCCGAGCGGCTTAAGCCGCACGTCACCGACACGACCGACATGCTGCTCGGCGCCGCCGAAGCGGGCAAGAAAATCCTCTTCGAGGGCGCGCAGGGCGCGCTCTTGGACGTCGACCACGGCACCTACCCGTTCGTGACCAGCAGCAACGCCTCGGGCGTGGGCATCCCGGCCGGCTCGGGTCTGCCGTCGCGGTACATCAACCACACACTGGGCGTCGTGAAGGCGTACTCGACGCGCGTCGGCGGGGGGCCCTTCCCCACCGAGCAGGACAACGACCAGGGCCAGAAGCTCCGCGACCAGGGCAACGAGTACGGCACGGTCACCAAACGCCCCCGCCGGTGCGGCTGGCTCGACGCGGTCGCCGTCCGCTACACGGCGCGGCTGGGCGGGGTCGACGCGATCGCCGTCATGCTGCTCGACGTGCTCAGCGGCTTCGAAGAGCTGAAGATCTGCACCGAGTACGAGCTGGACGGCGAGCGGACCCGCGTCTTCCCGAGCCACGTCGACGACCTCCGCCGCGTGAAGCCGGTCTTCGAGACCCTGCCCGGCTGGAGCGAGGACGTCACCGGCGTGCGGAGCGTCGACGACCTGCCCGCCGCCGCCCGGGGCTACCTCGACCGCGTGAGCGAGCTGGTCGAGCGGCCGGTGTCGATCGTCTCGGTCGGGCCGGGCCGCGACCAGACGATGCTCACAGCCGAAGCGGAACTCCTGGCGTAGCCGGGGGTTCAAAGGCACAGAAGTCGCTCCCACGGCGGGTCACTTCGGCCGGGGCTTCTACAATCGGTCTTTGCACACCGAACCGCGAGGCGCATCTTCTCCTTATGTCCGCTTCCCCGACCGCCGTCACAACGCCCGCCGACCTGGAGGAGTTGCCGGCGGAGCGTTGGCCGCGGCACATCGCCATCATCATGGACGGCAACGGCCGCTGGGCCCAACGCCAGGGCCTCGCCCGCATGATGGGGCACGACCGGGGCGGGCACGTCGTGCGGGCGATCACGCGCGAGTGCGCCCGACTGCCGCACGTCGACCAGCTCACGCTCTACTGCCTGTCGAGCGAGAACTGGAAACGCCCCCAGGAGGAGCTCGACTTCCTCATGCAGCTGCTCGAGGCGTACCTCGTCAACGAGCGGCCGATCATGATGGAGGACAACGTCCAGGTCGGCATGCTCGGCCGCCGCGAAGGCATCCCGCAGCGGGTGCTCGACGAGCTCGACAAGACGGTCGAGCTCAGCCGGGCGAACGACGGCCTGCGGCTGAACCTCGCGATCAACTACGGCGGGCGGGGCGAGCTGGCCGACGCGATGCGCGCCCTCGGCCGCCGGGTCCGCGACGGCGAGCTCGAGCCGGACGCCATCGACGAAGCGGCCATCTCCAACGCCCTCGACACCGAGGGACGCCCCGACCCCGACCTGCTGATCCGCACCGCGGGCGAGATGCGGATCAGCAACTTCCTGCTGTGGCAGATCAGCTACGCGGAGATTTGGGTCACCGAGAAACCGTGGCCCGATTTCGACGAATCGACCCTGCACGACGCCATCCGTGACTACGCTAACCGGGAACGCCGCTTCGGCGGGCTCAACCCGGGCTAGACCGCGCGGTGGCTGGGAGACCTTAGGAAGGGAGATGTTGGAGATGAGGGGGGATAAGGAGATGGCGGCTGCTTGGGACCAACCGACACGGCTTTGTTGGCGGCTTCTAATCCGTCAGTCAAGGAGATCCGTTTAGCCGTCTCGGTCCGCCCCACAAGAACGCCATCCCCCTATCCCCAATTCATCCCCTCATCTCCCCTTCATCAGGCCTCCCCACACAACGCTTTCCTGTACCACTAGCGCATCACCTTGCTTCACTGGCGACTGATCCTTGGCGTGCTGTTGGTGGCGATCTTGGGATCGCTCGCCTGGGCTGACTACGGATCGTCGTATCCGGGGCTGATCATGTCGCCCCTGGCGATCGCCGGCGCCTTCTTGGCGGCGGGGGAGCTGGTGCGGATGTTCGAGCACGACCCGAACCTCGCCTCGCCCTCGCGGTACCTGGTGATCCCCGGCGCGGTGCTGACCGTCCTGGCAAGCTGCGCCCCGATGGCTTGGCCCCCCGGCGTCGAGGCGTCGGCCGAGAGCGCAGCGGCGGCGATCGGCCGCGTCGGCTGGGTGGCGGTCGGGCTGGCCGCCTCGTGCCTGCTGGTCTTCTGCTCGGAGATGCTCCGCTTCCGCCAGGCGGGCTCGGCGACCTCGCGGCTGGCGCTGGCCGTGTTCGGCATCGCCTACGCGGGCGGGCTCATGGGCTTTGTCGTGCAGTTGCGGCTCTTGCGGGACGGGCCCTGGGGACCGGACGGTCGGTGGGGCATGCTCGCGCTTCTGTCGCTGATTGTTGTTGTGAAGACGAACGACATCGGCGCCTACGTCGCGGGCCGGCTCTTCGGACGCCACAAGATGGCGCCCGTGCTCAGCCCCGGTAAAACCTGGGAGGGGGCGGCCGGTGGCTTCCTGCTGTCGACCGTCGCCACGCTCGCCACGCTCGGGCCGCTGGCCCACGCGATGGGCTGCGACAGCGGGCGGGACCGGCTCTCCTGGTTCGCTGGCAGCTTGATCTACGCCCTGCTGGTGGGCGCCGCGGGAGTGGCGGGCGACCTGGCCGTCTCGCTGCTCAAGCGAGACGCCGACGTGAAGCACTCCAGCACCTGGATGCCCGGTTTCGGCGGGGTGCTCGATGTGTTGGACTCGATTCTCTTCGCGGCCCCGGTCGCGTTTCTGCTGTGGCTGGCACGCTGTGTGGGCCCCTAAGCGGGGGGACCGCGGCGGCGCAATCCCCCCAGGCCCTCCAGCCGACAATCTCTGCGGGGATCACCACCCCCCGCGGGCCAGCCGCTGGGCAGCGAGTCGAGCGGTTGGGTATAGTTGCAACGGCGCGGAACCGCCTCGCCAACGGACCCCCGGCGGCGGCCCCACCGACGCGACCCCCAACACCTCGCGCGCCCTGATCGGCGCGACTTCGCGGATGATCGAAGCAACCATTCCGATCGGCGGCCCGGAAGAGGCCGTGCTCTTGTTCGGCGTTGGGGACCAGCACCTCAAGCGCGTGCGTCAGAGCGCGCCGGCCAAGATCGCGACCCGCGACGGGCGCATCCACCTGTCCGGCGATGAGGAGGCGGTCATCGCGGCGACCGCCATCTTCGAGCGCCTCAAGTCGGCGGTCGGTCACGAAGGCGCGCTCACCGCCGAACGGGTCGATGAGATCGTCTCGGAAGTGACCGGCGACAAGCCGTCGAAGGCGGCCGGCGTGCAGGTCGTGATCCAGCAGCCGGGCGTGACGATCCGCCCCCGCACCGAGGGGCAGGCGACCTACCTGCAAGCGATCCGCGAGCACGACTGCGTCTTCTGCGTTGGCCCCGCCGGCACGGGCAAGACCTACTTGGCGGTCGCCGCCGCGGTCGAGGCGCTGCGCAACAAACAGATCCGCAAGATCGTGCTGGTCCGCCCCGCGGTCGAGGCGGGCGAGAGCCTCGGCTTCTTGCCGGGTGACCTGCAAGCGAAGATCCACCCCTACCTCCGCCCGCTGCTCGACGCGTTGGGCGAGATGATGGACTACGATCAGCTGAAGCGCTACACGAGTGAAGACATCATCGAGGTGGCCCCACTCGCTTACATGCGAGGTCGCACGCTGAACAACGCGTTCATCATCATGGACGAGGGCCAGAACACGACCGTTCCGCAGATGAAGATGTTCCTCACGCGGATGGGCGCCAGCTCGAAGATGGTCATCACCGGCGATAAGACGCAGGTTGACCTGCCGAAGGGCACGACCAGCGGCCTCGCCGACGCCGTGCAAAGGCTCGGCGGGATCGACGGCCTGTCCTGCGTCGAGCTTCACGACCGCGACATCGTTCGCCACCGCTTGGTGAGCGCGATCGTTAACGCCTACGAGAAGGGGGGCGCGGGGTGACGCCCCGCCGCGCGCCGGCCCCCACCCCGGGGACCCGACGCGTGCCGGTCGCCCGACCATGCCGAACGCCACCCCCACCCGGACCCGCGGCCAGCGTGTCGCCAACGTCGAGCTCCCCCCCGGGCGGTTCTCCGCCCTGATCGGGCAGCTCCGCCGCGGCTCAGTCGCGTTGCGATTGGCGCTGGCCGTGCTGGCCGCCGCGCTGCTCGTGATCATGACCCACGGCTGGGAGCCCCCGCGCGACTACGCGGTCGGTCAGATCCCCCAGCGCGATCTGACCGCGAGGACCGAGTTTCAGCAGCCCGACGAGCGCGCCACCAGCGAAGCCCGCGAACGCGCCCGACGCTTCGCCGAGGCGGTGTACGACAACGACCCGGCGCCGCTCACGCAGCTCGGCGCCCAGGTCCGCAACGAAGTGGCCCAATTGGCGGGCGCCGCCACGCTGGCCGACGCCGACGCGGCGCTCTGGGATCGCTACAAGCCGCCCCGCGCCGAGGGGACCCCCGAGCCGACCGAGGAAGAGCAGGCCGCCGAGTTCGACCGGTTCCGGGAAGCGCTCGCCACCGACGAAACGCTGGACGACTTCGGCGACAAGCTCGACGACACCCTCAGGCCCTTCGAACAACGCGGGCTCTTAAACCAACCCCCCACCGAAGCGAACGCCGAATGGATCGTCGTTCGACGCTCCGCCAAGGAGGGGGCCGAGTCGGTGGTCGCGGTGCGCGACGCGCTGCTCGACAACGCCCGCAACGACCTTGACCAGTCGCTGCGCCGGCTGATGCCGAGCCTCGACCTGGCCCGCCACGTCTTCGCCCGGTTGCAAACGGACCTGCCGGTCACGCTGATCCTCAACGAGTCGGCCACACGCGAGCAAGCCGACAAGAAGGCGGCGGAGGTCGAGGAGGTCTTCGAGCTCTTCAAGCCGGGCGACCGCCTCGCCGAGGCGGGCCAGCCGCTGGGTGACACGCAGGTGGAGTTGCTCGATCTCGACTACAAGCAACAGCTCGCATCGCGGACCCCCAGCGAGCAGATCGGCCGCGCATTCAGCTCGTTCTGGCTGTACATGGCGATGCTCGGGCTGTGCGGCCTGGGGCTCTACCGAGCCGACCGCGAGGCGATCCGCGAGCTGCCGCGCTACGCGACCCTGCTGACCGCCCTGCTGCTGACGGTCGGCGGCATGCTGCTCGCCGCGGGTCCGACCTGGCGGTTGGAGCTCGTTCCGCTGCTGCTGCTGGGCATGACGGTCGCGATCGCGTACCGCCACCAGTCCGCACTGCTGCTGACCGCGGCGGCCGCCTTCGTGGCGGCGATCGGCCTCGGCTGGTCGTTCGGCGACACGGTCGCGGCGCTCGCGCCGACCGGCGTGGCGATCTCGCTGCTCGACTCGGTGCGGCACCGTAGCAAGCTGCTGATGGTCGGCCTGGGCGCGGGCTTCGCCGCGATCGTCACGACGATGGCGGTCGGCGCCATCGAGGGGCATCCGACCTGGGAGACGCTCAAGCTGGCGGTCGCCACCGGGCTGTGGTGCGTGGTCGCCGGTTCGTTGATGACCGTGCTGCTGCCGGCGGTGGAGCGGCTGTTCAACGTGCAGACCGACCAGTCGCTCCTCGAGTGGGGCGACCCCTCCAAGCCGCTGCTGCAGGAGCTCGTCCGCCGCGCGCCGGGCACCTACAACCACTCGATCACGGTCGCCTCGATCGCCGAGGCGGCCACCGAAGCGATCGGCGGGCGCGGCCTGCTAGTCCGCGTCGGCGCGTACTACCACGACATCGGCAAGATGCTGAAGCCCGGGTACTTCATCGAGAACCAGGGTCAAGGCGGCAACCAGCACGACACGCTCGTGCCGGCGATGAGCACCCTGGTGATCATCGCGCACGTGAAAGACGGCGCCGACCTAGCGCGGCAGAACAAGCTGCCGCAGTGCCTCATCGACTTCATCGAACAGCACCACGGCACCACGCTCGTGGAATACTTCTACCGCCAGGCGCAGAAGAAGAGCGAGGACGACCTCGACGAGTCGGAGGTCGACGAGAGCCGCTTCCGCTACCCCGGGCCCAAGCCCCAAACCAAGGAGGCGGGCGTCCTCATGCTGGCCGACGCGGTCGAGAGCGCCAGCCGGGCCCTCGTCGAGCCGACCCCCGCACGGATCGAGAGCCTGGTCGAAGAACTCACCCGCAAGCGGCTCGACGACGGCCAGTTCGACGAGTGCGGCCTCACCCTCCAAGAAGTCCATACGGTGGGCGAAAGCCTGATAAAATCGCTCACCGCGGTCTACCACGGCCGTGTGAAGTACCCCGATCAGGAGACCGCCTAAAGGAGCTTCCCCAAAAGCCGCCGCGGACTTGCTAAGCTAGTCCTCAGACGCCGCTCCCTAGTGCCGGGAAGCCTCCTCCCACTTCGATGCAGATCGCGATCGCCAATCAGCAATCGGCCCTCCCAATCGACGAGGACCGACTGCGCGAAGTCACCGCCGCCATCTACGAGGGGGCGGGCTACACCGAAGGCGCCCTGAGCGTGGCGGTGGTCGACGATCCGACCATCCACGAGCTCAACCGCCAGCACCTCGATCACGACTACCCGACCGACGTGCTCAGCTTCGCGTTGGAGGACGAACCGCCCCGCCTCGAAGGCGAGGTAATCGTCAGCTCCGACACGGCGATCACCAACGCCGCCGAGTACGGCTGGCCCCCCGAGCACGAGCTGCTGCTGTACGTCATCCACGGCGTGCTGCACCTGGTCGGGCACCGGGACAAGGCGGACGACGAAGTCACCGCGATGCGCGACGCCGAGGCGCACTACCTGCGTCTGGTTGGAGTCGAGCCCCCCTCCGCCCCGGAGGCAGCGCCGTCGTGAGCCAAGCCGCGTTGTTTTGGACCGCCGCCGGCTCGTTGCTGGCGACCTTCCTCGCCGCGATCGGCGCACGGGCGTTGCGCGCGTTCTCGCGGACCGAGCTCCAAGAGATCTGCCAACGCGGCGAACGGCTGGAGCGCTTCGGCGAAATCCTCCGTCAGCACGAGGCGACCGCCCTGGGCGTCGAGCTGATCGGCGCTTTCACCGGGGCGTTGTTCGCGGTCTCTTCGTTCGCCTGGAGCCTGGGTCGGGAGGAGACGCAGAGCTCCGTCCTGCTGGCCGCCGGCGGAGTCGGACTGGTTCTGGCCGCCCTGCGGGTGGCGACCCCTTGGGCGATCACGCGCGTCTTCGCCGCGCCGTTCCTCTACCACACCTGGCCGCTGTGGCGCGTGCTGGGCTCGCTCGCCGAGCCGCTGCGGGCCGGCGCCCGGCTGATCGACGCCGTGCTTCACCGCCTGGCGGGCCGCGAACCCTCGGTCCCGGACGAGGAGAGCATCGGCGAGGAGATCCGCACGATTGTGACCGAGGGGCACCGCGAGGGGCTCCTCGAAGAGGACGCGCGGGAGATGATCGAGGGCGTCATCGAGCTGGGCGACGGCGACGTCTCGCAGATCATGACCCCGCGGACCGAGATGCACATGCTGCAGGTCGATCTCCCGTGGGAAGAGCTGGTCGCCGACGTGATCCGCGTGGGGCACACCCGCATCCCGATCTACGAGTCGTCACGCGACGACTTGGTCGGTGTGCTTTACGTGAAGGACCTCATCCCCGAGCTGGCGAAGCCCGACCCGGAGGAGCGCCGCAGCATCCGCGAGCTAGCCCGCAAGCCGATCTTCGTCCCCGAGACCAAAGCGGTCGACGACCTGCTCACGATGTTCCAGCAGGAACGGACCCACATCGCCCTCGTGCTGGACGAGTACGGCGGGTTGGCGGGGCTGGTGACCATCGAGGATGTGCTGGAAGAGATCGTCGGCGAGATCGTCGACGAGTACGACGGCGAGGTCGAAGAGGAGATCTACGCGGTCGAGACGAACGCTTGCGAGGCGCTCGGCCGCACGCACGTCGATGAGATCAACGAGCGGCTCGGCCTCCGGCTCCCCGAGGACGGCGACTTCGACACGATCGGCGGCTACGTCTTCACCGAGCTGGGCCGCGTCCCGCGCCTCGGCGAACAGGTCGAGCACAACGGCACGGTCCGCGTGACCGTGCTGGAGGTCAGCAAGCGGCGCATCGAGCGTGTCCGCGTCGAGCGGATCGAGTCGGCGACGGCCGAGAGCGCGTAGCCGTCAGCGCGTCGGGGTCCTCGGGCTGCCGCCCGAGGCTGGGGGACGCATGGGTTTCCGTTCGTTTCTGGGGCGCCAGCATGGGCGCGCGTTTCTCTTGACGGGAGCAGGGGTCTCCCCCTACGGTCCGCCGCCCGCGCAGGCTATGCGCCTCGACCGCCCCACTCGGCCGACCGATCGATATGCTCCGCTCCGCCCTGCTAGCACTCACTACCATCACGCTCGCCACCCCCGCTGCGCTCGCTTGGGAGTGGCCGACGCTCTTCGGAGCGAGCGAAGAGGAAGCCCAGGAAACGGCCTCCGCCGTCGAGCGACCGGGCGGCCGCGAGTGGTGGCGCAAGAACAAGGGCCGGGCCGTCTTCGCGCCGGGCAAAGGCTATCAAGTAGAAGGCGTCGAAGGCTTCTTCGACGGCGCCGGCGTGCCGATCGCGGCGGCGATCGACGAGCAGACGCTCCGGCTCAACAGCTCGTTCGAGCAAGAGAGCGGCCTGCTGCCCGGCCTCGACCCCCGCAAGGCGGCGACGCGCGTCCGCGAAGCGACCGGCTACGGACCCGATCAACGCATCGCCGAGGCGCTCTTCAAGGAGGGCGTGCAGCTCTTCCAAGAGAAGAACTACGCCCCCGCCGCGACCAAGTTCGAGGCGGCCGCCAACCGGTGGCCCGGCACCGACCTCGCCGCAAAGTCGCTCTTCAACCGGGGCGAGTCTCATTACTTCGACGAAGAGTTCAAAGAGGCTTCCGACGCCTACATCGAACTGCTCGATAAACACCCCAGCACGGCCAAGCTCGACACCACGGTCGAACGCCTCTGGGCGATCGGTCAATTCTGGGAGGAGGCTTACTTCGGCGACTCCTGGCACTACCCGTTCGACTACAACCCGATCAACGGGACGCGGCCCAACTTTGACACGGTCGGGCACGCGGTGCGGCTCTACGAGGCGATCCGCCTGAACGACCCGACCGGCCCCCGGGCCGACGACGCGATCATGGCGACCGCCGGCATCCACTTCCGCCGCCAGCGGTTCAGCGACGCCGACTACCACTACTCGCTGCTCCGCAACGAGTACCCGCGCAGCGAGCATCAGTTCGACGCGCACGTGCTCGGACTGCAAGCCAAGCTCCGCCGCTACTACGGGCCGGACTACGACGGAACGCCCCTCCGCGAGGCGAAGCGTCTCGAAGAGGTCACGCGGGCCAACTTCTCCGGCCGCCTCAACGACGAGGAACGGACCCGCCTCACCGAGGTCCGCGCCCAGGTCGCCCGGGCGATCGAGGAACGCGACCTCCGCATGGTCTCTTACTACGAGGGGACCGAGCACATCGCCGCGGCGAAGTACTACCTGGCCCGCATCATCCGCGAGCACCCCGACTCCCCCGCCGCCGAGCAAGCCGAGACCAAGCTGGCCGAGATCGAGGGGCTGCCGGACAACCCGGACGTGCCGCTCGAGTGGGCCATCAACCTGATGCCCGAGAGCAAGAAGTTCGAGTCGATCAACTCGGTCCAACTCGCCACGCCCGACACGCCCGTCAGCCCCGACGCCGGCCGCACGCTCATCGCCGACGAGTCGGCCAACGAAGGCACGACGACGCGCTAGTTCGCGAACCTTCAAAAGGGTAACGGGGAGATGAAGGGGGAGATGGGGATGGTCAACCGACAGGTTCCAACCAACTTGCTCAAGAACACCATGGCCAACCGTTCTTCAGCAACCTGTCTCCTGCTCCTGCGGATTCTCCCGGCGGTCGTCCTCATGGGCTGGACGCTCGGCTGCGCGGGTTATCGCTCGGGCGCCGATTCGCTCTACGCCCCCGACGTGGCGACGGTCTACGTCCCCATGATCGAATCGGACAGCTTCCGCCGCGACCTGGGCGAGCGGCTCACCGAGGCGGTCGTCAAGGAGATCGAATTGAAGACCCCCTTCAAGGTGATCGCGTCGCCTAACGCGGACAGCCTGCTCGTGGTGAACCTCCGCGCCGACCGCCGCACGGTGCAGGCCGAAGACCAGTTCGACAACCCGCGGGTCTTCGCGGGCGAGCTGGTCGCCGAGGCCACGTGGATGAACCGTCGCCGGCTGCCGATGGCGCCGACGCGGACGATCGATTTGCCCCCCGGCTTCGGCGACGCGGTGGGCATCAGCCAGCAGACCCCCTTCATCCCCGAGGCGGGTCAGACGATCGCTTCGCACCAGCAGAAGATGATCGCCCGCTTGGCAGAGCAGATCGTGGGCGTGATGGAAGAGCCTTGGTGAGGCGTTTCATCTACGCGTCACCTCGCCACACGGCTCCGCCGAGCTTGCTCGGCGATATCGATTCCTGTCGCGTCGTTCCACAGCCGCAAGAAGCGCGCGTAGCCCGGGCCTGGGCGGCCTGAGCCGACCGGCTCGCCATCGAGACGCGTCACGGGCAGCAGGCAGATCGAGGTGCTGCTGAGCCACGCCTCGTCGGCGCAGCGGAACTCCTCGACGGTCAAGTCGCGCTCGGTGAACGGCACGCCCGCCTCCTCGGCAAGCTCCCGCAGCACGGCGACGCTCACTCCCGGCAGCACCTTCTCCATCCGCGGCGAGACGATCCCCTCGGCCTCGTTGTAGACGACCACGTTCGCTGTCGACGCCTCGCCGACGAAGCCCTCCTGGTCGAGCAGCAAGGCCCGAGCGCCCGGCTCAAGCCGGCGGGCCTCTTGGTCGGCGAGGTAGTAGTGCATGCGGCTGCGGCACTTCAGCTCGGCTGGCCAGCAGCTGGGGGGCGTCTGCCGGTGTGTGCTGAGGCGGAGCGCCACCCCTTCGGTGAACTGGTGGGCCCAGTCGCCGAAGGCGAGCGGGAAGCCGTGCACGCACCGCGTCGGCTCGCCGCCGACGCCCGGCGTAGCGAAGGCGACGATCGCCCAATCGTCCTCGACGCCCTCCACACGCCCCGCAGTGCGGAGCGGCTCGTGCCGACTCAAGTACTCGGTGATGGCGGCATCGAGCTCATTGACCGTCTCATCCGGCACGCCAACGACCCGGGCCGAACGCCGCAACCGCTCGACGTGCTCCGCCTGCCGCCAGATTCTGCCGACAAAGGTGCGCAGCCGCTCGGTGATGGTCACCCCCAGCGCGAATCCGGGGTCGCCGATCGAGATCGAGAGACCTTCGTCGGGAATCCACTGACCGTTGAGGTACGCCTGCCGCTCGCTCATGAAGCCTTCCCTCGAATGCACCCACCGTGCCTGCATCGTAGCGACCATGGGCCGGCAGACCAGGAGGCGACTTGCTCTAGCCCGCCGAAGCGAGGGTCGGCTCTCGCGGCGCTGCCGTTTCGCCGTCGGCAAAGGTGAGCCGGCGCCAGGCGGAGCTCATCAGGCCCGGGGCGCCGAGGTAGTCGTACAGGTCGTGGCTCTTGCCGACCGCGGACGCGACCGGCATCAGGCGGACACGCGCGGCCTGTTCGGCGTTCAGACCCCGCGGACCGAAGGAGCCCAGGGCGGTCGGGTTCGAGTGCTTCGACACAAAGCGGAAGTACCTCATCGCCGGGTCGCGCGGGTTGAGCGTGACCAGCAGCGTGTCGATCTTGTCGAGCGCCCGGCCGTGGTACGAGCGGGTCGCGTTCCAGCAGGCGTCGTACGCACCGGCGAGGAAGACGGCCCGCATGCTGCTCACCCCACACGCCGAACAGCCGGGGTACGCCAAGCCGCTGAGCGACCCACCCGCCAGCAGGTGCGACGCGCCACTCGAGACCCGCGCGCCGTAGCTGTAACCCAGCAATCCAACGCGTGAACCGGAGGGCAAGCGATCGAGCACCCAAGCGAGCTGCCAAGCGACCGGCCGTGTGCGGGCCGCTTTGACGCGGTAGTCCTTGACCAAGCCGGGCACCTTGCCGGAACACCACGAGAAGATAACGAACTGCACGGGGCGATCGTCCCCGCAACGGATCAGCCGTTGGTAGACGTGCCGGCCGCGGCGGCGGGCGGCAGCGGTCTCGATCTGGTTGCCGTGAACGTAGAAGACGATCGGCTGGGCCGGATCGAGCGAACCGAGCGCTTCGCCAAGCGGAGTGGCGACCCAGCGGCCCTCGGCGCGCTCCGCGGCGAACACGCCTTCGGCGAGGCGCTCCGCGTCGGTCGTGCAGCCAACCGGGCGCGTGCTGACAAGCACCAACCGGTCTCCCGGTCGGACGCAGTCGGCCGCGTCGGCGGCCGCCACGAGGGCGAGCAGCGGGACGGCGAGCAGCAGGTTGGTGAGGCGCGGTCGTCTCATCAGCGAGCTACGCAGCGGCGGTGAAGTGGGGGGTTGGACGGGCAACCCTACCCGCGCCTGGGGGGTCGCGCCGGAAGGATGTTGAAAAAAATGAACGGTTTCGTTTGCACGTCACGCGGGGTGAGGTAGTGTTTCGCGGCTTCATCACGCGACGAGTGTTTACGTCGATCGGAGCCCGTCGTCGTGTGATGCGTGACGACGCCCCCCAGCACAACGCCCTCCCTCCCCAAGCCGCGACGGTGGCGTGTCGCGGCCCGCATAGCGAAGTGCGCGCCTTAGCGTGTGCATCGCCCCTCCGTAAGGACGCCGCCATGAAGAAACTGATCGCCCTCTGTATCGTCACGACCGTTGTGACCAGCGTAACCGGATGCGGGTGCTGCCGGCGGATGCGTGATTTCATCTGCCGCGGTTCACGCTGTCGCCAAGCCGCGGTTGTCGCCCCCGCCCCGATCTGTGCGCCGGTTGTGCCGGTTGCGCCGATGGCCGCGGCGCCGATGTGTGACCCGGGCTGCGGCTACGCCGGCTTCGACCCCGGCTGCGGCTACTCGGGCCCCGCGACCTACGGCTACGGTGGCGGCTACGGCGGCATGCCGATGGACACCGGTTGGATGCCCGGCCCCGGCTGCAATAGCTGCAGCGGCGGCTACACGATGCCCTCCTACGACGGCGGCTACTCGGTCCAGCCGGGCGTCCCGTCGTCGACGGTCGACCCGGGCCCCGCCGCGGTGCAATGAGATGATTCAACGAGGCTGAGCTTTCGCCCTCCCAGCACCAGCTCGCCCTCCGGTTGGAACCTTCCAGCCGGCACAGCCCCACCCGGTTCGCCCGTCCTGAGCGAGCCGGGTGGGGCTGTTTTTGTTGGCTCCTCACGATTCCTGCGGCGTAGACTGAAGGGATGAACCTGCAAGGCTCGGTGCTGATCTGTGGGAGCCAGCGGAAAGCGTGCCGAGATCTGTTTCAGCCCAATGTTATCGTTCATGAATCGGTCTCTAGCTGTCATCGCCCTGATCGCGTGCGCGGCGCCCGCGTTCGGGCAACTGAAGGCCGCCCCGGCGGGTGGGACCACCGTCGCCGAGGCGACCGAGACCACCGTGCGGTTCCGTGTCGGCGCGATCGTGACCGCGAAGCGCGGCCCGGTGAAGGACATCCTCGGCATGGTCGCCGTACCGATCGACTGCGACGAGCAGACGGTGCGACTCGACGAGGAGGACATCAGCAAGCTGGTCGCCGGCTACGAGTTCCGCGACCTGGCCGGTGGCGCCGCACGGCTGTTGGTCTTTTCGATCCCGTACCTTGATTCGGGCGCCGAGGCCCGTGTCGTGCTGACCTACAAGGTCACAACCCGCACAACTCCCCCACCCGAAGAGGCCGAGGCGGACCGTTTAGTGATCGCCCGCCGGCCGCCGCGTAACCTGCGTGGCTACCTGGGGCCGAGCCCGTTCGTCGAGTCGAAACATCCCAAGATCAAACGCCTCGCCAAATCGATCCGAGCCGACCTCGAAGAATCAGCGGGCGAGGAAGAGCTGTCCGATTGGGCGAGGATCGAGGGGCTTTACGATTACGTGATGGACAACATCGAGTACTTCGAGGGCCCCGACACCAGCGCCCTCAAGACGCTCGCCGACGAGACCGCCGACTGCCACGGCCGCAGCGCGCTGTTCGTCGCCCTCTGCCGCGCCAGCGGCGTGCCCGCCCGCATGGTCTGGGTGCAGGACCACTGCTACCCCGAGTTCTATGTCGAGGACGAAGAGGGCGAGGGCCGGTGGTGGCCCGCCGAGAGCGCCGGCACGCGGGCGTTCGGCGAGATGCCGATCGCGCGGACCGTCATGCAGAAGGGGGACGACTTCCGCGTCCCCCGCGAGCCGGGCCGCCCGCCCGAACGGATGCGTTACGCGACCGATTTCCTCACCGGCCGCCCCGCGGTTAAGGGCGCTGGCAAGCCGAGTGTGAAGTACCTGCGCGAGATCGTGCCCTGAGACGCGACCGCGTCACTCGGTCGCCCCGCCGGGAACTTCGCGCCCGATGGCGTAGTTGATCCGGTCACCGTGCAAGCGGCAGAGCGACCAGACGATGGTCCGGTAGCCGCCGTCGCGATGCCGCAGGCGCATCTCCAGGTCGGAGACCGGGCCGCGCAACAGCGATTTCCTCCCGGCCCGCGAAGCCCGCCCGACATCGTCCGGGTGGATGAACTCAATGAACGGTCGGCCCTCGACCTCCTCGGGCTTCCAACCGAGCACCCGCTCCCACGCCTCGTTGACCTGGCCGGCACGGCCCTGCTCGTCGGAGATCACAAACAGATCGGGCGAGAGCGAGAAGAACTCCGCCCGCGCCAGGGTCGCCCGCCGGCGTTCGCCCTCCTCGTCGATCGGACGCCCGACGGCGTAGAGGGTCGGCTCCCCCGGCACTCGGGTGAGCGACCAACTCACGCGGCGGAAGACGCCCTCCTCGTCCTTAACGCGGATCACCGTGTCGTATTGCGACACGCCGCGCAGAACCTGCTCGAACAAGCGGTTGACCAACGCCTGGTCGTCCGGGTGGATGTCTTCGAGGTAGTGGAAGCCGACCGAGTCTTCGACGGTCGTGTTGAAAAACTTGAGGAAGGCGGGGTTCACGTGGTTGATCATGCCCCGGTCGTCCATCGCGACGAACAGGTCCTGCGACAGCGCGAAGAACTTCGCCTGACGCTCCGCCTCGCGCTGCCGATCGACCTGCCGGGTGAGCCAACTCCGCACCGCCTCGCTCAGGTCGCGGGCGGAGGCGAAACGGGTCGCCTTGCGCTTCGCCAGCCCGCGGAGACAGATCGCTTCGAGCTGGGTCGGCGTGTCGGGGTGCGACAGGCTGGGCGGCGCGGGGGGCTGTACTTCGACCCGGTGCATCACCTCGTTAGAGGTCTCGCCGGAGAAGGGCGCACGGGTCGTGAGCAGCTCGTAGAGCACGGCCGAGAGGCCGTACACGTCGGTCCGCTCGTCGATCCCCGCCATCTCGCCCCGCGCCTGCTCGGGCGCCATGAAGCCGGGCGTGCCGAGGCGTTCGCCCTCAAGCGTCGGCGACTCGCCCACGAGCCGCGCCGGCGAGGCGGCCGCGCCGGCGCCGGGGATCGCCTTGGCGAGGCCCCAATCGACGACCGTCACCTCGCCATACTCCCCGAGCACGATGTTGTCCCCCTTCAGGTCGCGGTGGACGATCCCCTGGGCGTGGGCGTAGGCGATCGTGTCACAGACGGAGAGGAACTGCTCGAGCAGCGGGAAGAAGCGATCGAACCAGGGGGCGGCGTCCTCGGCGTCGCCGCGAGTTTGGTGCGCCTCACGGATCGCCTCGGTGAAAGTGCGTCCGGAGTAGAACTTCATCGTGTAGTAACAGCGGCCCGCCTCCTCCCGGTACTCGTACACCGGCGCCGTGCCGGGGTGCGAGAGCTGCGCGCCGACGCGTGCCTCGCGGAAGAAGCGTTCGCGATGCTTCTTCGAACCGCGAAGCTCGGGCAGCAGCTCCTTGAGCGCCACCTCACGTCCCAGCAGCGCGTCCTGAGCGAGCCAGACCTGACCGATGCCCCCCTGCGAGTGCAGGTGCTTCAGCCGCAAGTGTTCGGTGGGAAGGGGCGTGTGGGAGAGCGTTTCGCCCACGGCGATCGGCGTCGCGCTGTGGCCGGCGAGGGTCTCCGCCGAGGGGTTGGTCGTCGAGCGTGGCGAACGCGCGGCGAGCAGCGCCTCGACCGATTGCCGGGCCGCCTGGTCGATCCAGCCCTGATCGACCATCAACTCGGCCAGCGAGACACCGCTCCGCGACGCCCACAGCACGCACGAATCGGCGAACTGCTGCGCCGAGATCAGGCCCGCCTGCATCGCGAGGGCGCCGAACAGGAGGTTCGGGTCCTGCGCCGGCTCCGCGGCGCCCGGCCCGCCAAGGCCCGCCGCGTCGCGCAGCCGTTCAACCAGCGAGTCGGGTTCGGTGGTGAGGTCGTCCAGCCGCAAGGCGCACGCCTCGCACGATTCGAGGTGTGCCTCGATCGGCTCGACCTCCTCGGGCGCCAGCTGATCGTTCAGCCACGCGGCAAGGCGTTGGTCGCTGGGGCATTCGGTCGCGTCGATCGATTCGGGCGCGGTCATGCGTCAACGAGCCCCGTGGCGAGGTCCTTGAGAGCGCGGAGGACGCGGTGCTGCGCCACACGCGCCGCGCCGACCGTCATGCCCAGCTCGGACGCGACCCGCTCGGCCGGCTCCTGTCCGATCGCCAGCCGCCGGAACGCGGCGAGGCTGCGTGGCGCGAAGCGACCGTTGAGCATCCCCAACAACCGGTTGAGCACGAAGCGGTCGTGATCCGCCTCCCAGACGTGGGTGAGCCGGCTGGCGTCGTCGTTGAGCTGGTCGGCCAGCTCCCCCAGGTCAACGGCGCGGTTCTCGCCGACGCGGCGGCTGCGCTGGGACCAGTGTCGGCGCATCCGGTTGGCGGTGATCCGCCGGAGCCAGGTGCGGAACGCGCCGGTGCGGCCGTTGTGGTCGAACTTGGCGATCTCTTTGACGACCGTCTGCATGACCTCCTGACGGATGTCGTCGGCGTCGGCGCCGGCGACGCCCTGCTTCTTGAGCCACGAGGCGATGAGCGAGTCGTAAACAGCCGCGAACTCGGCCCACGACTCCCCCGCTTGGGTTTGCCGCACCCGTTCTAAGAGCGTGATCCGCGTCGCCTCGCTCATCGGAGCGCGCCTTGCGCTGGGGCTTGAGGGGAGGCCTGCCCGGCCAAAAGACACCTTCTCCCAAAGCGTCCTAACTCATTACTACACCAACAACTTACGCGAATCGTATTCAGATTGGGAGAAAAAATCTACGTCCAGCCGTAATACGGATAGCCACCAGATGGCTACTTACCTGTAGGAACCCGCAATCCAAACCACCGCCGAGGGGATCAGCACGATGCCCCCCATTCGGCGGATCGCCGGCCCACGCGATCCCAGGGGGCACAGGAGAACTGGCGAATGACTCACTCGAACGAAATCGGCCCCGCTGGCGCCGAAGCGCTCCAACTCGGCCTGATCGAATCGAATGCCTCGGTCCGTGACGCCATCGTCACGACGCTCGCTTCGCGCGGTTACCGCGTGCGGTCTTTCGGCTCCGCCGAAGAGTACCTCACGACCGACGAAGCGGGGCGGATCGATTGCTTGCTGCTCGGCTACCGCCAACCCGGCATAAGCAGCCTCGAACTGCAACGGCGCCTCACCGCCGGGCCGGACGCGCCGCCGATCGTCGCGACGAGCGACCCGACCGACGTGCCGGCCGCCGTGCGACTGTTGGACGGTGGGGCCATCTCACTGGTGCAGACGCCCGTCCGCGCCGAAGAGCTCGCGGCCGTGGTCGCACGGGCGATCGACTGGGGCGCCGTCCGGCGACGCGTCGCGAGTCGCTTCGTCCAGATCGGTGCGTCGGTCGAGCGGCTCTCGCCCCGCGAGAAGACCGTCCTTCAGGCGATCGTCGCCGGCCAGCTGAACAAGGCGATCGCCAAGCAGCTCGATGTCTCGGTCCGCACGGTTGAGGGCGACCGGGCCAAGATCGTGAGCAAGTTCGGCGCCGACACCACCGGCGAAGTCGTCGGCAAGTACGCCGAGTACCAGCTGCTGGCCGAGTGCGGCAAGCTGATCGGCTTGAACGAGGCCGCGCCGGCGGAGGCGTTCTGAGAAACGAAGAGGCCCTCGCCGCGCAACACGCGGCGAGAGACAGCGTGAATCGGGCGTCGTCCTGCTGAACAGGCAGGGGCGACGCCCGCTTTCACGCGCTGCCGCACCGTCCGGAACGCTCTCGCGGCGGAAGGGGTCGGACGCTATCGTCCGCGGACTCTCCCCCGAGGACCGCGGCCCGATGCTAGCAGGCGACTCTCAACCGCCGAACGAACCCTCCGCCGTGCGGACGATGCTCGACCGCCCCGTCGCGCAGATCGCGGCGTTCGTCACGGGGTGCGTCGCCTTCTGGGGTCGGGCGACGGTTCGCCCGTGGCGCACCGGAAGCAAGGCCTGCACGTCCCCCGAGACGGCTCCGCCGCCGTTCGCTTGGCTGGTGACGGCCCTGTTCACCACAGGGGTCGCGCTGCGGGTTTTCTTGGCGATCGAAGCGATCCCCCCCTCACCCGAGGTGACGCTGCTGGGCGATCTGCGGATGGCGATCGGCGAGGTCTCCCTCACGGGCGCCGTGCTGATCACGCTCCCCTGTGTGCTGATCATCGCCCTGCCCGTGACGGCCCTGAGTCGCGTGCTGGGCTCCGGCCGACGACCCGACGACGACCCCTTGGTTGCCGCGGCGTGCCACGCCTTCGGCTGGCAGTTCGGCGCGGTCGCCCTCGCCCTCGCGGTGCTGATCGTGATGCAGCTCGCCGGCATGGAGCCGACCGGACGACTCAATGACGAGCTCAACGCCGTTGGCCCGTACCTGATCGGCTTGATCGTGCTTTGGGGCGCCTTGCTCGTTGCTCCCGCCCTGACCCGTGCGACAAACGACAGCGTGTTCGGCGGCGTTGCGATTGGACTCCTCGGGACGGCGCCCCTCTTCTTCGTCGCCCTCTGGAGCCTCGGCCAGAGCGTCGATCTCCAGGCTGCGAACGGGCTGAAAGAAGCCCGCAGGCAACGCGCCTGGTTCGGCGATCTGGAGGTGCAGGTGCTCGCCAGCGATCCGCTGCCGAAACTCCTTGGCGCCGAGCGGCATCGACTGAGAGTCGCCTACACGAGCCACTCCGATCGTTTGCTGATCGTGCCCAGCGAATCTGAGTTTGCTCCGGCAGACGCCTCGGCCGGCTGTCGGTATCGCATCGTTGAGTCCTCTCTCGACTATCTGCCCGACCGGGCGTTGCTGATCGAACCGGGTCAGACACGGGTGGCGGAGTACACCGTCGAACCCCAGCCAGGTCTAACCGGCACCGCGCCGGAGCCGGGCAACGTCTCCTACCGCGTCCCCTACCACCGTCGCGAACGGGACGGTGGGTTCTTGCGGGGCGAGGGGGAGTTGCACGCGCCACGCCTAGGCCAGGCGCCGAGCCTCCGGCGCTGAAGCAACTTCGGGAACCGCCACCGGGCGGGCGTCGTCTGATTCGACGACCTGTTCGTTGAAACCCCGAAGGCAAGCGCATGAACGAGCGCCTCCGCCGCACGACGCGGTACCTGCACGATCGGCTGCTCGACCTCGACCGCTTGCTCCGCGGCGAGGCGACCCGCCCCGATGCCGTGGGCGGCAAACGGCTGGAGGTCTCGGCGCGCGGCATGGCGGCGATCGCCGTGCTGCTGGCCATGTTCTACGGCGCGTGCATGGGGTCGTTCTCGCTCCTCAAGAGTGTCCCCGAGAGCTTGGACGATCCGTACGGCCCGTTTCTTCAGGTGCTCGCCTCGACGATCAAAACGCCCGCCCTGTTCTTGCTGACGCTCGTCGTGACGCTGCCGTCGCTCTACGTGTCGAACGCCCTGATCGGTTCACGGTTGACCCTGCTGGGCATGACCCGGCTGCTGACCGCCTCGATCGCGGTGAACCTGGCCGTGCTGGCGTCGCTGGGGACGATCGTCCTGTTCTTCTCGCTCACGACCAACAGTTACCCCTTCATCCTGCTGCTGAACGTCGCCGCGTTCAGCGTGGCGGGAGTGCTCGGTCTGATGTTCTTGCTGCAGACCCTGCACCGCGTGCTGTCGCCCGATGAAGCGGCCTCGACGGAGCCACCCGCTGCTATCGATGATGCCGACGCGCTGCCCGAGAGCGACGAAGAGGCGCCCGAACCCGCGGCGATCGACATGCCCGCTGGCCAGATGCTCGGCCGGCACACAAAACTGGTCTTCCGCTGCTGGCTGGTCCTCTTCTCGCTGGTCGGGGCGCAGATGGGTTGGGTCCTGCGCCCGTTCATCGGCAACCCGGAATTGGCCTTCAGCTTCTTCCGCCCCAAGGAATCGAACTTCTTCGCGGCCGTCTTCGGCGCGTTGGGCAAGCTGCTGCTCGGCGGGGGGTGAGCCGATGCACGCGCTGCTACGCACTGCCGACGCCGTGCTACGGCGCGGCGCTCGGTCAACGGCGCCCGAAGCGTCCCCCCCGACTCTGCCACGACTCTTGCTTTGCGTCCTCGCGTTCGGCGGGTTCTATGGCGTGGTGATGGGCCTCTACCGCACCCTCAACGGCCAGCCCGACGGAGCGTTGCAGGCGCTCTACTCGGCAAGCAAGACGCCGCTGTTGATCCTCGGTTCGTTCGTGATCGGTCTGCCGGTCTTCTTCGTGCTGAGCACCCTGCTCGGCTTGCGGCGTGACTTCGGCCGCTCGGTGAGGGCGCTGATCTCCGCCCAGGCGGCGACCGCGATCGCACTGGCCGCCCTCGCTCCGGTGACCCTGCTCTTCTACCTATCGACGGCAGACTACCAGCAGGCCCTGCTGTTCAACGGCGTCTGCTTCGCGGTTGCGAGCTGCGCCGGGCAGGCGGTGCTGCGGGGTCACTTCCGTCCCCTGATCGCGCGCAACCCGCGGCATCGTGGCCTGCTGGTCGGCTGGGCGATCGCGTACCTCTTTGTCGCCGTGCAGTTGGCTTGGCTGCTGAGGCCGTTCATCGGTTCAGGACTGCGGGTCACCGTCTTCCGACCCGAGGCATGGGACAACGCCTACGTGGTCGTCGTGCGGCTCGTCTGGAGCCTGTTCACCGGCGATTGAGAGCCAGCGGAACCACCAGGCATCCTGCCAGGGCGATCAGGCAAGCCATCGGCTCGGGCACGGCAACCGCCGAACCGGGGGCGTCGCCGGCCCCGAAGTTGTTCGCCCAAAGGGTGTAGTCGCCCGTGGTGTACTCCACGCCTAAGCCATCGCGCCAGACGGTGTAGTCCCCCGCGTCGACAAGGCCGTCGAGGTTGAAGTCGCCCGGCAGGTTCGCCAGGCCGGCGACTTGGGCGGGGGCGCCGACATCGACGTGCAGGTGGTTGCGGTGCCCGCCCGACGAGTCGAAGGAGAGCGAGACGCTCGGCCGCGCGGCGCGGATGCCGTCGAGGATGTCCTCGTTCGACGAGATGATGCGCAGAATGCTGCCACGCTCGGGTCCGCCCACGGAGCCGGCGTCGATGAAGGCGACCGCCGTGTCGATCACGCCCTGCTCGGCGGCACTCACGGAGCCGTTTCCGAAGTTGTGCGTCGATCCGGTGACGTGCAGGTCGATGTCCATGCCCGCGCGGTGCGTGCTGTGGAAAGCCGAGGAGCCGTAGCCATCAAGGGTGGACATGCCGTTCATCAGCTGCGTGATGCCGGTGTCGTCCTTCGCGGCGGCGGAGCCCGCCTCCATGAGTTCGATCGCCCAGCTCGTGCCGAAGCGCTCGATCTGGGGCGTGTTCCCCGAGCGGACGCAGCCGCCACCCGGGTCGCAACTCGGCAGGAGATCAAAGTCGCCGATCATCCTCGAGACGCTGAACGTGCCGGTCGGCTGCGGGTCGGGATCGATCAGCTCGTCCCAGGTCGGCGCGTTCGCCGCGTTGAGCCAGCCGGCCGTATTGGGACCGATGATCCCGTCGACGTTCGCCTGGGTCGTGTTCACCCCGCCGACGATCGCCGCTTGGAAGGTGCGCAGCGCGGCGTCGGTGTTGGGCCCGAAGTCACCATCGACCACGATCTCCCCGCCCCCCTCCCTCTGGTAGCCGAGGTACCGCAGCCGCTGCTGCTGCTGGGCGACGTACAGCTCGTTGTTCGCCGCGCGGTTCAGACGCTCTAGGCTCTGCCCCACCGAGCCGACGCCCGCGCCGGTGTAGCCGGGCCGGACCGTCACCTCGAACGATTTCAACACGCCGTTGACACGCACGTTCCCCTGGATGACGCCCTGGAAGCCGCGTGCCGCTGGGTCCACGTCGCCTTCGCCCGGCGTGTCGGCGGCCGGGTTGGGGAGGACCCAGAACCGTCCGTCGTTCGCGAACGTCCCCTGATTGAGCGTGCTGCTCGTGAGCCCCGAATGGGGATTGCCGAAGCCGCCGACCTCTAGGCTCGAGAACGCCGCGCCGCCCGGCACGCCGGGGAGCGACCCGAGGTCGATCTCGATCAGATCGCCCGAACGCCCGTAGAACTCGTAGTCGGCGGCCGTTGCGCCCACCGCCGACACGAGAACCACCACCACCGCAGAAACGCCAGCTACTGAACACCAGCCACGCATTGCCATCTCCATTCCGAAGGAGCCGCTGTAAAACCCGATTCTAAATCGGGCCACAACGGGGCGATATCGATTTCTCGGCGCTGCGCGGCGCGATCGATGTTTGCGGGCGTCGGCAGCGACCCTCAATCCTCGTCTTGTCGCAGGCTGGCTAGTACGGTGTAGTCCTCGAGCGTCGAGGTGTCGCCGGCCGCTTCTTTGCCCGCGGCGATGTCGCGGAGCAGACGCCGCATGATCTTGCCGCTGCGCGTTTTCGGCAGCGACGCGGTGAAGCGGATGTCGTCCGGCTGCGCCAGCGCGCCGATCTCCTTGCGGACGTGCTGCTTCAGCTGCTGGCGGAGGTCGTCGTCCGGCTCGGCGTCCTTCACGGTGACAAACACGGCGACCGCCTCGCCCTTCAGTTCGTGCGGCCGGCCGACGGCGGCCGCCTCGGCGACGGCGGGGTGGCTCACGAGGGCCGATTCGATCTCGATCGTGCTGAGCCGGTGGCCGGAAACGTTCAGCACGTCGTCGATGCGGCCCATGATCCAGTAGTAGCCGTCCCGGTCGCAGCGTGCGTTGTCGCCGGCGAGGTACTTGCCGGGGACCTTCGACCAGTAAACCTCCTTGTAGCGCTCCTCATCGCCCCAGATGCCGCGGAGCATGCCGGGCCACGGGTGGGCGATCGTGAGCATGCCCCCCTGGTCGGGGCCGCACTCTTCGCCCTCCTCGCTGATGATCTTGGGGATCACTCCGGGGAGGGGCTTCGTGCAGCTGCCCGGCTTGGTGGCGATCGCGCCGGAGAGGGGCGACATCATGATGCCGCCGGTCTCCGTCTGCCACCACGTGTCGACGATCGGGCAGCGCTCGCCGCCGATCTTCGTGTGGTACCACATCCAAGCCTCGGGATTGATCCCTTCGCCCACGGTGCCCAGCACGCGTAGGCTCGACAGGTCGTGCTTATCGACGTGCTCGTCGCCCCACTTGATGAACGCGCGGATCGCCGTGGGCGCCGTGTAGAAGAGCGTCACCTTGTACTTCTCAACGATCTCCCAGAAGCGATCCTCGGCGGGGAAGTTCGGCGCGCCCTCGTACATCACGCACGTCGCGCCCGCGGCGAGGGGGCCGTACGTGATGTAGCTGTGGCCGGTGATCCAGCCGCAGTCGGCCGTGCACCAGTAGACGTCGTCCTCGCGGTGGTCGAAGACCCACTCGAAGGTCTTCTTCGCCCACAGGTTGTAGCCGGCGGTGGTGTGCTTGATCCCCTTCGGTTTGCCGGTCGATCCGGACGTGTAGAGGATGAAGAGGGGCGCCTCGCTGTCCATCGGCGTGGCGGGGCAGTCGTCGCTGGCGGCGTCCATCAGGTCGCCCCACCAGTGGTCGCGGCCCTCGGTCCACTCGACCTCGGATCCGACCCGCTTGAGCACGACGCAGTGCTTCACGGTGGGGCTCTTGGCGAGCGCCTCGTCGACCGTCGCCTTAAGCGGGAGCGCCTTGCCGCGGCGCCAGCCGGCGTCGGCCGTGAGGACGGCGACCGCCTCGGCGTCGTTGTTGCGGTCGGCGATCGCCTCGGCGCTGAAGCCGGCGAAGATCACCGAGTGGACCGCGCCGATCCGCGCGCAGCCGAGCATCGCGATCACCAGCTCGGGCGTCATCGGCATGTAGATCGACACCCGGTCGCCCGCCTGCACGCCGAGGCCCTTCAGGACGTTGGCAAACCTGCAGACCTCCTTATGCAGCTCGGCGTAAGTGAGCGTGCGGGTGTCGCCCGGCTCGCCCTCCCACAGGATGGCCGTCTTGTCGCCGCGGCCACCACCTTCTGAAACGGGGCCGAGATGCTTGTCCAGGCAGTTGTACGAAGCGTTCGTCTTCCCGCCGACGTACCACTCCGCATCGGGTTCGTTCCAGCGGAGCGTCTCTTCGAAGGGCTCGAACCAGTGCAGCTCCTCGCGGCCTCGCTCCTCCCAGTAGGCGACCGGGTCGGCGGCGACCTTCTGCCAGAGTGCCTCGTACTCCTCGAGCGACTTGACCCGCGCCTTCGCGGAGAACTCGGCGGAGGGAGGGAAGAGCCGGTCCTCGGTCATCACCGTGTCGATCGCGCCGGAAGCGTTCGCGTCAGCCATCGCGTTGAACCCACTGAGCCAATAAGAGAGAGGAAGAGTTGAGCAGGTGAGTGTAGCCCCGCCCCAGCCACGCCGCCAAGCAGCCCAAAGGGCAAAGCGGACGAGGAGCGTGTGGGCAAGAACGACCGAGGCGATCAGTCAAGAGAGACGCCCGCGATCGCGCAAAACCTTGTCGGATTTGCGACATGAAACGCCCCTATTCGAGGGGCAAGACGGGCCTCGGGCGGGGGTCGATAGCCTGTCAGACCCCGTAAAAACTGAGGGTAGCCGTCCTTGCAGAGCGTGCTGGAGCCGGGTTCCCGCGCTCCGATCGAGGAGGCCCCAGGAATTGCATCTACGAGAGGCCCAAAATACGATCGGGCTTATTGCTGCCTCTTATTCCCACGCACGTATCACTTCCAACCAGGAGCGGGATCCCATGCCATCCACACGTCCTTTTCTAGCCGCGCTGTGCGCGACCCTTTTGGGTGTCGGCGCTTCGCAAGCCGCGTTTATCGCGACCGTCGACGGGCCCAACTTCAGCTTCGGTGGCGACACCACCAGCGCGTCGGCGAGCATCGCCAGTGCGGCTATCGGCATGCCAGTGCACGGCAGCCTTTTCGGTGGCAACGGCGTGGCCGACCCCGACACTTACGTCCTGTCGTACACGCCGGGCGTTGACGCAGACAACTTCTCCCCGGCGGCCGGCGATCTCCTCGGCTCCACCACGGGCTTCGGTACCGAACTCGCTTCCGGCACCGCTGGCGGGGCGACTGGAACCTATGCCGTCTACATCACGGCGCCTTCTTCGACCAACGTCAACGCGGCCGGATCGACATTCACGATTACAGGCGACGGCGCGCCGCTCGTCGTTGGCCCCCTCGACATGAACGATGGCGGCACCGGCGCCGACCTGGATGCAGGTCCGGCGTTCGTGGGTGGCGCCAACAACTCGTGGTACAAGCTTGGCGAAATCGATCTCACCGCGGGCGTGACCTACAGCGTAACCATGGAGGCGGAAGTCAACTCGTTCGTCTCGCAGCGGTTGGCCGGCGTCATGTGGGAGGCTCAGATCCCCGAGCCGACTTCGTTCGCGCTGCTCGCCCTGAGCGGCTTGGCCCTCGCGGCCCGTCGCCGCTGATCCCGATCGCCGTTTGCTATACGGCGTTTTTTGAAGTTTCCCGACCGCCACGCCGCTACGGCGTGGCGGTCTTTTTTTGTGGGTTCGCTCTGACGATTGGCGTCGTCAGCCCGCTGTCGCTCAGCGATCAGGATCGCTCGCGTTCCAAGCCGTGGCCCGCACTCGCGCGAACCCGACATCCCCTTATCTCTTCACGTCGCAGCTATTGAGTAAGCCGCCCTTCAGATGCGCTCCGGGCGCTGACGCTTGCGGCTCGCCCTCCCCCCATCTCCTCAGAAGTCGGCCGATCCCGGAGTCCGCGGGAAGGGGATCACGTCGCGGATGTTCTGCATGCCGGTGACGTACTGCACCATCCGCTCCAGTCCCAAACCGAAGCCGCTGTGCGGCACGCTGCCGTAGCGCCGCAGGTCGACGTACCACCAGTAGTCGTTCGGATCGAGCTGCTGAGCCGCCATGCGCTCCAGCAAGCGGTCGAGCCGGTGCTCGCGTTGGCTGCCGCCGATGATCTCGCCCACGCCGGGGACCAGCACGTCCATCGCGCGCACGGTCGCGCGACCTTCGTCGTCCGGCTCGTTGCAGTACATGTAAAACGGCTTGATGCTCGCCGGGTAGTCGGTCAACACGACCGGCCCGCCGAAGTGCTTCTCGGTGAGCCAGCGCTCGTGCTCGGCTTGCAGGTCCGTGCCCCAGGCAACCGGGTACTCGAACTTCTCGCCGGAGGATTCCAGCAGGCCGATCGCCTCGGTGTAGGGGAGCCGGGTGAACTCGTCGCCGGCGAGTTTCTCGAGGCGATCGAGCACCGTCTTGTCGATGTGCTGGTTGAACAGGCCGAGGTCTTCCTGGCAGTCGCGCAGCACGTCGGCGACGATCCGCTTGAGGAACCGCTCGGCGAGGTCGATGTTGTCGGTCAGCTCGAAGAAGGCGGCCTCCGGCTCGACCATCCAGAACTCGGCGAGGTGGCGCGAGGTGTTCGAGTTCTCCGCGCGGAAGGTCGGGCCGAACGTGTAGACCTTGCCGAGCGCCGACGCGCAGATCTCTCCTTCGAGCTGACCGGAGACCGTCAGGTAGCTCGGCCGGCCGAAGAAGTCCTTGCCGTAGTCGACGCCTCCCTGGTCGTCACGGGGCGCGTTGGCCGGGTCGAGCGTCGAGACGCGGAACATCTCGCCCGCGCCCTCGCAGTCGCTGGCGGTGATGATCGGCGTGTTGACGTAGAGGAAGCCGTCCTCCTGGAAGAAGTCGTGGATCGACCGCGACACCCGGTTGCGAACCCGCATCACCGCGCCAATCGCGTTGGTCCGCGGCCGCAGGTGAGCCCACTCACGCAGCTTCTCCAGCGAGTGCCGCTTCTTCTGCAACGGGTAGGTCTCCGGTTCCGCCCCGCCGAGCACCTCCAGCGAGTCCGCCTTCAGCTCGGTCGCCTGCCCCTTGCCCCCCGAAGCGACGACCTCGCCCGACACGACGACGCTGCAACCGGTCGTCAGATGCTTGACCTCCGACTCGTAGTTCGCCAACTCGACCGGCGCGAGCACCTGCAAGTTGCCGAGGCACGAGCCGTCGTTCACCTCGACGAACGAGAACCCCGCCTTCGAGTCCCGCCGGGTGCGAACCCAGCCCCTGATGATGGCCGATTGGCCAATGGCGGATTCAAGCCGGGCTTCCTTGACCGAGAGTTTCTGCATCGTTGCGATCCTAGAGCAGTAGGCCGTCGAGAAGCGGACAATAACGAAGAATCCCCCTCCCCTTTCAAGGGGAGGGGCTAGGGGAGGGGTGAATCAGGTACACGGGCACCCGGGACGCCTCCTCCCCTAGCCCCTCCTCCTGAAGGAGGAGGGGGATACGCGCTGCCGCGCTAAATCAGATCCCTTTCGACGCCAACCAGCGTTCCGCGTCCAAGGCCGCCATGCAGCCGGTGCCGGCGGCGGTGCAGGCTTGGCGGTAGTAGTCGTCGGAGACGTCACCCGCGGCGAACACGCCCTCGACGCTCGTATTGGTGCGGAACGGCACGGTCCACGTGAGGTAGCCCTTGTCGTTCATGTCGAGCTGGCCATCCAGGAACTTCGTGTTCGGCGTGTGGCCGATGGCGACAAACATGCCGGTCGCGTCGAGCACGCGGTCGGGCTCGCCAACCGTCGAGGCGAGGCGGACACCGGTCATGCCGCTGTCGTCGTCGCCCAAGACCTCGGCGACCTGCGTGTTCCACAGGATGTCGATCTTCGGGTTGTTCTTCGCCCGGTCGGCCATGATCTTCGACGCCCGCAACTCGTCGCGGCGGTGGACCAGGTAGACCTTCTCGGCGTGCTTGGTGAGGTAGTCGGCCTCCTCAACGGCCGAATCGCCGCCGCCAACCGCCACCACCGGGTGGTTGCGGAACCGCGGCAGAGCGCCGTCGCACACGGCGCAGGCGCTGACGCCCCGGTTCTTGTACTTCTCTTCGGAGTCGAGGCCGAGGTAGTTGGCGCTGGCGCCCGTAGCGATGATCACGGCGTGGGCCTCGATCTCCTCGCCGCCCGCCGACTTCATCTTGAAGGGCGAGCCGCTCTTCAGATCGATCTCAACGATGTCGTCGGTGACGATCCGCGTGTCGAAGTTCTTCGCTTGCTGGCGCATCAGGTGCATCAGTTCGGGGCCGCTGACGCCCTCCTTCTGGTGCATGTCGGCCAGCCAGTGGTGCTCGGCGTCGAGGGCCGACTTCATGTAGCCCGACAGGTCGCCCGCCGGCCAGCCGGGGAAGTTCTCCACCTCGGTCGTGAGGGCGAGCTGGCCCAGCGGCAGCGTGCCGGCCAAGCGGTTGTCCTCGCTCACCGCCCCCTCGAAGACCAGGGGCTTGAGGTTCGCTCGGGCGGCGTAGATGGCGGCGGTCCAGCCGGCGGGGCCGCTGCCGATGATGACGACGTGTTCGGGCACGGGGGGAATCCTGTCGAAGGGGGGCGTTGCGGCGGGGCGACGCCTTGCGGTGGCGGGTTCGGGGGCGCCTGGGGAGACGCCCGGGGGACGGATTATAGTGGCCCGGCAAGGCCCGCGGCAGAGCGGGCGGCTCGGCCGTGGGAGGGGTCTCCCGACCCCGATTACGGTGGTTCAGCTCCAGCGGCTAGCATCGCGTTTTCGGGGTCGAGAGACCCCTCCCACAATGGGCCGATTCCTATCGAAACGGCAGAGGTCGCTACACCATGCTTACGATCGCCGTCGCTCTCGGTTCATTCGCCGCCCTCTGGATCGCCTACCGGGTGTACGGCAGCTGGCTCAGCCAGCGGGTCTTCCGGCTCGACGCCACCCGGGCCACCCCCGCCCACGAGCTGCGTGACGACATCGACTTCGTGCCGACCAGCAGCCCGGTGGTCTTCGGCCACCACTTCACCAGCATCGCGGGGACCGGGCCGATCGTCGGGCCGGCGATCGCCGTCTTCTGGGGCTGGCTGCCCGCGATCTTGTGGATTGTCCTGGGGTCGATCTTCGTCGGCGCGGTGCACGACTTCGGCGCGCTGGTCGTCAGCCTCCGCAACCGGGGTCAGACCCTCGGCGAGGCGGCGGGGCGCCTCATTTCGCCGCGGGCGAAGCTGCTGTTCCTGCTCGTGCTGGCGTTCGCGCTGACGATCGTGATCGGCATCTTCGGCCTGGTGATCGCGGTGATCTTCAACGTCTACCCGGAGAGCGTGCTGAGCGTCTGGACCGCCATGCCGCTGGCGATGCTGATCGGCGCGTTCGTCGTGAAACCGGGCAAGCCGTTGCTCGTGCCGTCGCTGATCGGTCTGGCTTTGCTGTACTTCACGGTCTGGCTCGGCGCGTACCACCTGCCGATCACAATGCCCAGCATCCCAGCGCTCGGCGCGTACAACACGCCCGTGGTGCTGTGGACGACCGTGCTGCTGGTCTACTGCTACTTCGCCTCGGTGCTGCCGGTCTGGCTCTTGTTGCAGCCACGCGACTACATCAATAGCCAGCAACTGCTCGTGGCGATGGTGCTGCTGATCGCCGGCATGCTGGTCGCCGGGGCGACCGGGGCGGCCGACCTGAACGCGGCGCCGATGATCGCCCAAGAGATCCCGGCCGACGCCCCGCCGATCTGGCCCTTCCTGTTCATCACGATCGCCTGCGGCGCGTGCAGCGGGTTCCACTGCCTCGTGGCGAGCGGCACCACAAGCAAGCAAGTCAACAACGAGTGCGACGCCCGCGTCGTCGGCTACGGCGGCATGCTCATGGAGGGGGCGCTCGCGGTCGTCGTCGTGCTGGCCTGCTGCGCCGGGCTCGGGATGGGCGTCACCGCCGCCGACGGCAGCCGGCTGACCGGGCCCGAAGCCTGGAAGACCAAGTACCAAGCCGAGGTCACCACGGTCACCAATTCGGACGGCTCGACCAAGCAGGTCGGCGGCTGGAAGAACCACAGCCTGCCGCAGAAGATCGGAGCCTTCGTCGACGGGGGCGCGAACTTCGTTGCCGCGCTCGGCGTGCCGATGAAGCTCGCCGTGGCGATCATCGCCGTGCTGGTCGCTTGCTTCGCCGCGACGACCCTCGACACGGCGACGCGCTTGCAGCGGTACGTGATCCAGGAGATCGCGGCGACGGCGAACTTCGAGCCCCTCACTAACAAGCACGCCGCGACGCTATTGGCTGTCGTTGCTGGGGGAGCGGTGGCGCTGCTTCCCGGGCCAGCCGGCCCCGGCTCGGGCGGCTTGATCCTCTGGCCCCTGTTCGGAGCGACGAACCAGCTGCTCGCCGGGCTGGCGCTCTTGGTGTTGGTCTTCTACCTCTCCCGTCGGGGACTGCCCGTGGCGTTCGCGGCGGCGCCGATGCTGCTGATGTTCGTCATGCCCGCTTGGGCGATGGGTCAGCAGGTGCTGTACGACTTCTGGCCGAACGAAAAATGGCCCCTGCTCGCCTTCGGCCTGGTGATCCTCGGCCTGCAAGCCTGGATGGCGGTCGAAGCGTTGCTCGTCTGGCCCAAGGCCCGCGGCGTGCTCGAAGCGGAGATGGCCGGGCAGGCCGCTTCGTAGTTCGCTTCGAGACGACAAAGCATGAAGCCCCTCCCTTTCAGGGAGGGGTTGGGGAGGGTGAGGACGTTCAGGACAAGTGAGTCGCCTTGTGCCGAAGCGTTAACCCTCCCCTACCCCCTCCCTACAAGGGAGGGGAATCCTGTTGGCAGACTCTTCAGAGGGGTAGGCCGTTGCTTCTTCGTTTCATCGCGTTAACGAACCCGAAAGAAGGCCTCAGCCCGCCTGCTTGCCGACATCGACGGACTTTTCTTCGATCGTTTCGACGATCTGCACCGCCTTACGGCCTTTGAACGCGCCGGGCGAGGCGTGGAACTTCTTGCGGCCTTCGACCGATACGGTCAGCGGCGCGCGGATGTCTTTCTCGGTCGTGATGATGTCGCCGACGCGCAGGCCGATCAGGTCGGCGGTCGAGATCCGCGAGTCGGCCAGGTCGACCGACATCTCCACGACCGACTCGCTCAGCCGGTCGCTGATCTGCTGGATCGACTCGGGCGTCGAGGGCTTCTTGCTGTAGGTGACCCAGCTGTTGGCGCTCAGCTTGCCGCCGATCCGCTCGATCGAGTTGAACGGGATGCAGAGGTTCATCATGCCGCGGACATCGCCGATCGTCAGCTCGAAGCTGATGAGCACGACCACCTCGTTCGGCGGCACAATCTGCACGAGCTGCGGGTTGCTTTCGACGTGATCGATCGCCGGGTCGAGTTCGATCACGTTGTCCCAGGCGCTCTTCATCTCGGCGAGGAAGAGCGTGGTGATCCGGCCCGTGAGCAGCAGCTCGATCTCCGTGAGCGGCCGCCGCGAGGGGGGGGACGTGTCGCTGCCCCCGCCCAGCAGGCGGTCGATGATCGGGAACAGGAGCGACGGGTTGATGTCGAGGATCAGCTGCCCCTCGAGCGGGGGCGCGTTGATCAGGTTGAAGCAGGTCGGGTTCTCCAGGCTGAAGACGAACTCGCTGTAAGTGAGCTGGTCGACGCTCGTCAGCTTCACCTCGACGATTGTCCGCAGCAGGGCCGACAGCGAGGCGCCGTAGTTGCGACTGAAGCCCTCGTGCATCGTCTGCAGGGCTCGCATCTGCTCCTTGCCGACGCGCTCCGGCCGCTTGAAGTCGTAGGTTGTGACCTTCTCATTAGGCCGCGGCAGGGGCGCGATCTCCGGGACCACCCCCGAACCGCCAAACGACACCGCCCCGGCGGCGGGAGCGGGTTGAGCGCCCGCCGCGGGAGGCGAGGCGGGCGACGGCGCAGAAGCCGGCTGGCTGGGCGAAGCCCCACCGGCGCCGCCTAGCAGGCTCTCGATTTCGCTCTGATTGAGGACGTCGTCGGACACGGGGCGCGCAGCGACAGGGGGGAGATGGCAACGGGCAAAGAATAGGGAAGCGCCCGGAGCCCGTCAGCATCAGTTGGACGGCCCCTGCTAGCACCCCCAGCCCCGACCCGCCCAGCCCCGACTCGCCTAGCCCCGGATCTGGCCCGAGCCCTGCACCACGTACTTGTAGCTCGTCAGCTCCTCGATGCCGCACGGCCCGCGGGCGTGGAACTTGTCGGTGCTGATGCCGATCTCGGCGCCCAGGCCGAACTCGCCCCCGTCGTTGAAGCGGGTGCTGGCGTTCACCATCACCGCGGCGCTATCGACCCGGGCGGCGAACTCGCGCGAGGCGTCCAGGTCGGCCGTGACGATCACGTCGGTGTGGCCCGAGCCGTAGCGGTTGATGCGCTCGATCGCCTCGTCGATCGAATCGACGACCGCCGCCGACATGACGGGGCCGAGGAACTCGGCGCCGTGGTCCTTCTCGGTCGCCAGCTTGGCGGCGGGGAAGAGCTTGCAGACGCGCTCGTCGCCGCGGACTTCAACGCCCGCCTCCGCCAGGGCGGCGCCGACTTTGGGGACCAACGCTTCGGCGGCGTCGGCGTGGACGAGGAGCGACTCCGCCGCATTGCAAACGCCGTAACGGTGCGTCTTGCTGTTGACCGTGATGGCGACCGCCATCTCTGGGTCGGCCGACGCGTCGAGGTAGACGTGGCAGTTGCCGTCGTAGTGCTTGATGACCGGCATCGTCGCCTCGCTGGCGACCCGGCGGATCAGGCCTTCGCCGCCCCGCGGGATGGCGACATCAATCAGCTCGCCCAACCCGAGGAACTCACCGACCGCCGCGCGGTCGGTCGTGGCGACAAGCTGCACGGCGTCGACCGGCAGGCCGGTCTCCTCGGCCGCCTGACCCAGGAGCTTCACGATCGCCTGCGAAGAGTGGATCGCCTCCTTGCCGCCGCGGAGAATGACCGCGTTGCCCCCCTTCACGCAGATCGCCGCCGCGTCGGCGGTGACGTTGGGGCGCGACTCGTAGATGAAGAAGACCACGCCAAGCGGCACGCGGACCTTATCGATCCGCAAACCATTGGGGCGCACGGTCGAGTCGATCACCGCACCGACCGGGTCGCGGAGCATCGCGACTTCTTCGAGCGCCGCCGCGATCCCCTCGATCCGGTCGGGCGTGAGCCGCAGGCGATCGACCTGGGCGTCGGTCAGGCCGTAGTCCGGCGCGGCGGACAGGTCCTTCGCGTTCGCCTCGGCCAGGGGGGCGCTCTCGGTCCGCAGCAGCTCGGCCGAACGCCGCAACCAGGCGATCTTCACGTCGCCCGGGACGGTCGCCAGCAGGGCGGAGGCCCGCTTGGCGCGCTCGGCGACCTCGCGGCAGTAGGCAGGGATATCAGCGATTTCGGTGGTGCTCATGCCTGGATTGGACCGCCAAGACGCCAAGAGCGCCAAGGCATCGGGAACCACAAAGAAACAAAGAAACGACGACCAACTCCGCCGTGGTGGCGCCTGGCGGCTGAAGAACCCGGGGGAGGATGGCCGTCTCGATCCGCCGCACCAAGGCGATCGTCGTCCCCTCGTTTCTTCGCGGTTGACCCTCCTGGCGTGACATTCGCGCAGCAAGGCGTAGAATGCGGGACCCTTCTCCCACTCTCTAGGTTCACGGCTCTTCGGAGGTTTCTCATGGCGACAGCCGCCCAACCGGTCGCTCGGCCGCAGGTCAAGCAGACCCAACTCTTCATCGACGGTCAGTGGGTCGACGCCGCCAGCGGCAAGACTTTCGAGACGATCCACCCCGCGACCGAGGAGGTGATCGCCAACGTCGCCGAGGGGGACGCCGAGGACATCGACCGCGCCGTCCGAGCCGCCCGCCAAGCGTTTGACGAGGGGCCCTGGTCCACGATGGACGCCCGCGACCGCGGCATGTTGATGAACCGACTTGCCGACCTGATCGAGGAGGAGATCGACTACCTCGCCGCGCTCGAGACGCTCGACAACGGCAAGCCGATCAGCGACAGCCGCAACGCCGACCTGCCGCTGGTCGTCGACTGCCTCCGCTACTACGCCGGCTGGTGCGACAAGATCCAGGGCGACACGATCCCGGTCCGCGGTGACTTCTTCTGCTACACCCGGCGTGAGCCGGTCGGCGTGGTCGGGCAGATCATCCCGTGGAACTTCCCCGCGCTGATGGCCGCCTGGAAGTGGGGCCCGGCGCTCGCGGCGGGCTGCACGATCGTCATGAAGCCGGCCGAGCAGACGCCCCTCACCTGCCTGCGGATGGCGCAGCTCGCCAAAGAGGCGGGCTTCCCGGACGGCGTGATCAACGTCGTGCCCGGCTACGGACCGACCGCCGGCGCCGCGCTCGTGAAGCACCCGGGCGTCGACAAGATCGCGTTCACGGGCGAGGGCTCGACCGCGCAGACGATCCAGCGGAGCGCGATCGACACGTTCAAGCGCGTCACGTTCGAGCTGGGGGGCAAGAGCCCGAACGTCGTGTTCGCCGACGCCGACCTCGACGCCGCCGTGGCCGGCGCGCACTTCGCGCTCTACTTCAACCAGGGCCAGTGCTGCGTCGCCGGCAGCCGGCTCTACTTGGAAGACGCCATCCACGACGAGTTCGTCGAGCGGCTGGTCGCGATCAACGGCGAGCGCCGGCTCGGCGACCCGTTCGACCCGGAGACCGAGCAGGGCCCGCAGGTCGATCAGGCCCAGTTCGACAAGATCCTCAAATACGTCGACTACGGCAAAGAGGACGGCGCCCAGTGCGTCACCGGCGGGGGCCGCTTCGGTGAGAAGGGGTACTTCGTCGAGCCGACCCTCTTCACCGGCGTCGAGGACAACATGCGGATCGCCCGCGAGGAGATCTTCGGCCCCGTCCTTAGCGTGCTGAAGTTCAGCCAGGTCGAGGAGGTCGCCCGCCGCGCGAACGACAGCCCGTTCGGTCTCGCTGCCGCCGTGTGGACGAAGGATGTGAGCAAGGCGCACCACCTGGCCGCGAAGCTGCGCGCGGGCACGGTGTGGGTCAACTGCTACGACAACTTCGACGCCGCCGCCCCGTTCGGCGGCTTCAAGCACTCGGGCGTCGGCCGCGAGAAGGGCGCCGCGGGTCTCGACAGCTACCTGGAGACGAAGACCGTCACCGTCGGGCTGAGCTGACTCCGGGTAATAGCTCATCACAAAGGAACGAAGGGCCGCTCGGCCTTGAAGACTGGATCGGCGACGTCGCGTGAATCAACATGACGCGTCGCCCACAAGATTCCCCTCCCTTGCAGGGAGGGGCCAGGGGAGGGTCAAACGCTTCGGCACAGGAGGATCTTCCTGTCCTGAGCGCCTCACCCTCCCCAACCCCTCCCTGCAAGGGAGGGGCTTCTTGCCGTTTCGTTGTGACTTACGACCTGAGATACCCCATGCGTCTCGCGCTGTCTATCTGCTTGGCCCTCGCCACGTTCACGTCAGCCGCGGAGCACGACGTCTGGATTGGCACGAAAACCGGCCCCGACAGCCCGAGCCGGGGCGTCTACCACCTGACGCTCGACGACGCGAAGGGAAAGCTCTCGCCCGCCAAGCTCGTCGCCGAGGTCGAGGGGCCCGGCTGGGTCACGCGTCACCCGTCTCTGAGCGTGCTGTACACAACGCGCCGCGAAGAGATCGTCGCCTGGCGGATCGTGCGCGACGAGGAGGGCCTGCGGCTCGAAGAGATCAACGCCGAGCCAACCGGCGACGGCGGGGCGTGTCACGTCTCGGTTGATCCGACCGGGCGCGTGCTGTTGAGCGCCCAGTACGGTGGCGGTTCGGTCTGTTCGTATCGACTGAACGAAGACGGAGCGATCGCCGCACGGGTGTCGCACTTCGAGCACGAAGACCCGTCAAACGTGGTCCCCGGCCGCCAGAAGGCGTGCCACCCGCACTGGACCGGCGTGTCGCCCGACAACCGTTTCGTGATCGCGCCCGATCTGGGCGCCGACCGCGTTTACGTCCACAAGCTCGACGCAGAGACCGGCGAACTGTCTCGCCATGGCTGGGGGATCGCGATCCCCGGCGGCGGGCCGCGGCACTTCAAGTTCCACCCAACCCTACCGGTCGGCTACCTCGTCAACGAGCTGGCGATGTCGCTGTCGGTCTTCGACTGGAACGCCGAGCGGGGCGAGCTGACGCTCCGCCAAACGATCCCGACGCTGTCGCCCGAACAGATCGCCGGCGAGACGTTCAACAGCGGCTCGGAGGTCCGCGTCCACCCGTCGGGCAAGTTCGTGTACAGCGCGAATCGGGGGCACGACTCGATCACCGCGTTCGCCGTCGATCCGACGACCGGCGAGCTGTCGCTGATCGAACAAGAGCCGATCCGCGGCGGCTGGCCCCGCAACTTCAACCTCGACCCCACGGGCCGCTGGCTCCTCGCCGCGGGCCACGAGTCGAACACCCTCGCGGTGTTCGCCATCGACCAGGAGACCGGCATGCTACAGTACACACGCGAGGTGGCGAGCGTGCCGGCGCCGATCTGCGTCCATGTCGAATAGGAAGAACGATGGCCAACTCGCTTGAAGGACTGATCGTCCTGGTCGTTAGTTCGATCTGTCTCTGGTTCTTCGGACAACACCTAGCCAAGAAGATCCGCACGCAATCGACAACCGACGCGACTGGCAGCCAGGTCTCGAAAGAACAGAATCCCGAGCTGTACCGATTCCACGTCGCTCAACTCTGCGTGCTCTTAACGCTGTTAAGCTTCGTAGCGTTAGCTAGCGTGTATCGCATGCTCTTTGGCGTCGTGGTTGGCGATTAGGCACGCCGTTCAGTACGGCGTGATTTGCTCGGTGGCTCAGTAACCCGCCTCCGACAAGCAACACGTGGTGACGTTACGCCGCCATCGAGCTGTGCTCTAATCGAGCGTATGCACCTGCCCACGCCCCTCCCGGCCCTCATGGGCGTCGTGAACGTCACGCCCGATTCGTTCTCGGACGGGGGGCGGTTCCTTGACCCGCAGCGCGCCGTCGAACACGCGTTGCAACTCGCCGCCGACGGCGCGGCGATTCTCGATGTCGGAGGCGAGAGCACGCGACCCGGCGCCGAGCCCGTTTCGGCCGACGACGAACTCCGGCGGGTGATCCCGGTGATCGAGGGGCTCGCGGGGCGGACCGACGCGGCGATCTCGATCGACACCAGCAAGGGGGCCGTCGCCCGCGAGGCGCTCGCCGCCGGGGCGTCGCTCGTGAACGACGTGACCGGCCTGGAGGGCGATCCGGCGATGCTGGCGGTCGTCGTTGAGGCGGGCTGCGAGGTCGGCGTCATGCACATGCAGGGCTCGCCCCGCACGATGCAGGACGCCCCCCGGTACGACGACGTCGTCGCCGAGGTGAAGGCCTATCTCGCCGCCCGGCGGGACGCGCTGGCCGCCGCGGGCGTGGCGCGGGAGCGGATCATGCTCGACCCAGGCATCGGCTTCGGCAAGACGTTCGAGCACAACCTCGAGCTGCTCAGGCGGGTCGAGGAGTTCCACGACCTCGGTTGCCCCCTCCTGGTGGGGCACTCACGCAAGCGGTTCCTCGGCCAGATTCTAGGCGACCCCGAAGCGGACCGGACAGCGGCCACGGTCGGCGTGGCGATGCGTTTGGCGGCCGCGGGCGTGCAGACGATCCGCGTGCACGACGTCCGGCCCGTTGCCGACGCCCTGCACGCCTTCGCGGTGGCGGGAGGAATCCCCGCAAAAGATTTGCCACAAGGGCCTCAGCAGGCGTAGAAACGAGGAGCCCGTCCCCTTCGCCCCACAAGTCGCGCTAAAGAAGGCCCGCCATGTTCCGCGCCCTCCTGCTAGCTGCCGCCCTGCTCGCCAGCAGCACGCTGGCCCACGCCCGCAACCCGAACTACTACGGCACGCCCCGGGGCGTGAGCGCCCGGACCTACAGCGGGATCTACCAGGCGCAGCGGCCCAATATCGTGCCGACGTTCTCGCTGCCGACCTACGGCGCCGGCTACCGCACGTACTACCGGGGCGGGTACGCGCCGTACGGGTACTACCCGATCTACCGCCAGCCGATCGTGGTCTACCAGCCGGCGGTGGTTTACGGGTTTTGAGCGCATCAAATGCTGGCGCCCGAGCCGATTCGGCCATTCCGTGAGCGCATAAAAAAGCTCCCAGAAAAGCACACGTCCCAGGGGGGCAGAGGACGGGAGACTTTTCCGGGAGCGATTGGACGCTTTGGTCCACCGAGGCGAAGGGGGGAGAATCGCAACGGTGAACGCGGCGTCGAAGGGTTGTACGCGAGCGACGGTTGGCATCCGTGCCTGACCGGTCGCTTACGCGAGCCACCTTTTAAGGGCGGCCCTCCACGTGGTTTCGGGTTTCGTTTTCAACTCGCACGCGGCCGGCGACTTCCTGTCCCTCAGCCGTGTGGCGGGGAAGTTAGGGGGCACGCGAAATCGCATCAAGGGCGATTCGCGGGTCGTCCCCAAAAAACTCTCGGGCATGCCAGCAGTTGTGCTAGCAGCACGCGCCGTCCACTAAGGCCGACGTGCTCCGAGTCACGCCGGCGGCGCCTGATAGAACAGGATCACCCAGGCGATCGCCGCACTCTGCTCGGCCAGCACCAGAGCGCAGGCGAGGTGGTTCAGTCGCTCGTGCTTGTTCCAGGTCACCACCTGCGCGATCAGCAGCACGTGCAAGTAGAACAGCGCCGGAAACAGGGGAAACCACGTGGCGAAGAAGCACTGCAGTGCCCGCGATAGGTTGGCGATGATCCAGACCGGGCTGCGCGACATGCCAGCGCCCAGGAGCGACGTCGACACGCCCAGCAGGATCAGCCCGAGCAACGCGATGACGCTGCCGTAGGCGCTGGGCAGGCCGACGCCTTCGACCGCGGCCAGGACGGCGCGGTACGTCAGCGGGTTCCAAAAGAGAACTTGGATCCCCATCCAGGCTGCCGGGTTCTCGCGGAAGCTCTGGCGGGTTCTGGCCACGTAGCTCGCCAACAGCGCCGCCAGGCCGGTGGTCACCACGAAGACGAGCAAGAACCACTTGCCGCCGGCGTGGAGGGGCGACCATTCGGCCGGCAGGACGATCCACACCAGCAGGGCGACGAGGCTCGCCACGCCCGCGACGCCACAATCGAGCCGGCTGATCGGCGGCGCGTGCTCGGCCGGAGCCCCGCTCATGCGGACGCCCCGGCGGGTTCCGACGACTCGAAGCGCTCCTGCAGGCTCTCGACCTGCATCGGCTCGACGGCGAGGGTCTCCATCGCGGTGGCGGCCGCCTCGCAGGCCTCGATCGTGGTGAGGCAGGGCACGCCCGCGGCGGTCGCGGCGGCGCGGATCTTGCCCTCGTCGGTGCGGGCGCCCTTGCCGATCGGCGTGTTCATCACGAGGGCGACGTTCTCCTCAGCCAGGTAGTCCAGCAGGTTCGGCCGGCCCTGCGTGAGCTTGTTCACGCGCTCCGCCGTGACGCCGAGCTTCGCGAGCGCTTCGCACGTGCCGGGCGTGGCAAGGAGGCCGTAGCCCTTTTCGGCGAGCCGCTTGGCGATCTCCAGGCCGCGTTCCTTGTGCTGCGGGGCGAATGAGAGGAAGACGTTGCCCTCCAGCGGCAGGACCGAGCCGGCCGCGAGCTGGCTCTTGGCGAACGCCATGCTGAAGCGCGGGCTGACGCCCATCACCTCGCCGGTCGAACGCATCTCGGGGCCGAGCACGATGTCCACGCCACGGAATTTGATGAAGGGGAAGACGGCCTCTTTCACGGAGACGTGCGCCGGGATCGGGTCCTCGGTCACGCCCTGCTCGGCGAGCGACACGCCCGCCATGACCTTGGCGGCGACCTTCGCCGCGGGCAGCCCGGTCGCCTTGGCCACGAACGGAACCGTGCGGCTGGCTCGTGGGTTAACCTCGATCACGAAGAGTGTCGGCTTGCCATCGATCTCCTTGACGGCGTACTGCACATTCATCAGGCCGCGGACGCCCAGGTCGCGGGCCAGCTTCTCGGTCGCCTCGCGGATCTCGGCGAGGACCGGGCCGGGGAGGCTGTAGGCCGGGATCGAGCAGGCCGAGTCGCCGGAGTGGACGCCCGCCTCCTCGATGTGCTCCATGATGCCGGGGACGACGACCGTCTCGCCATCGCAGATCGCATCGACGTCGACCTCGGTCGCGCCTTCCAGGAAGCTGTCGATCAACACCGGCTGGCCCTGGGCGGCGATGAACGCCGCCGCGACGAAGCGATCGAGTTGAGGCGTGTCGTAGCAGATCTCCATCGCCCGGCCGCCGAGCACGAAGCTCGGGCGGACCAGCACGGGGAAACCGATCTTCGCAGCGATCTCGCGGGCCTCGGCGGGCGTCTTCGCGATGCCGCTGGGGGGCTGAGCCAGACCGAGCCGGTCGATCAACGCGGCGAACTTCTCGCGGTCCTCGGCGTCTTCGATCGCATCGACCGGCGTGCCGATGATCGGCATGCCGGCATCCTGGAGGGCTCGGGCCAGGTTGAGCGGCGTCTGCCCGCCGAACTGCACGATCACGCCGTCCGCCTCGACCCGCTCGCAGACGTTCATCACGTCCTCGACCGTCAACGGCTCGAAGTAGAGCAGGTCGCTCGTGTCGTAATCGGTGCTGACGGTCTCCGGGTTCGAGTTGATCATCACCGACTCGATGCCCAACTCACGCAGCGCGAAGCTCGCGTGGCAACAGCAGTAATCGAACTCGATCCCCTGGCCGATCCGGTTCGGCCCGCCGCCGAGGATGACGATGCGTTTCTTATCCCCCTTCGGAGTGGACTCGTCTTCGACACCCCAGTAGGTGCTGTAGAAGTACGGCGTGTAGGCCTCGAACTCGGCCGCACAGGTGTCGACCGACTTGTAGACCGGCTTCACGCCGCGCGCCTCGCGGTCCTTGCGAACCTCGGTCTCGCTCACGCCGAAGATCGTCGCGAGCTGGCGGTCCGAGAAGCCTTGCTGCTTGGCGGTGCGGAGCAACTCGTCGCGAACCCGACCGAGTGACGTCGAGGGCTGGCCAGCCGCCGCTTCGCGTAGTGTCTCCTCCGTATCGACAATCTGCTGAAGGTTGTCGAGGAACCAAGGGTCGATGCCGGTCAGCTCGTAGAGCTCGTCGGCCGTCATCCCGCTCTTGAGCGCGTAGCGCAGGTGCCAAACCCGCTCGGCGCCGGGGACCGTAAGCTTGGCCCGGATTTCGTCGTCGGTCGGCCGCTCTTCGCTGTACCAGAGATCCTTGGGGCAGCTGCCAAAGCCGAACGCCCCGACCTCCAGGCCGCGGAGCGCCTTCTGGAAGCTCTCCTTGAACGTGCCGCCGATGGCCATCGTCTCGCCGACGCTCTTCATCTGCGTGGTGAGCGTGCTGTCCGCCTCGGGGAATTTTTCGAAGGCGAACCGCGGGATCTTCGTCACCACGTAGTCGATCGACGGCTCGAAGCAGGCGCTCGTGTTGCGGGTGATGTCGTTAGCCAGTTCGGGCAGGCGGTAGCCGACGGCGAGCTTCGCGGCGATCTTGGCGATCGGGAAGCCGGTCGCCTTCGACGCGAGCGCCGACGAGCGGCTCACGCGCGGGTTCATCTCGATGACGATCATCCGGCCCGTGTTCGGGCAGATGGCGAACTGGATGTTCGAGCCGCCCGTCTCGACGCCGATCTCCCGGATCACGGCCAGCGACGCGTCACGCATCCGCTGGTACTCCTTGTCGGAGAGCGTCTGCGCGGGCGCCACCGTGATGCTGTCGCCCGTGTGCACGCCCATCGGATCGAAGTTCTCGATCGCGCAGATGATCACGACGTTGTCGTCCACGTCGCGCACCACTTCCATCTCGTACTCTTTCCAACCGAGGATCGACTCCTCGACGAGCACCTCGGTCGTCGGCGACAGGTCCAGGCCCGTGCGGACCATCTGGTCGAACTCGGCCCGGTTGTACGCGATGCCGCCCCCGGCGCCGCCCATCGTGAAGCTCGGGCGAATGATCGCCGGCAAGCCGATCTCTTCGAGCATCTCCTTGGCTTCTTCAACGGTCTTCACCGTGTCGCCTTTGCAGACGCCCAGCCCGATCTTCTTCATGGCCGCCTTGAACCGCTCGCGGCTCTCGGCCTTGTCGATCACGTCCGCCTTGGCGGCGATCATCTCGACGCCGTGCTTCTTGAGGACGCCGTGCTCCTCGAGCGCCATCGCGAGGTTCAGCGCCGTCTGCCCGCCGAGCGTGGGCAGCACGGCGTCGGGCTTCTCGCGCTCGATGATCTTCTCGACCACCTCCCAGGTGAGCGGCTCGATGTAGGTCCGGTCCGCCATCGACGGATCGGTCATGATCGTCGCCGGGTTCGAGTTCACGAGCACCACCTCGTAGCCCTCCTCGCGCAGGGCCTTGCAGGCCTGCGTGCCGGAGTAGTCGAACTCGCAGGCTTGCCCGATCACGATCGGGCCGGAACCCAGCAGCAGGATCTTGTGGATATCGTCGCGGCGAGGCATGGCGGAGGGGCGCGAGGCGGGCAGGGGGCGCGTGGATCCGGGCCGGCGGGGGCCGCCCAAGTCGGGCGGGTCCGGGCAAACATTGCCACGGTACCACGCGCCGCTAGCAACGACGATGGGGGGCCTCCGCGCAAACTTTTCCCTGTGGGGCGTCGCTGAGCCCCCGTGCTAGCAGGCGGGGACCGTTTTCACCCCGAACCGGCGTTGCCTCGCCCTCGGGAAACCGAACATCATGTCCGCACCCAAACACCCCCCACGCCACGCCCCCACGCCGACCCAGGCCGGCGCGGCTCTGAATCTCCCGAGTGCAAAGGAAGGCGCCCGATGAAACGCGATTTGGATCTCTGTCGACAGCTCTTGGCCGATATCGAGGGGCACGGCCCGGACTGCGCCGTGACCGCCCTGCGGCCCGGCGTAAGCGGCGAAGCGGAGGAGGCCGTCCGCTACCACCTCCGCCTGTTGATCGACGCCGGCTTCGCCAAGGAGGTCGATCGGGCCTCGGGTGGCGTGCCGTGCGTCCGCCTGACGAACGCCGGCCACGAGATGCTCGAACTGTCGCACAGCGAGGCCCGCTGGCGCGAGGCGAAGTGGGTCGTCGGCCAACGGACCGGCACCCAATCGCTGACCGTCATCCGCTCGGTCCTCGTCCGCTGGGCGACCGAGGCGGCCGCCCACGGCGAGCGCTGGCGCCCCCGCCGCGGCTACCTGCCGCAGCGTCCCTACGCTCACGGCTCGTACGCCTACGGCACGCCGTACCGCGAAGCGCCGACGCGGGTCGAATCGCGTTACCGCTTCGAGCGCGAAGCCGAGACGACCGACGAGCCCCGCCTCGCAACGACCACGCCCCGCGGCCCGTACACGTACCTGGAGCGCTTCGACTGGCGTACTCCGGTCGACTGGCGCGACGCCGGTGAGCGGGACACCTACTACCGCGACATCTACTACCGCGACCCGCTGTACCGCTCGGAGTATTACCGCGACGGCGAATCGCTCGACCTGGACGGCGTCACCTTGCCGACGCACGTCGTCTGATCGCACAGCCTGAGAGCTGGGTCTCGACGGGGGCGTTCGCCATGGGACGAACGCCCCCGTTGTTTTATAGTACGCCCCGAATCAGCCCCCAGGGGTGAGGGACCGCCGCATCGGGTAGACTGCCCGCCATGCAGCTCGTCATCCTCCACCACCATCTGAACCGGGGCGGCGTCACCTCGGTGATCGTCAACCACCTCCGCGCGCTGGCGACCCTGCCCGAGGAAGAACGCCCGGAGCGCGTCGTCGTCTTCTTCGACGGCCAGCGCGACGGCTGGCCGGACGACCTGCCTCGCGAGCTCTCCATCGCCGAGGTCGATGTCCCCGAGCTCGGCTACGACGCCCCCGGCGTGAGCTCCGAGCCGGAGCAGCTCGCCGACCTGCTCTCCGAACGCTTCGACGCCTGCGGCCTCCAGCCGGGCGACACGTTGCTGCATGTCCACAACCACGCGCTCGGCAAGAACGCCTCGCTCCCCCGCGCGCTGGAGCACCTGGCGGGCGAGGGCTGGCGGATGCTCCTGCAGGTCCACGACTTCGCCGAAGACAACCGCCCCGAGAACTACCGTCACCTCCAAGAGGCGATCGGCGTCGACGATCCTGCTACGCTCGGCGAGATCCTCTACCCGCAGGGCGAACGCGTCCAGTACGCCACCCTGACCGAGCGCGACGCCGACATCCTCCGCAACGCGGGCGTCGACGCCCCGCGGCTCCACACGCTGCCCAACCCGGTCGCTGAATTCACCGAGATGCCGGGAGCCCTTGAGGCGAAGGCGCGGGTCTACGTCGCCCTCGGCCTGCCCGCCAAGGCCCGCCTGATCGTCTACCCGGTGCGTGGCATCCGGCGGAAGAACCTGGGCGAGATGCTGCTGCTCGCGGCGCTCGCGCCGGAGGAGACCTACTTCGCCGTCACGCTGCGTCCGAAGAACCCGTCGGAGGCGGAGTCGTTCGACCGCTGGCGTCGGCTGGCGGAGTCACTCGACCTGCCCTGCCTGTTCGACACGGGCTCGCCCCGCGCGGAGGGGGGCTACGGCTGCGACTTCCAAGAGACCCTCGCCGCCGCCGAAGCGATCCTCACCACGAGCATCGCCGAGGGCTTCGGCATGGTCTTCCTCGAGGCGTGGCTCGCGGGCAAGCCGCTGATCGGCCGCGACCTGCCGGAGATCACCCGCGAGTTCAAGGCGGCCGGCATGCGTTACGACGGCATGTGGGACGAGCTCCGCGCGCCGGCGAACCTCGACGAGGACTTCGCCCGGCTCACGCCCGGGGAGCAGATCGCCGCGATCCGCGGCACGCGCCGTCCGGAGGCGCCGGTCACGCTCATCGACGCCCCCGAAGGGCTGGTCGCCGCCAACGCGGCGATCGTCCGCGAGCGTTACTCGACCGCCGCGATCGGCGAGCGCCTCGCGGCGGTCTACCAGCGTGTCGAGTCCGCCGACGCCCCGGCCGCCAGCGAGTTCCACGGCGAGCGGATCGTCGAGCACTTCGCCGACCCGGCGCGGCAGTTCCCCGTGCGGGTCGAGACCCCGCTCGACGACGGCGCCGACGACCTGATCGCGGCGATCGCCCAACTGAGCCACCCCCTCACCGCCCAGAAGACCGGCGAGGAGCCGGTGCTCCCGGCAGTAGAAGGCATCCGCGCCGTCGTGTTCGACGTGTACGGCACGCTGCTCATCAGCGGCAGCGGCGACATCTCACTCGCGAGCGAGGGCTCGCGCGGCGCGGCGGCGATCGAAGCGCTGCAAGCCGCTGCAAGCGAGCCGGCCACGTCAGTGGTCGGTGTTGAAGCGGCGCATTTGGTTCCACCGACCACTGACGTGGCCGGTTCGCCATTGGATGGCGACGTGATCGTCAGCGCACTGCACGAGGCCGTGCTCGAATCGCACCAAGCTTCCAAGAGCGAGCACCCGGAAGTCGAGATCCGCGATCTCTGGCGCTCGGTGATCGAACAGCTCAGTCTCCGGATCAGCGACGATCAGGTCGAGCGTTTCGCCATCGAGTACGAGTGCCGCGTGAACCCGATCTGGCCGATGCCCGGCCTCGCGGAGACGCTCACCGGCCTCAACAACCTGGGGATCGAACTCGGCATCGTCAGCAACGCCCAGTTCTTCACGCCGCTGGCGTTCGAGCCGCTGACCGGCAAGTCGCTCGGCATGTGGGGCTTCGACGAGTCGCTCGGCGTCTGGTCTTACGAGCACCGTGAGGCGAAGCCGGGCCTCTTTCTCTACGAGCGATGCGCAGCGGCCCTCGCGGAGCGGGGGATCGAGCCGGGCGAGGCTCTGTTCGTCGGGAACGACCTGCGGAACGACATCTGGCCCGCCGCGCGGGTCGGCTTCAAGACGGCCCTCTTCGCCGGCGACGCCCGCTCGCTCCGCTGGCGGCGGGACGACGCCCGACTGGCCGATGTGCGGCCCGACGCCGTGGTGACGGACCTTCGGCAGTTGCTCCAGATCGCTTTGTAGCGGTTTAGGCGCTTGCCGGGCCTGGGTTCTCCGCGCATCGTAGGCAAGCGGCGCTGGGGCTGAAGGCGAGACCCAACCGACGCCGACCCTCCGATAACCAGGCGCTCCCCCACCCACGCCCCCGCCGCTTCGATGTCCCCCTCTCCCGAGAAGATCAGCCACCGGATCGGCTTCATTGGCACCCGCTTCGCCGGCACCGATGGGGTGTCGCTCGAGGCGGCCAAGTGGGCCAAGGTGCTCTGGCAGAACCACCATGTCAGCTACTGGTACGCCGGCAAGCTCGACACCGACCCGGGCGTGAGCCACCTGGAGCCGCACGCCTACTTCGGGCACCCGGATATCCAATGGGTCAACAAGCGGGTCTTCGGCAAGACCGAGCGCGACCCCGAGGTGACCCGCCGCATCTACGCGCTGGCCGAGCACCTGAAGCGGTCGATCTACGACTTCGTGCGGAAGTTTGACATCGAGATCCTCTGCGTGCAGAACGCGAGCTGCATCCCGATGAACATCCCGCTGGGCGTGGCGATCGCCACGTTCTGTGCGGAGACCAACTTCCCGACGATCGCGCACCACCACGACTTCTACTGGGAGCGCGACCGCTTCGCCGTGAACTCGGTGGGCGACATCCTGCGGATGGCGTTCCCCTGCACGGTGCCGAACATCCAGCACGTGACGATCAACTCGGGCGCGCAACGCGACCTGTCGCACCGCCGCGGCGCCTCGAGCGTGCTGGTGCCCAACGTGCTCGACTTCGAGAAGCCCCCCACGGCGATCGACGACTACAACGCCGACTTCCGCAAAGCGGTCGGCCTGGAAGACGACGACATCATCTTCTTGCAGCCCACGCGGGTCGTGCCGCGGAAGGGGATCGAGCATTCGATCGCGCTGCTGCAACAGCTGAACAACCCTAAGTGCAAGCTCGTCGTGTCGCACGAATCGGGCGACGAGGGCAACGACTACCTCCAGATGCTGCACGACATGGCCGAGCAGCAAGGAGTCGACCTCCGCTACATCCCCGAACGGATCGGCGAGGTGCGCGGGCGCAACGACGCCGGAGAGAAGCTCTACACCCTCGCCGACGCCTACGCCCACGCCGACTTCATCACCTATCCGAGCCTCTACGAAGGGTTCGGCAACGCGCTCATCGAGGCGTTCTACTTCCGCAAGCCGGTGCTGGTGAACCGCTACTCGATCTTCGTGTCGGACATCGAACCGAAGGGCTTCGACGTCATCACGATGAACGGCTACATGACCCGCGACGTGGTCACCAAGGTCCGCACCGTGATCGACGACCCGGAGCACCGCAAGAAGATCGTCGAGCACAACTTCGAGCTCGGCAAACGCTTCTTCAGCTACGCCGTCCTCCGCCGCAAGCTGCGGGCGTTGGTCACGAACGTGACCGGCATGGAAGACCTTTGAGCCGGGGCGTGTCGTCGGGGCGCCTCACGCCCGCCGAGGTGCGTGGTTACACTGTGGGCCCGCCTTCAGTCGGCTCCCGCCGACGGCTCCGCCCACCGCTCGACTAGCCCGGGGTGGTCACGTTGTCGCTGAATGATCGCGTCGCTTCGCTGAACGCCCGCCTCTCCCGTGTGTACGAGGACCGCGCCGAGGAGGCCCTCGTGGCGATCGCCGCGGAGTTCGCCGACCTGCTCGCCGAGCCCGCTCCCGATGAACTCGACGGTCCGCGTTGGGACGAGCGGGACGTGGTGCTCATCACCTACGCCGACCAAGTCCGCGGCGGAGGCGGCTCGCCCCTCGCGGCGCAGCGCGAGTGGCTGCTCGACAACGGCCTGGGCGACCTGCTCAGCACCGTCCACCTGCTGCCCTTCTGCCCCTACTCGTCGGACGACGGGTTCAGCGTCATCGACTACCTCGCGGTCGATCCCGACTCGGGCACGTGGGACGACATCGCCGCGCTCGGCGAGCCGTTCGACCTGATGTTCGACCTCGTGCTGAACCACCTCTCCGAGCGGAGCGCGTGGTTCCAGAAGTACCTGCAAGGCGAGGCGCCCTACGACCGGTTCTTTATCGAGGTCGATCCGGCGACCGACTTGTCGAGCGTCACGCGGCCCCGGCCTGGCGACCCGTTCAAAGCGGTGCAAACGAGTCGCGGCGAGCGCCACGTTTGGTCGACCTTCTCTGACGGCGCCATCAAGGACCAGATCGATCTCAACTACGAAGAGCCGGTCGTGCTGGCGAAGATGCTGCGGATCCTGGTCGAGTACGCCCGCCGCGGCGCGCGGATCATCCGGCTCGACGCGGTGGCGTTCCTCTGGAAGCGCCTAGGCACGAGCTGCATGCACCTGATGGAGACGCACGAGCTTGTGAAGCTCATGCGCGACGTGCTGGCCGCCTTCGCGCCGCGCACCCTGGTGCTCACCGAGACCAACGTGCCGCACGCGGAGAACGTCTCCTACTTCGGCGGGGTCGATCCGGCGACCGGCGAGGCGGACGAGGCGCACATGGTTTACAACTTCAGCCTCCCGCCGCTACTGCTCGAAGCCTTCCTGTCGGGCGACGCGACGGCTCTGCGTGCCTGGCTGGAGAACCTCGCCACGCCGCCGCCCGGCTGCACCTTCTTCAACTTCACCGCCTCGCACGACGGCGTCGGCCTGCGGCCCCTCGAGGGGCTGATCTCCGACGATCGGTTCAACGCCTTGGCCGAAGCGGCGGACCGACGCGGCGCGATCGTCAACACCCGGACCAAGCCGGACGGCTCCGAGGCTCCCTACGAGCTGTGCGTGGCGTACTTCTCCGCGATGGCGCCAGATCGCGTCGCCGAAGGGGAGGGGCCCGACGAAGAACTCCACGTCCGCCGCTTCTTGTCTTCGCAGGCCGTGATGCTCGCGCTGCGTGGCATGCCCGCGCCCTACTTCCACAGCCTGGTCGGCACCCCCAACGACACCGCCGGCGCCGAGGCGAGCGGCACAGCGCGACGCATCAACCGGCGGAAGTACGACCGCGCCGAACTCGACGGTCTGCTCGCCGACGGCGAGATCCAACGCCGCGTGCTCGACGGCTACAAGGAGCTGATTGCGAAGCGGATCGCCGAGCCGGCGTTCCATCCCGACGCGCCGCAACGGGTCTTCAATCCGGGCAACGACGCCGTCATCGCCTTCGAGCGGACGAGCCTCGACGGCGCCCGCCGGGTGCTAGTGGCGGCGAACGTCTCCGACGCGGTGCAACCGATCCGGGCGCCCCAGGCCTACATCGGGAGCGTCGACTCCCTAAGCGGCGGCGTCGCCTGTGACCCGCTCACCCTCGAACCCGGCCAAGCCGTTTGGCTCACCCCGCGTTAGACATCCGCGTTTATCTGCGTTCATCTGCGGTTCCTTTTCTTTGGTAGACTAAACCGATCGATCCACCGACGACTGACGTCGCCGGCTCGCCGCTTATCCCCCTTCCGCCTTCCAACTTCCCTCTTCGCTTTGCCTGACTTCTCCCAACGCGGCCCGATCACCACGCTGCACGACCTCGCCACGACCGATTCGTCGCGGCTCGAGGAGTTGCTGCGCGAGTCGGTCAAGGATTATCCAATCGGCCTGGTGCTGCCGATCACCGCCTCGGACATGCGGGCGCGGCCGTTCGGCGAGATCGTCGAGCAGCTCGGCAAGGCGGACTACGTCGATACCGCGTGTGTCGTGCTGAATCGGGCGGACACGGTCGAGGACTACCAGGAGGCCCTCAAGCGGCTCGAACCGCTGGGCCCAAAGGCGAAGCTGCTGTGGACCGACGGGCCGCGCGGCAAGCAGGCGCTCGGGGACCTGGACGACGCCGGCTTCGCGGTCAACGTGCCGGGCAAGGGGCGCGCCGTCTGGTTCGCGTTCGGCTTTCTGCTGGCCGACCCGCAGCTGAAGGCGTACGTCCTGCAGGACGGTGACATCGAGAACTACGATAACGACATGCTGGTCCGGCTCGCGCTCCCCATGGCGCACCCCGGCATGGACTTCCACTTCTGCAAGGCGTTCTACGCACGCTGCACGACCAAGATGCACGGCCGCGTCGTGCGGCTGCTGGTCGCGCCGCTGCTGAGGGCGCTGATCTCGGTGATGGGCAACGACCCGTACCTCGTCTTCTTGCGGAGCTTCCGCTACCCGCTCGCGGGCGAGTTCGCGGTGACTTCGCACCTGGCCCGCTCGAACCGGATCCCGTGCGACTGGGGCTTGGAGGTCGGCACGCTCGCGGAGGTCTTCCGCAACACGGCGCCGAAGCGCGTCGCGCAGGTCGACATCGCCCGGCTGTACGACCACAAGCACCAGCCGCTGTCGGTCGAGGACAAGTCGAAGGGTCTCATGAAGATGGCGGGTGACATCCTGGCGAACATCGTCCGCACGCTCGCCAGCCGCGGCATGGTGTTCGGCAAGGGGCACTTCATCACGATCCGCTCGGCCTACCAGCGGCTCGCGCAGGACGCGATCCGCCAGTACCACGCCGACAGCCTGATGAACAACCTGGAGTACGACCGCCACAGCGAGGAGCAAGCGGTCGAGGCGTTCGCCGAGATGATCACCGCCACGGGCGACGAGGTGCACAACGACCCCTCGGGCCAGCCTGCCTTGCCGACCTGGACGCGCGTCGTGACCGCGATGCCCGACTTCCCCCGACGGCTACGCGAGATGTGCGACGCCGACTTGGCCGAGTTCGGGTGATGGCGAGCCGTTGTGCGCTTCGAGTTTGTCGTGAATCCAGATCGGTGGTAGGTTCGCGGGAGCGGATTCCCGCGTCCCCAACGGAGCTCCTCCCATGCTGCGACTGTTAACCCTCTTGGTGATCGCCACCCCCGCCCTGGCGGTCTCGCCCCCGGAAGAACTGGTCGAGGAGATCGCTGAGCTGCGCAAGCAAGTCGGCGAACACGGCGAGGTCGTGGCCGACGAGAAGGACTTCGCGGAGGCCCTCAAGCGGGTCGCGAGCGACCGGCCCGAGTGGAACCGCCAGCCGCCGCGGCCCGACGACCCCCGCTCAAGGGACAGGGGCTTTCCGCCCCGCCGACCGGACCGGGGTGAACGCCACGGGGACCACGACCCCTTCGGCCACCATCCTCCGGAGCCTCCTCATCCTCCGACGCCCCCTCATCCTCCGACGCCCCCTCATTGGCCGCACGGCCCGCGTCCTCCGCAGGTGATGCTCCGCGAGGCGGCGTTCGAGCTCGACCGGCTGGCCCACGGGCTGGAGATGGCCGAGCTGTTCGACGACGCCGACGCCCTCCGCGACACGGCGAATCGGCTCCGCCGATCGGCGAGGAAGGACCAAGCCAAGACCAAACCGGGATCGTCTCGCGGGCGAGGGCGGGTCTCCCTCAATGCCCCGAGGAACCCACGTGCGTCACGCGAAGCCGAGAAGGCGAGGCTCTTAGCGGAGGCGAAAAAGAAGACCGACCGGATGACCAAAGAGTCGGAGAAACTAGCCGAAGCCCGCCTTGAAGCGTTCCGCGACCTGATACGCAGGCAGCGTGAGGTGAGAGATCGGACTCTTCACGACCACGCCCGGCAGCTACAACCGCCCCAGCCGCCCCAACCGGCGGAGCCTCCGCGGCCCGAGGAAGAGTAGCCGACCGGCTGTTTGACACCCGCCGAGGGGCTCTTTAGTGTTGCAGTAGCAACGATTTATGGGGGCGGTGCGCCCCAGCCTTCGGCGTTAGCCGGGGGATTGCCCCGGGTTTTGGTCAGTCGGCTGCCGCCGACGGCTCTAGTCCAACGACTAAAAGTACACAGCCAACCTCTATGTCCAAGCTCGGCAAGTTCCTCATCAAGAAGGGCGTCATCAGCCCCGAGCAGTGGACCGAATCGGCGGGGGTCGCCAAGAAGAACGGCACGAAGCCCGAGGAGGCGCTCGTCGAGCTCGGCTACGCCACCGCGGAGCAGGTCTCTCAGGCGATGGCCGACCTGAACGGCTTTGTCTTCATCAACCTGCAGGACGTGCCCATCCCGCCGGCGGTGGTCGAGTTGGTGCCCGAGTCGGTCGCGCGGGAGAACGTCGTCATCCCGATCGAGGAGGGGGACGACGAGTCGCTCAAGGTCTGCGTCAGCGACCCGGACGACTTCGAGACGATCGAGAAACTCCAGTTCATCCTCAACAAGAAGATCGACATCGCGATCGCCACCAAGGAACACATCCTCGAGGCGATCAACCGCAACTACGGGCAGATGGGCGACGAGTCGGCCGACTCGATGCTCCAAGAGTTCACCGACACGGCGATCGACTTCACCGAGACCGAGAACGACGACGACGATGACGACGCCGAGGTCGATGAGGCCTCCGCCCCGGTCGTGAAGCTCGTGCAGCTGATGATCGGCGAGGCGGTGCAGCTCCGGGCGTCGGACATTCATGTCGAGCCGTTCGAAGACCGTATCCGCATCCGCTACCGGATCGACGGCGTGCTGGTCGAGCGCGACAGCCCGCCCCGGCGCCTGCTGGGGGCGTTGCTCTCGCGCATCAAAATCCTCGCAAAGATGGACATCAGCGAGCGGCGACGCTGCCAGGACGGCCGTATCAAGATCACCGCGGGCGGCAAGGAGCTCGACCTCCGCGTGAGCATGATGCCGACCAACCACGGGCAGACGTGCGTCATGCGTCTGCTCGACAAGGACAACATCAAGGTCGGCGTGCGGCAGCTCGGGCTGTCGGAGCGTGATTTCCGCGTCTTCAACCAGCTGATCCGCCGGCCGAACGGAATCTTCCTGGTGACCGGCCCCACGGGCTCCGGCAAGACCACGACGCTGTACGCCTCGCTGAACGAGCTGAACCGGCCCGACCGCAAGATCATCACCGCTGAGGACCCGGTCGAGTACTACCTGCCCGGGATCAACCAGGTCGAGGTGAAGCACTCGATCGGGCTGGACTTCGCGAAGATCATCAAGGCGATGCTCCGGCAGGCGCCCAACGTGATCCTGGTCGGCGAGATGCGCGACTACGAGACCGCCTCGATGGGCATCCAGGCGTCGCTGACCGGTCACTTGGTCTTCAGCACGCTGCACACGAACGACGCGCCGGGTGCGGTTACCCGAATGGTCGATATGGGCGTCCCCGCCTATCTGGTCGCGGGCAGCGTGATCGGCATCCTGGCCCAGCGGCTGGTTCGCGTGAATTGCCCGAAGTGCAAGGCGCCCCACTCGCCGACCCAGAACGAACTCGACGCGGCCGGCATCACCCCCGAGCAGGCGGCCAGCGCCACGTTCATGAAGGGGCGCGGCTGCAACAACTGCGGCGGGGGCGGATACCGCGGCCGCTTGGGGGTTTTCGAGCTGATGACGATGAGCAGCAAAGTCCGCGAGCTGTCGTTCCAAGGGGCCTCGACCCAGGAAATCGGCAAAGAGGCTCGCAAGATGGGCATGACCACCCTCTACGACGACGCCATCCTGAAGGTCTGCTCGGGGATCACGACCCTGGAAGAGGTCTTCCGAGTCACCAAGAAGGTCGAGGACTAGGCGTCAGGGGGCCGAGATCGGGGCCGTTTTTGCCGGCCCGAGCGGCTTTGCGGGGGCCCGAGCGGGGCTTTCTGGCGGGCGCTAACTCTTTACCTGCAAAAAACTTGTGCGTTCGCCTACACGGGCGGATAATAGCTTTGCCGACGGCTGGCGAGCCGCTCGGACACGGAACAGAGCCTCTCAGCCCACCGGTTCTCGGTGGTCGAAGGCCCGCGGGAGGCCCCCGGTCTCCCAACGCAACGGCTCGCGGTCCACACAGGCGGGGACCTAAGAGTCGACAGGTTCGGTGCGGGCAACACCGGGTCGCGAGGACCGTTTGTTGTTAAACTGCGGCCAGCGGGCGGGTTGCGCTCCGACTGGCCGGGCAACCACCACCCCTTCGATCCCTCACAAAACAGCGGAACACGGAACCAGGCGGCATGGGCACGATCCTCATCGACAAGTTGCTCGGCGCCGTGGTGAAGCAGGGCGCAAGCGACCTGCACATCACGGTCGGTCAGCCGCCCGTGCTGCGCCTCAGCGGTCGGATGCAGAAGCTGAAGACCAAGGTGCTCGAGGAGGCCGACACGATGGGCCTGATGAAGAGCATCACGCCCGACCGCTGCCAGCAAGAGTTCCAAGAGACGGGCAGCACCGACTTCGGTTTCGCGTTCGGCGAGCAGGCGCGCTTCCGCGTGTCGGTGTTCCGCCAGCGCGGCAAGGTGGCGATGGTCCTCCGGCAGATCCCGGTCGACCTCTTCACGATGGACCAGCTGAAGCTGCCCGAGGTCTTCAAGAAGTTGATCACGCGGCCGCGCGGGCTGGTGCTGGTGACCGGGCCGACCGGATCGGGCAAGTCGACCTCGCTGGCGGCGATGATCGACTACCTGAACGACAACTGCGACCACCACATCATCACGATCGAAGACCCGATCGAGTTCCAGCACAACCACAAGAAGTCGACGATCAACCAGCGCGAGGTGGGGACCGACGTCACCAGCTTCGCCGAGGCGATCCGCCGCGCCCTGCGTCAGGACCCGGACGTGATCCTGGTCGGCGAGATGCGTGACCTCGAAACGATCGAGGCCGCCATCACCGCCGCCGAGACCGGCCACATCGTCTTCGGCACGCTGCACACGTCCAGCGCGGCGGGCACGATCAACCGCATCATCGACGTCTTCCCGACCAACCAGCAGGACCAGATCCGCACCCAGCTGGCGACCGCCATCCTCGGCATCCTTTCGCAGCAGCTGCTCAAGAAGCTGGGCGGCGGCCGCGTCGCGGCGTTCGAGGTGCTGATCGTCACGCCGGGCATCGCGAACCTGATCCGCGAGAACAAGATCTTCCGCATCACCTCGGCGATCCAGACGGGCGCCAAGCAGGGGATGCAACTGCTGGACGACCACGTCTTCGAGCATTACTGCAACGGCCTGGTGAGCAAGGAGGACGCCCTGGCCAAGTGCAACACGCCCGAGGAGCTGGCCGCCCGGATGGCCACGTTCGACAAAGAGTCGTCGAGCGATGACGACGACGAAGACAACGACTGATTCTCCCCAACGTTCCAACCCACACGAAGGCGCCGCCGGCGCCGGGAACCTCCTCAACCTCCTCGCGAACCGCAACAGAACGTCATGGCGATGCGACGGCTCGGCCAGGTCCTGGTCGATATGGGCTACATCGACGACGAGCAGCTCGATCTGCTCGTCGACGAGCAGAAACAGCAGCCCGGGCTGCTGATCGGCCGCGTCGCGATGGACATGGGCCTCATCGACGATGAGAAGCTCGCCCAGGCGCTGGCCGAGCAGATGCTGCTCGAGGTGACCGTCCCGCACGAGGTGAAGATCGACAAGGAGGTGATCGCGATGGTCTCCGGGCCGATGGCCCAGATGTACCGCGTGATCCCGATCGCGTTCGACGGCTCGACCCTCTCGGTCGCCATGAGCGAACCGCAGAACCTGAGCGTGCAGGACGAGCTCCGCACCTTCCTGGGCCACACCATCCGTGTTCTGGTCGCCACCGAGGCGAGCATCAACGCGGCGCTCGAGCGTTACTACGGCGAGAACACCGACAGCGTCGAGTCGATCGTCGAATCGCTCGAGGACGACCAAGAGCTGGCCGCCGCCGCCGCCGCCCTGGAGGCCGAGGGGCCGATCGACCTGACCAGCGTCGAGGCGCTCGCCGACAGCGCGCCGGTCCGCAAGCTGCTGAACATGGTCCTCCTGATGGCGATCAAGGACCACGCGAGCGACCTCCACTTCGAGCCGTTCGAGGACGAGTTCCGCATCCGCATCAAGGCGGACGGCGTGCTGTACGAGATGGTCCCCCCGCCGCGCCACCTGGCGTTCGCGATCACGACCCGCATCAAGGTGATGGCGAACCTCGACATCGCCGAGCGCCGCCTGCCGCAGGACGGGCGCATCGAGCTGACCGTCGGCGGCCACCCGGTCGACCTGCGGGTCAGCGTGCTGCCGACCATGTTCGGCGAGTCGGTCGTGATGCGGGTGCTGGACCGGAGTGTCGTCAACCTCAGCCTGACGAACGTCGGGATGAACGAGGAGACGATGGAGAAGTTCCGCGGCACCATCGTCAAGCCGAACGGCATCTGCCTCGTCACGGGCCCCACCGGCTCGGGCAAGACCACCACGCTCTACTCGGCCCTGTCGGAGCTGAACACGATCGAGGACAAGCTGATCACCAGCGAGGACCCGGTCGAGTACGACATCGACGGCATCGTGCAGGTGCCCATCGACACGTCGATCGGCAACACGTTCGCCGCGATCCTGCGGGCCATCCTGCGGCAGGACCCGGACAAGGTGCTGGTCGGGGAGATCCGCGACCTGGAGACCGCCGAGATCGCCGTGCAGGCGTCGCTGACCGGTCACTTGGTCTTCAGCACGCTGCACACGAACGACGCCCCCAGCACGATCACACGCCTCAAGGACATGGGCGTGCCGACCTTCCTCATCACCGCCACGGTCGAGGCGATCCTCGCCCAGCGCTTGGTGAGGCGGATCTGCAAGAACTGCAAGGAGGAGTACACCCCGTCCAGCGACCTGCTGACCGACCTCGAGCTGACCGCCGAAGAGGTCAAGGGCAAGCGGTTCTACCGCGGCGGCGGCTGCGAGATCTGCAACAACACGGGCTACAAGGGCCGCGTTGGCCTCTTCGAGCTGATGATCATGACCAACCCGCTGCGGGACCTGATCATGGAGAACTGCCAGACCGAGGAGCTCCGCAACGCGGCCGCAAAGGAGGGGATGGTGACCCTCCGCGTTGCCGGCATGAACGCCATGTTCGAGGGGACGACGACCGCCGAAGAGGTGGTGCGAGAGACCGTGATGGAGGCCTAACGGCCGAGCTGGCTATCGGCTGCCGGCCATCGGCTGCCAGCCACGTAGGGGTACAAATCAAACTGCTGACCGCTGAAAGCCCTCTTGTTCAATTGAGAGGGTCGACAGCCGTTCCGAAGGAACACCACCATGCCGACGTTTCAATTCGAAGCGATGGACGCCACCGGCGCCGAGATCAAAGACGTGATCGAGGCTCCGACCGAGGAAGAGGCCCAGGCGACAATCCGCCAGATGGGCTACTTCGTCACGAAGATCAACGTCAAGAAGGTCCGCAAGAAGGCCGAGGCCTCCGGTCCGAAGAAGAAGAACCGCGGCCTGGTCATCGGCGGCGTCAAGGGCAAGGAGCTCACCACCTTCACGCGCCAGCTCTCCATCCTCCAAGACGCCGGCCTGCCGATCCTCCGCAGCCTGCGGATCCTCGCCGAGCAGGCGAAGCCGGGCCGCCTGAAGTACTCGCTCGAAGACACTTGCGACGAGATCGAGGGCGGCTCCACGCTCTCCGAGGCGATGAGCAAATCGCCCAAGTGCTTCGACCGCCTCTACGTGAACATGATCAAGGCGGGCGAGGCGGGCGGCGCCCTCGAGCTCATCCTCCAACGCCTCGCCGACTTCAAAGAGCGCGCCGAATCGCTCAAGCGGAAAGTCCAGGGCGCGATGATCTACCCGGTGGTCGTCGTCACGGTGGCGGTCGGCATCCTGACGTTCATCATGATCGCCATCGTGCCGGAGTTCGAGAAGATCTTCACCGAGTTCGGCCTCACGCTGCCCGCCGCCACGCTCTTCCTGGTCGGGCTCTCCAACTGGACGGTCAACTACTGGTACCTGATCCCCGGCATCCCGGTCAGCATCTGGTTGTTCATCAAGCTGCTCCGGAAGTTTAAACACGGCCGCATCGGCTGGGACCAATTCATCATCAAGGTGCCGATCTTCGGCCCCCTGATCGAGCAGAACATCCTCGCGCGGACCACGCGGACCCTCGGCACCCTGATCGCCTCGGGCGTGCCGATCCTCGAGGGCCTGACGATCACCCGCGACACGGCGGGCAACGCGGTCTTCGAGAACATGTTCCAGAAGATCAGCGAGGCGATCCGTGAGGGCGAAGCGATCGCCGCCCCGATGAAGGAGCACTCACGGCCGGGCTTCCACCCGGTGGCGCTCTTCTTCTGGTTCACCTCGATCCCGGTGATCGGCGGGTTGCTGTACATCCTCAAGATGAATCAGCGGGTCGTCGACGACCTGGTGGTCAACATGGTCGACGTCGGCGAAGAGACCGGCGAACTCGACACGATGCTTTACAAGATCGCCGACGTCTACGATGAGATGGTCGCCGTGCGGACCGAGGCGCTCACGAAGCTGCTCGAACCGCTGCTGGTCATCTTCCTGGGCGGCGCCGTCGGCTTCATCGTCGTGTCGCTGTTCATGCCGCTGGTCAAGCTGATCGAAGGCCTCACTTGAGGTCGCAGCGGGCAAGCTTGGAAGCGGGAAGGATTTAGGGGCTAGCTCATTACGGAAGGAACGAAGCGATGTCACATAAAAACATGAACCAAACAACGATCCACAACTCCCTCCCCCCCTCCCCTTTGGGGCCACGGACCGGCATGCGCACCCGCAACGCGTTCACCCTCGTCGAACTCCTGGTCGTGATCACGATCATCGCCCTGCTGGCCGGCCTGTTGCTGGCGGCGGTCGGACCGGCGGTGACGGCGGCCCGCCGCGCGGCGATCAACACGGAGATCGAGCAGATCCACGCCGCCCTCGAGGACGGCAAGAACAACTTCAGCAGCTACCCGCCCAACGCCCAGACCGACGGGCTCGCGGATTCCAATGTGCAGCACCTCAACAACCAACGGGTGCTCAGCAACTTTAAGCGGTACTTCAACAAGGCGTTCCCTTCCCACCGGGAACACGATGCCGTGATTGCCGGCTTGGTAGGACTCAACCCGGATGGATCCCAGCCGTCATCGATCACAACCGGCGGCACGGTGCTCCCCGGTGGCATGAACGCTGCCGAGGCGCTCGTCTTCTGGCTGGGTGGCTTCAGCGACGACCCAAAGTACCCGATTAGCGGCGCCGGAGGCCCTTCGTACTCGGTCGATCCTGCGGCCCTAAGCGGCGTCGATCCGAACCAAGCCGACCCGATCGACAACCGCTCCTGGACGCTGGGCGTGAAGATCGAGCAACTCGCCCCCCGCGACGAGCAGGGCTTCTACCCCGCCGGCTACTCGCGGTACATCACCTACCAGGACCCGCGCGTGCCGAACAACCCGGACAAGCTCCGTCGGCTCAACTTCTGGTACTACAAGGCGCCCAAGATCAACTCGCCGTACCTGTATTTCGATGTATCGCGCGGCTCAGGCGCCGAGGCTGCCAACGACCCGCCCGCCATCACCGGCGGGGTCACCTACGGCGGCCCCGACGCGGACGTGCTCGCGCAGCTCTCGTATGTCCACGCGATCAAGCAGTTGCAGGACAACGCGGCGGCGACGCTCCCCTTCCGCTTCGCGAACAACAACAAGTTCCAGATCCTCCAAGCGGGCACGGACGACGAATGGATCTCGACCCCCATGGTCAACCCGAACCCGCCGAGCACGACCAATCGCACCGCTCCCGATTTTCCGAACTGGCTGATCAGCGCGCAACCCTACCACGATCAGAGCAATACGGTGCCCCTCTTCCTCCACTACGCCGAGGGCCCGTGGACGCTTGAGCTGGCGGACACGCAGTCGAACTTCACCTCCGGCGCCACCCTGGAGGACGATCAACCATGACCATGCCCCCCCCGCGGGACGGTCGTGGCCAGCCGCGTCCGCCTTCCGCCTTCCGCCTTCCGCCTTCGGGCATGACGCTGATCGAGCTGATCGTGGCGATCACGATCGTCGCGATCCTCGGCGCGCTGCTGCTTGGCGTGGCGGCGACCGCCGGCGGCGTCGCGCGCGAGGCCCGCACCAACTCGATGATCACGCGCCTCCACACGCTGCTGATGGAGCGCTACGACGAGTACCGCACCCGCCGCGTCGAGCTGCGTCCCAACGCCGAGGCGCAGCTGCTGGTTGATACTGAAGCTCCCAACCAGTATTCCGACCTCGCCGGCGTGTACCTCGGTGGGCTTGCTCCTCAGCAGCGCAGCGCGGCGACACGACTGGCGGCACTCCGTGAGCTTATGAAGCTGGAGATGCCCGATCGCTGGAGCGATCTAATCGGGATGCCACTCTCCACAAACCCGGTCTGGATCGACCCTAAGCAGGCTGTGGATAAAGATAACCCTAATCGCATTAACCGCTTCACATCGGAAGCACCGGTCCTTTGGGGCTTGTACTTGCGGACCTACAACCGGATTGTCCCAGGACAACCGTCTGGATCAGACCCGCACATCAACACTGTAACCAATCAGCCCAATACACTCAGCGACATCCTCACCAACCAGGGGGCCGAGTGCCTCTACCTGGTGATTATGAACGCCACGGGTGACGGCGAGGCGCGGGGGCTCTTCAAGGAGACCGACACCGGCGACACCGACGGCGATGGCGCCCTGGAGTTCCTCGACGGCTGGGGCAACCCGATCGCGTACCTCCGCTGGGCGCCCGGCTTCGAGTCGGACGCGCAGCTCAGCGTGCCCGGCCTCCAGGACCTCTACGCCGACGCGGAGCGCGACGCACCCGGCAGCGGGCCCGCCACGGTCACCAACGCGATCCTCACGGACCACAGCCCGTACGACCTGTTCCGCATCGACAACCCGCAGACGAACGTGCCGGGGTTCGACGAATCGAACGACGCCCCCTCCGCCCGCGGCTGGCGCCTCGTCCCGCTGATCTACTCGCTCGGAGCGGACGAGGAGTCCGGCCTGGCGGACGGCCTGACCCGAACCACCGGCGGCGCCACGACCGCAGACTACTTCGTCCGCACCAATCCGTACGGCGTGACGGGCAGCAACCTACGGATCGGGACGGCGATCGACTTCGAGACGTCCGCCGACAACATCAACAACCACCAATCGGGATCGCTCGTCCGCACGCGCTGATAGCGGCAGCCCCCACGAGGCCAACCACCAAGCGACACGCGACCGCCCGGGCAAAAGGCGGACGCCGAGCCGTAAGGCGAACCGATGCGAGGAAACCGACTGATCGAAGACGCCCCACCGCCGCGCGGCATGACGCTGATCGAGCTGCTGGTGGTGATCGTGCTGCTGACGACGCTCGTCACGACCGCCATCCCGATCATCTCCCCGGCCGGGGAGGGGCGGAAGATCCGCGAAGCGAGCCGCAGCGTCAACGCTTACCTGCAGGGCGCTCAGGCCCGCGCCATCCAGACGGGACGCCCCTACGGCGTCGCCTTCCGCCGGCTGTCGGCCGACACGGACAAGCCGGAGGACAACGCGGTCTGCGCACAGCTGCGTTACGTCGAGGTCCCGCCCGCCTACTCGGGCGTCGACAGCGGGTCGATGGCGCGGCTCTGCGTGTGCGAAGCGAACGGCATCCGGCACCTCGGTCTGCAGCTGGTCCACCTCGACTCGGACGGCGCCCCGAACGGCGCCGGCCTGCCGCCCGGGTACGAGTTCGATCTGCTGCCGGACGGTTTCTTGCGTCCCTACGATCAAGTCGTTCTCGGGGGAGCCAACGGCTTCACGGTGGTGCTTCTGGAGAACGTCGAAGGGCAGGTGACCTACGACACGCTGCCGGTTTATCCCGGCGCCTCGCCTTACGCGGGCTACTTCAACACGGCGGTCACCGGCGGCGGCGCCGCGTCGACCAAGATCTTCCGAGTGCGTCTGCTCAACGACAGCTCGGAAGCGGCCCAGACCCCACAGCCTCTGCGGATGACCCACAACTGGAACGGCGCGGAGATCGCCGGGCCCGAGAGCATCCAGAACGCGGACCTGCCGCAATGGGACAACAGCACCACCCCGCGCTTCACAGCCAACTACCTCGCCACGGCCCCCGCCCCCTACAAGATCTACCGCCAACCGACCCTCGCCGGCGGCGAGCCCCTCGAGCTGCCCGCGGGCGTGGCGATCGACCTGCAGGGGAGCGTGTTCGCCAGCGGCAAGCGGGTCTACCCGCCCGAGTACGACTACAACGGCTCCGCGTTCCGGTTGCGCAACGACGATTTCATGGTCCTGTTCTCACCTGAGGGGCACATCCACCGCGTCCACAACCTGCACTCCAGGAATTCCCCGAGCGACCCGGTCGTGACCGACGTTCCGCAGCCGGTGAGCGGCTCCCTGGCGCTGCTGATCGGCCGCCGCGAGCTGATCCCCGCGACGCCCCAAGGCGTGACCGGGACGCCGACCTACGAGAACTACGCCGAGCCGGTCCCGATCAACGTGGCGGACTACAACGAGCTTCCCGAAACGGAAGCCGCCGAGGTCACCGACCAATACAATTGGCTGAACCTGGAGAGCCAGTGGGTCGTGATCGGCGGGACCTCGGGTTCGGTCACGTCGATCGGCAACAGCGCGGTCTACCCGTCCGAGGCCGACACGAACGGCGACGGGACCGTCACGCTGGGCGAACAGCTCGGCGCCGCCCTCGAGAACGCCCCACGCCGCAGCGTGTCGGGCGGTCGCTGACCCGGGGGATGGAACGATGAACGTGAGGGGCAGAGTCCACAACGATTCGCGAGACTTTATGAACGGCTATCCGGCCAATCCGAAACACCACGCCACTCGCCGCGCGGTGACGCTCGCCGAGGTGCTGATCGCCATGGGCATCCTGATGATCGGCCTGCTGGGAGTGGCCGCCATCTTCCCGGTGGGCGGTCATTACATGCAGACGGGTGACATCGCTGACCGCGGGGGCGCCATCGCCCAGGCGGCGCTCGACGACGCCATCGTCCGCGGCTACCTCGACCCGGAAAGCTGGGTCGTACACGACATTAATGACGTGAGCATCGACCTCAGCGACTCACCCGCCACTCTGGATAACAGCATCCAAAATGGCGCTTTCATGCAGCTGTCCGACGGCGACACCGGGACAAACAACAGCCGACTAGGCCTAAGGCAGGCCTCGGTTGGTCAAACCGGTGAGATGATGAACAGTTCGATGATGGGGTCAACCCTGCGTTCTGCCGCGTTCGGTGACGCCTTTGTGATCGACCCTATCGGACTGGCTGGTGCGTTGGACGACGATCAACTCGGATCGTACACCAACATCGTGGGCGACCCGGAGAGTTCGTTCCCCACGCGTCACTTCCCTGGCTTTATTGGGCCTTTCGAGTTCGCCAACTCACAGTGGAACCCTTGGCACTCCGTGGGAGCCTACTGGCCGGTACGCCGTGTTACGCCAGTACATTCTGCGGGCGTCCTGAACAGCCCCTCCTTCAAGCTCCAAGAACCCCTTGCCCGCGAGTTCTTCTCGGCGGCGGACGACTTGGCGCAGCACTTCCCGGTAAGCGGGGACGACCCGGTCCGCCAGCGTTGGCAGAACTGGACGCCGGGCACAGGCGACTATTTCGCCTCGTCACGGCAATCTCAAGGGGACTACTCGTGGATCATCAGCGTCGCGCCGAGTTCCTCGACGGCACGCGACGCGTTGGTGACACGTCCCGATGCCTACCCGGTGGAGGTGTCGGTCGTCGTGTTCCACAAGCGGACCGCGGCCCGGGGCCTGCAAGCGACCGCCGAGGCAGAACGCCTCGTCACGGCGCGGGTCGCCACCGCGGGCCCCAGCGGCGGGGAGCTGCTGCTCACCCGCCGACCGTCGGTGGCCGAAGGGGGGGTCGATCCCGAGCCGAGCCCCTTCGAGGACCTCCGCGCCGGCCAGTACGTGATGGTCGTCGGACCGCACCCGCTGAGCACCAACACCCGGCCGCAACTCGCGGTGCGGTGGTGCCGCGTCCTGAACATCGAAGACACCGGGCAGCCGACGCTGCCGGGGGGTCAGCCGACCCTCGACCGCGACAAGCAGATCCTCGTGGCGCTGCGTGGCCCCGATTGGCCGTGGCAGCAGGCGAACAACCTCGAGCTCGGCGGCAATCCCGGCGAGCCGCCACTCGGGACGCGTCTGTCCAACGACCTGCGGGTCGCGATCCTGCCGGGCGCGGTCGCGGTGCACACGAAAACGATGCGGCTGGAGTCCGGGTCCGAGTGGTCGATCGACTGACCGCGCCCGCACGCTCCGCTAGCTGAACCGATTCACCCGCCCACGCCGGGGCAAGGCGTGGGCCGTCGATGAGAGAGAGAAGAGCCATGTCAGGCGCCTTGCGACGTGACCGCCTCCGCCGCCGTCAGCTGCGCACCCAACGCGCCGCCGACCGCCGGGGCGTGCTGCTGCTGGTCGTGCTCAGCATGCTGGTGTTGTTCCTGCTGGTCGGCACGACCTTCCTGATCACCAGCGGCCAGTACCGCACCCAATCGAAGGTGGTCGAGAAGGCGAACCGCTCCACGTTCCAGCCCGCCGACCTGCTGGAGCGCGCGCTGATGCAGCTGGTGCGCGACACCAACAACCCCAGCTCCGTCATCCGCCACCACAGCCTGCTCCGCGACCTGTACGGCGTGGACGGCTTCGTGGGACGGATCACGATGAACAACGCGGCCGCAGGCTTTGGGGCCGTGGCCGGCGACGGCAATGTGGGACTCATCCGCGACCCGAACGGCACTCTTTTACCAACCCTGCCCCGCTACGCCGGGATCGACCCCCTCGTTCAGCCCGCTGATACCGAGGAGAGCCTCGGGCCGACGCGGGGCCAGGTCATCGAGTTCTATGTGGCGGACCTGCAACAGGTCGACCTGGGCGACGTGGACCGGCTTGGCGACCACAACGCGGTCGGGCTGGAGTTCGGCGCCGACGGGCTGCCGGTCGAGCACCAGATGTCCACGATCGACGGCTACTACGAGGGGTGCCTGCTGACGATGCTCGACGGCCCCTGCCGGGGCGACTCGGTGCGCGTGCTCGATTACGACTTCCTCTTCGCCCGCAACATCAACAACAACAGCGACAAGCGGGTGGTCGTCTCGCGGTGGCGCGTGATGGCGCCCCGACGGAACGACGGCAAGCCGCTCGCCGCGGCGCGGTTCGACTACGCGACCCCGCAGTACGGCCTCACCGACCTGGTCCAGAGCGACGTCCCCGCCAACTCGGCGCTCGGCCACCGCTTCATCGTCAACGGCCGCCCCTTCAACGGCGCCGGGGTCGGGCTCAACCCGCTCGCGATGTCGCACGACATCTCTAACGGCGCCCCCGCACCGCGGCTGTCGGCGCTCGAGTTCGTCGAGATGGGCGCGGGCAGCGCAACAGGATACGGGCTCGAAAGAGCCTTGATCCCCAATCCCGTGCAGTACTTCGAGCCGGCGAATGTGGCGCTCAATCCCTCGTTGGGGGTCGATCCCTGGAGCAAACCAGGCACCCCGGGAGGAGTCTACTTGGGAAGCGATTTCGTCCCATTAACCCGCGGTTATGTTGGGCCGGCTAGTCCAACCTACGACCCGACGCTGAACGCACCGCTCTACAGCGGGTTTGCCGGCTCCGGCGACACCGACGAGTCGTACGACGCGCCCGACACGCAAAACATGGCGCTCGCCTCGCAGGCGCTGGAACCGCGTCTGCGCGGTCGAGTGGTCGATTCGTCGGGCGCTTCCCTCGACCCGGACGCGTACTACTTAAGAAACAACAGCCCCACTAGCGAGCCTCCGCCCGCCTATCTCGACCTGGAGGGGGTGACGATCCCGTCGTACCACCGGCCAGCGCTAGCCAACTTCTGGTTCCACCGGCTGTGGAACAGCGAGTGGCTGCGTGGAGTGGTCAATAATGACAGCGACCGCGTCCGCGCGATCCTGGAGCCGTACGGCGCCAACGGGGCTCCTCAGCATGGCCTCGGCGCAGCCGACGCCGCCGTGATCGCCGGCATCAAGCGGAAGTTCCTCCTCCGGCCGCTGCGGGAGGACCACCCGGAGTTCGACGGCAGCAACCCGCTCTCGCGCTACACCACCAACACGCTCCGAAACGTGCTGAACAGCGGCACGCTCGTTAACGATCGGCAGACGCCTAGCGACCCGACCGACGACGAGATCACCTTCCCTTACTGGGAAGCGGTCGGGCCGTGGGACGTCGACAACGACGGCGACGGCGTGCCCGACAGCGTGTGGGTCGATCTCGGCCTGCCGGTCCAGCAGACCGAGGACGGCCGCTGGTACAAGCCGCTCGTGGCGATGCTCGTCGAGGACCTCGACGGACGCCTGAACCTCAACGCCCACGGCGGCGAAGAGCACCTGGCCGAGAACTTCCTCGACGCGTCCACGCAGAACGGGGCCACCCTGCAACAGAACCTGGCGCAGGATTACGCGGCGGGGGCCTCGCTGTTTTCGAGCGACCAGCTCCCCGAGGGCGCCGGCTGGGGCGTCGCGGAGACCTCCCTGCGTCCGGTCCTCTCGCCATCGCTGCCTCGCGACAACTACTTCAGCGCCTCGGCCGCGTTCCTGGGCGACGCCCAGTACGACGACTACGCCCGCCTGTTGCAGGGCCGGCCGGACCCGACCCTGGGGACCCCGGCGCGGACGGTCGCGGCGGCGCTGGGGGGCTCGGTCGAGTTCGGTCGCTACGGGACCGGCTTCGTCCAAGGCCTGACGGCGACTGATCAGAATGGCAACCCGCACGGGGTGCGGCTCACCACGCCGGGCCGCACCTTCGTGACCCTGCCGAATCCGATCCCGGGCACGCGTGACGAGCGGACCCCGCTCGAGATGTTCGGCTACCCATTCCACGAGGGCCTGCTCTTCGACCGCCCCAGCGGCTTCAGCTCGGCGGCCGACCTGCGAGGGCGTTACGGCGCTGGCCTCTCCGCCGCCGGCGCCCCGGTTGGCGAACCGATCTCGGCAGCCAACTTCTACGCGTTCGACGCCAGGACCGCGGGTACGCTGGACCCGGACGACACGATGACCTGGCGTGGCGATCCGAACAACGGGATCGATGACTCCCCCTACGAGCTCGACCTGTCGGTCGCCGCCCGCCGGCTGGCGCCGGTCAGCGCCACGGCCATCCGTCTAACGTACGACGCCGACGACAACGGCGAGGTCGACGCCTTCGCGGCGCCGCTGGTGGACGACGCCCCCTTCTCGCCGGCCGAGTTGGAACGGCTGCTCCGCGCCTTCGACGTCGACGCGGGCAAGCTGCCCGATCGCCTGTGGGAGATCGTCGACAGCTTCGACCCCGAGAAGCTCGCCGCGAGCTACCAGATCAACACCCAGATCCAGAACGGAACGCCCGCCCCGGTCGACACGCAGACCGCCACCCCGAGCACCCTCGAAAACGTCGTCGCCGCGGCGAAGGCGGCCATCAACCGCCGCGTGGTCACGACCGAGAGCTTCGACCTGCCCACCCCCAACGAGAACTGGGCCGAGCGGATCGCGCTGGGCGCCGACGGCCTGCCCGGCGTGCCGCGCGTCATCACGGTCAATGGCAACACCATCTTCCCGAACGACGACGGCGACTTGGGCATCGGCGTGGTCGGCGTTGACGACGACGGGGACGGCGCCATCGACGAAGCCGATGAAGTCGAGACCATCAACGAGGGAGACGAGGTCATCGTCGGCTACAACGCAGCGACCCAGCAGCACACCTACCCCAATCAGGTGACGGCGGACTACGACACGCTGTACCTCGCCGGCTGCGACGACTACGTCGTCATCATGCGCGAGGACCCGCCCGCGACGCCGCGGATCACGGATTACCTGCGCTACCGCGTGGTGTTGGAGCTGCTCAGGCAAGACCGCATCCTGTTCGACGATCCGGGTGACTCGGACACAAGGCCCTCTTTGCTCCAACCCGATCAGCGGAATCTGGTGGAGGCTTTGGTCTCGCAGATCCTCCATGGCAACGACCGCCTCCCAACAGGAGACCCGGCCCGCTTCGCCGGGCCTCACAGCTTCGGCGGCCTGCTCGCTCCCGAGCTGCTCACCGGTGTGCGGATGGACCTGAACCGGCCGCTGGGCGACGGCCGCGACAACAACGGCAACGGCGTCGTCGACGAGCCGGCCGAGGCGGGCGAGCCCTACCTGTTCGACTCCAGCTTCCCGGGGGGGGAACTGGTCGTGCGTCAGTGGCTCGACCTGAACAAGAGCGGGACCTTCGACCAGGACCTCGACGGCGACGGCGTCCTCTACTTCGACACCGACGCCGATGGGCTGCCCGACCGCTTCGATCCCGACGACCTGACCGACGCCGATGGCGATGGCGTCCAGGAGCCCCTGGTCGATCACCTCTGGATCGATGACGACGGCGACGGCCTCCGCGACGCGGACGAGTTCCGCCCCTTCGACTACACGCGCGGCGCCGACGCCAATGGCCGCGGCGGCGTGGTCGCCTCGGGCAACCTCGGCGTCCGCGACGACGCCCGCCTCGCCCGGCAGCTGTACGCGCGGCACCTCTACTGCCTGATGCTGCTGCTGACCGACGAGAACTACCTGGCCCCGTACGACTCAAGCGACCCGCAGGTCGTCCACTACCTCGACCCCCTCAGTGGTGCGTGGGTAGACCCTACCGCCGTCCCCTTACTGCCCGCTCCTGAATCCAGCATCGCCTTTTGGCTGGCAGGCACCATCTTCGATGGCGATCACACCGTCGTGCAAGCCGACGCATCCACCGACCTGTCGGTGAGCCCGCACGGCCCGAATGAAACACGCCGCCTCCGGGTGCTCGCCGAGGCCCGCCGGCTTGCGCAGCGCAAGCTCACCCGGCGGATGATCGCGCAGTGGGCGATCAACGTGGTTGATTTCCGCGACCCCGACGCGATCCAGACCCCCTTCGAGTACGACGAGAACCCGTGGGACGGCTGGAACGTCGTCGACACGCAGCTCACCGCCGACCCGAGCGACGACGTCGTCTACCCGCTCGACGGCGACTTGGCGACCGATGAGAACTACACGCAAGTGCGGCTCGCCGAAGCGACCGGCTTCACCGCCCCGGGCGTGGCGATCGACTCGACGGTCAGCCCGTACAACGGCGGCAACTTCACGATCGACCCGGTCGATTTATCTCTGCGGCCCGATTCGGCGATGGATGTTCTCGTGCCGCGGCGATTGAGTCTGCTCGACCGGACCCGCGGCGTGGTCTGGGGCGCCGAGCGCCCCGAGGCGATCCTCACCGAGGGCCTCGCCTGGCACGACCGGCGGTTGGAGGATCTCGACGCGGGCGGCGGCCAGCTGGGCGGTGACAAGGACGATGACCTCGACCAGCTCCGCAAGCCGAAGGGCTACGTCTACCTCGAAGCGTTCAACCCGTGGACCGACGGCGTCCAGCGCCCCGCGGAGTTCTATTCGCACGTCGGCCGTGATGGTGTGCTGGTGCCGTTCGGCGGCGTCCGCTTCGACCGGCTGTCCAACCTCCCGGCGGACCCCAGCGGCGACCCGAGAGATATCGATTCGCCATTCCAGCAAACCCGCTCCCCCGTCTGGCGTCTGGCGTGCGTCGAAGAGCACCCGGTGCTGCGGAACGCGTCGATCTCGCCCAACCTGAGCGAGGCAATCAGTGTCGCCCTCGATGCCGGTCCCCTGGCCGACCTGAAGCAAGCTTCGGACGACCCGCCAAACCGCTTGAACGAGACCGAGGGAGTCGAAGGCGCCAACGACTATCTCGGCGAGTACTTGGCCGGCGGTCCTTCGGTGTATCGGGCTCCGACCCTGCCCGCAGCCGTTGAAGAACCGGCGACCGCGTACGGCAACATCGAGGATCGCAACGCCCCCGTCTTGCAGCGGGCCTACTCCGACCTCTGGTTCGATCAGGCGGTGGAAGCGTTCTTGAACCTCGCCACGAATGAAAACAATATCCGGCAGGGGGTGAATGACGCCGATGGGCTAGCCATCGCGGTCGGCGTGATCGCCCAGCCGTCCCGCCTCGCGGACCCGTCGTTCCCGACGTTCGACCGTTTCGCCCAGCCGGGCGCGCCAGCGCGTTCGGAGTTCGTCCTGTCGAGCCGCGAGGACGGGCGCGACTCGGGACGCCCCGACGACAGCGCGCCGGGAACCCCCAAGCCGAATATCCGCGTCGTCGACCGCACCATCCTGTTGAAGCCTACTCGCTTCATCGAGCGGGTGTTCTACATGACGAGCCCAAACGGGCAGATCCTAAAGGGAGAGTCCTTTGGTACTCCAACGAGCGATAATCTTAATGGCCGTATCTTGGGTGATGCGGCGCCGCTGCCCAATTTGAATGATCCGGGCTTCCGTATCCCCATATTGAGTTATCAGATCCCGGTTGTCTCCGGCGAAGTGCAAACGACCGAACTCAAAAGACCAGATGTTGGGGTCTCGATCGCGGAGAGGCCGACCGACGAGCTTAGCGACAAAGACAAGGTGCTGGAGGTGCGCATCAGCAAGTTCGCCTCGCTCGATCTGTTGGCCGATGACGCCGCGGACCGGGTCGGATCGATCACGCTCGCGCCGTTGCTGCCGGGCCGCCGGGCGGTGATCGGCACTTCCGGACCGGTCTACGAGTTCGATCTCCCCGACTCGGCCACCGTGGCTCCAAGGGCGGATCGTTCAAGCTTCACAGGGACCGATAGCAACCTGCTCTATCGGCGCTTCACCACTCTGGTCTCGCAGCAGGCCGCAGACACCGTGAGTGGACCCGGAGTCGGCGACGAGTTCATCGTGCCCAACCCGGACGTGCCGACCCCGCAGGCTTCGCTGCGGCGATTCGAGATGATCCCGTCCCCGAACGACAATGTGCACCAGTTCGCGGTGCGGATGAACGGTTATCTCGACTCGCAGACGCTTCTAAGCGGTGGCAGTGGGTTCAACATCACCGTCTCACCCGAGTCTGGTTCCTCAGCGGAACGGACGATCCCGCCGGTGATCTCGATCCCGATCGATCACTTCTCGATCTCGGAGCCGCTCGACCAGTACCTCATCCGCCAACTGGAACTCGACCCGAGCCTCGATCGCCTCTTCGAGCCGAACGTGGACGGTTTACGGGACACGGGCCGGCCGGCCGAGGGTTACTTCAAGGACAGCGTGCGCGGCGCCGCGTTCGACAGCCCATTCGACCTTGAGCCCGAGTTGATCGAGAACCAAACGACGCCCAACTATCGGGCGATGCACCTCGAGCGGTTGTCCAACCCGCTCTTGCCCTGGAACCCGCCGCCGATGCGGGTGACTGGCGATCCGAACCCGCAGCACGACCCGACCCTGCCCGTGAACCCCTACCTGCCGGTCGATGCCCAGGCGCTCGACGTCACGGCGTTCAACAGCTACAGCGAGGGCGAAGCGGACCAGGTCGGCCAAGCGGCCGCCTCGACCGAGCACGTCCACGTGCCCACGGTGACCTCGGGTGGTGGATCCTCGCAAGACTACGGCCCTGAACGCCGCCACCGCCGCGAACGCCCCCTTCCCGGTGTGGGGGGGGATCCTGAAACGGTCATCGGCTTCTCGTCCAACGAGCGTGACCGGCCCCTCGGGCCTTTCGCGCTGCTCTGGGACTTCCAGCCCTCGCGGTTGCTCTGGCGTCAGAGCCAGGGAGCGACCGTGAGTGAGATCCTTTACGAGACCGTGTACGGCTCGGAGCGCTCGGGCTACGCAGTCACCGACAACGACAGCGTCAAGGCAGATGGTGGAATCATCGATGGTGTCGATCTCGGTGGAGACGCGGACACCGATGTCGTCGGCAACTACGATCTCAGCTTCGAGGAAGCGCAGTTCCGCGGCTACGAAGAGCACGTCATCGACTTCCCCTGGCGGATGACCCTCGGCTTCCCGAGTTGGCTCATGGGCGAGTTTTACTCGTCGAGTGGCCTGAGCTGGCTCCAGGAGGGCGTTGCCGATGGGGTGCACGAAGCGATTGACCTCGATGGCGACCTGTCGGGCGGCGATCTGCTCGGCGCCGCTGAGGTGAACAACGCCCCAGTCAACATCGGCACGGATGGTCGCCCGGTCGATCCCGCGTTGCTCCGCGAAACGGTCACCACGCCCGAGTTCGCTTGGCCGAACCGGCCGTTCGCGAGCGCGGGCGAGCTGATGCAGGTCCCCGTGTGGGGCGGCTCGCGGATGCTCAGCTACTACTCGACCTACAACTGGTTGCACACGCAGATGCCCGGCTTCCTGCACGACACGCAGGTCAACCCGTACAACGGCGAGGCCGCCGTCTTCCACGACGGGAGGGACTACGAGCTCAGCCAGTTGAACGCGGGCACCACCTTCAACGGAGCCTACGACGACGACGGAACGCCCGCCGACACGAACAACTCGCTGAACGCCGCGGCAACGAACGACCTGCGATTCCGCGAGATGCTCGGCAACTTCGGCCACCTGATCAACTTCTTCCAGACCGCGCGGTTCCCCGCCTACTACGAAGATTTCACCGACGAGATCGCCGCCAGCGGCTGGGAGGAATCCCCCCGGGGCGCCGCGCACTTCTACCGGTTGCTCGACTACGTGCACGTCCCTTCGCGGTTCGTCGGGACCGACACGCTGCTTAACGCGGACGTGTTCGGCTCGGCGGGGATCGATCCGGAGGACCCGCGGGCGTCGCTCGCCGCGCCGTACAACCGGGTGAACCGCTACCGCGAGCCGGGGCGGGTGAACCTCAACACGATCGTCGGCCGCCGGGACGCAACGGAAGCGGTCCGCATCGACAATGCCGGCAACGGACAAAACGATGGCGGATTCAACAACACGACCGACCGCCCGCGGCTAGCCGATTACTGGTCGGAGGTCTACGACGGCCTCATGCACCGCAACCAGGACGCGTCGGAGATCGATTACAACAACGCCGATCTGCTGAAGATGGGCCACCTCGGCCCGGCGTGGCGCGACGTGGCGCTCAGCCGCCGCGGGTACGTTCAGCCGACCTTCGATCCGACGGTCGATCCGGGCGACGATTCATTCACCCTCGGGTCGGACCGGCAGAACCAGGTCGATTACTCGCCCCGGCGGATGCACCCGGCTTTCCCGACGCTGTTCGCGAACCCATTCCGTGCCCCCGGTGAGGGCGCCAACGTGCCGCTCGCGCACATGGTGCAGACGGGCGTCGACGCGACGCTGCTGCGAGCGCACCCGCTCTCCCCCGGCGCCGACGGCGCGTGGGGCCGCCGCGGCGTGGACGAACGGACCGTGAAGAAGGACAGTAACACGGATACGATCGCCAACAACGACGGCGTCCGCGACGACGCCGGCGAGGCGGGCTCGCTGACCCTGCAGCTCGGTGGCGGCCGGGTCGCCAACCCACCGGGCCAACCGGTCGGCGACCGCTTGAACGCCGACGTGGTGCTAGCCCGATTCCAAGACGCCAACGGCCGGCGCGGTGCGCTGCCCGACACGCTGCTGCTCGACGCAATGCGTCCCCACCCGACCGACACCAACTCACGCGAGGTGTCGCCGCGGCAGTCGGTGGCGGACTTTGTGCATAACTGCGAAATCAGCAAACGGGCGAACCCGGTGCCGCTGTTCTCCGGGGCGACGATCGAGCCCTCGCTCGACACCGAGCGGAACGCGACGACGCGTTTCTCGCCCATCCAGAGGCTCTCGAGCCAGGCGACCACGCGGTCGAACTGCTACGCGGTCTGGATCACGGTCGGGTTCTTCGAGGTGAAGCCGGCCAACCAGAACCCGGTCCTCGCCACGCGGTACGGCATGGACGACGCCAACGGGGACGGCGTTTACACCTACAACGACGTCAACAACAGCCCGCTGACCGACGCCCAACGCACCCAACGCGACTTCTTCTTCCGCAACTACCCCGACGGCTGGACGCTCGGCCAAGAATTGGACCTCGACACGGGCCAGAACCAACGTCATCGTGGGTTCTACCTGGTCGACCGGACGCGCCCGGTCGCCTTCCGGCCCGGCGAAGACGCCAACGTGGCGGAGACCATCCTGTTGCGGAGAAGGATCGAGTGAGCGAGTCGGGTCAGAGCAAAGGAGGCTTCGACGGCCCGTTGGGGCTGGCGGCCATCGTGCTGGCGATCGTTGTCGGAGCGGTGCTGCTCGAGCGTTTCACCCGCCCCACGGACCTCGGCGGATCGACCCCGCCGATGCCGCTCCCCGAGCTGCGCGCCGAGGGTTGGCTCAACACGGGGGGCGCGGGCCTCGTCAGAGCCGACCTCAGCGGCCAGTGGGTCGTCGTCGATTCGTGGGCGACCTTCTGCCGCCCCTGCCTGATGTCGATGCCGAAGCTGGCCGACCTGTACGGGCGCTGGAAGGACCGCGGCGTCGAGATCGTCGGCGTCACCTCCGAACCGGGTTCGATGCTCGACACGATCGAGGCGACCGTCAATCGGTTCGAGGGGGTCGACTGGCCGGTCGCGTACGGCGCCGGCATGGTGAACGATCAGCTCAGCATCACCATGATCCCGACTTACATCCTCTTCGATCCCGAGGGGATCAGCGTGTGGCGGGGTCACTCGGTCAAGGAGCTCGAGGCCGCACTCGAGGCCCGGCTCTGATCTCCTGCGGCATCCGGATCCGCTGCTTCGAATGAACGCGCGGCGATCTCATCAACAACGCTTTGCCATTCCTGGTCGAGCGGGATCGCGTGCCCGCTCTGCTCCAACTCGATCAGGCGTTTATCCTCGGAGCCGATCTCTCCGAAGTACGCTTCCGCCGAGGGCGTATCGACAACCGGGTCGGTCGTGCTCACGAAGAGGCTCACCGGCGTGACGAAGCGCTCCGCTTCCGGGCGGTTGCGATCCATCAGCCGGAACAGCTCCTCAACGACGGCGATCGGCGTGAAGGGCGTCCTCCCCGGGTGATCGCTCCGCTGGGGGTCGCGGCAGTCCATCGGGTACGGCGATCGCAGCGTCCCGGTGAACACGAACACGGTACGACCGAAGTCGTGCCAGAAGCGGGTCGTGCCGACCGGGCTCCGCGAGCTGGAGACCGCCACCGCCGGCGCGAGCAGCACCGCGAAGTCGGCCGCCTCGGGTTGATCAATCAGGGTCTGGATCGCGACGGCGCCCCCCAGCGAGTGCGCGACCAGCCCGACGCGTTCGTGCTTCTTCCGGAGCGCCGCCAGCTCGGCCGTCACCTCGGCGACCCACCGGTCGGAGGTCGTCTGGGCGTAGGCGGGCAGGGGTTCGGCGAAACCGGGCAGCCGCATCACGCGGCACGCGACGCCCCGCTCGGCGAGCGCCGGCGCAACCAGGTCGTAATGCCGGGGCGAGGCGTTGATGCCATGCACCAGCAGGACGGCCACGCCGCCCGACGGCTCTCGGTCGCCCCCGGCCGGGAGGCTGTACGCACCGCACCCGGCGAGCACGCCGTCGGCGTCGCGCTCGACCGACGCTTCCCAGGAACGCAGCGACACCGCGACGTACGCCGCGTGCAAGCCGTCGATCAGCAACTGAACGGCGACGAGCCCCGCTAGGGCCACGACAACCCACTTCCAACGCTTGTTCATCACCTGCCTCGTCATGTCGCTCAACTCGTCAACCGATCGGCCGGGCGTGATCGCGCAACCACGCGGCGAAGTCCTGTTCAGGGGTCTCCCCCGCGGCGAGGGCGAGGACGGCTTTGTACCACTCGTCATCGGACGCCAAGAGCATCACGCCTTGCGTGTTGAGGAAGGCTTCACAGACAACCGCCGCTATCCGCTTGTTGCCATCGAGAAACGGATGGTTCTTGGCGAGGCCAAACGCGTAGGCCGCCGCTAGCGCTGGGGAGTCGGGCTTGGGATCACCGTATGCCCAGAGATTGCGGGGACGCCCCAACGCCGACTCAAGCAGACCCTCATCTCGCAAGCCCTGCTGTCCTCCATGCTCCTCCAACTGAAGCTCATGGGCCGCAAGGACAACGCTACGATCGATCCAGATTGGCTCGGGAGTCGCCATCACTCGGCCAAGCGTCGCAGGGTTTCACGACGACGCACCATGACGTCCTTCATCATGGCGAGCTGATCATCGGCCAACGAATCTGACGGGCGTAGAACGCCCTCGTCGAAAACGATCTCACTCCCTTCGGCCACCCCTAGCCGAGCGGCTAAGTCGCTCGGCAGAAAGACCGCCGGCTTATCATCGATCATGGTGACGCGTAGCGTTGTCATATCAGTTCTCCTAAATAGGCTGACACCTCGATTATAGCCCCGGTTCGCCTCAACGAGGCCAGCGGGCGTAAACGCCGCTTTCTAATTTGCGTCCGGCGGGCGTCGTGAGCCAGATGTCGCCGTCCGCCGGGGGCTGGCCGCAGTGGCCGACGACCGCGTCGGACAGGTAGGCGGACAGCTCGGCCGGGCCGACGCCGGGCGTGTGGCACGTCGCGAGAAAGAATCGCGGGGCCCGCTCCACCAGCTCGGCGCACAGCCCCAGCAGCTCAGGCAGATTGCGTTCCAACCGCCACGCCTCGCCCTTCGGGCCGTGGCCGTAACTGGGCGGGTCGAGGACGACCGCGTCGTAGCGGGCGCCCCGCTTCACCTCGCGCTGGCAGTACCGGACGGCGTCCTCCACGATCCAGCGGATCGGCGCCTCGGCCAAGCCCGAGCGTTCCGCATTCTCACGTGCCAAGGCGACCGAGGGCTTCGACGCGTCGACGTGCGTCACCACCGCGCCCGCCGCCGCCGCCGCGAGCGTGCTCCCGCCGGTGTAGGCGAACAGGTTCAGCACGCGGGGCGGGTTGTCCGGGTCGGCCGCGACGAGGCGGGCCGTCCGCTCGGCGATCCACCGCCAGTTGCTCAGCTGCTCGGGGAACAGGCCGACCTGCCCGGCGGGCGTCGGCGTGACGCCAAGCGTCATCGCGCGGTCCGCGCCCAGGGGGACGCGGCACGTGTGGCCATTGGCCCACTTGGTCGGCTTCGGCTTCCACGCGCCGTCCGCCGCGCGGTCGCCGCCGTAGCGCGCGACCGCCTCGCGCCAGGCGTCGGGGAGCTGCTTCCGCTCATCGACCGCCGCCGGGCAGGGGCGGTCGAGCACCAGCTCGCCGAACCGCTCCAGCCGGCGGCCGGCGCCGAAGTCGATCAGCTCGTAGTCGGGCCAGTCGTCGTTCATCCGTACAGCCGCCAGAGGACGACCGCCACGCCGAGCGGGATCAGGTACCAAGCGAACACGGCCAGGCGGCCCCGCTTCACGAACTGGATCAGCAACGCGAGCGCCGCGTAGCCGACCGCGAACGAGATCGCAAAGCCGATCGCCAACAGGCCGATCGGCGTGCCGGTGGATCCGGTCTCCAAGATATCGAGCCCCTCCAGCACGCCGGCGCCGAGGATCGCCGGGATCGCCAGCAGGAAGGCAAACGTCGAGGCGCTCTCGCGGTCGAGCCCCACGCCCAGGCCGGCGGCGATGGTCGAGCCGGATCGGCTGATCCCCGGCAGGATGGCGAAGGCCTGCGCGGCGCCGATGGCGAGCGTCTTGCCCCACGTGAGTTGCTGGTAGGGCGTCTCGCCGGGCGTGCGACGCGACGCGGCGATCAGGATCATCGCGGTCACCGGGAACATGAGCCCCGCGACCAGCACGTTCTCCAGGATGCCGTCCGCGGTGGCGTCGGGCAGCCCCTTCTTGATCCCCACGCCGACGATCGCCGCGGGGATCGTGCCGGCGATCAGCAGCGGGATCACGCGCCGGTCCTCTCCCAGCAGCCGGGTGATCTCCTCACGGTAATAGACCAGCACGCTCGCCAGCGTCCCCAGGTGCAGGGCGATGCTCACCTCGATAAGGTCCTGCGTCGGTGGCATGCCGAGGCGTTCGAGCAGCGCGTTGGCGACCACCAAGTGGCCCGACGAGCTGACCGGCAGGAACTCGGTGAGGCCCTGCACGACCGCCAGCACGAGGATCTCGACGAGCGACATGGCGGAGCCAGGAGAGAATGGGGAGCGAGGAATCGGGTAGCATTATGGGCTTCTATCGGCCCGCCGCCTTCCCCCCGACACCCTCGCTCCCTTGCACGCCTACGAAGACGGCCTCCTGCTGACCCGCCCCCGCCTGTGGGTCGATGTGCGCCGGCGGCAGCCGCGGTCGTTCGTTTCGCACGCCCACGCCGACCACATGGCCCGGCACGAGTTGGCCCTCTGCACGCCCGAGACCGGCCGGCTGTACCAGGCCCGCCTCGGCAAGCGTCCGGTCCACGAGATGCGCCTCGGCGAGGCGATCGAGTTCGGCGGGCTCCGGCTCACCGCCCTGGGCGCCGGGCACTGCCTCGGCTCGGCGATGCTGCTGGCCGAGGACGGGGACCAATCGCTGCTCTACACGGGCGATTTCAAGCTGGGCGAGTCGCTCACCGCGGCCCCCGCCGAGCCGCGCCACGCCGACACGCTGGTCATGGAGTCGACCTTCGGCCGACCCGACTACCGCCTGCCGCCCCGCCGCGAGACGATCGAACGGCTGCTCGGGACGGTGCACACGGCGTTCGCCGAGGGCCGCACGCCGGTCGTCCACGCGTACGCCCTCGGCAAGAGCCAAGAGGTCACTAAGATCCTCACCACGCACGGCGTGCCGGTGCTGCAGCACCCGCGGGTCTGGGAGATGAGCCGGGTCTACGAGGCGTGCGGCGTCGAGCTCGGCACGGGCGAGGCGGGCGTCGCGCTGTACGGCGGCCGCCCCCTCGCCGGCCACGCCGTGGTGACGCTGCCCAAGACGATGAAGGACCACCGCCTTCGTGAACTGGGCCCGGTGACCTCGATCGCCGTGACCGGCTGGGCGGCGGCAGCGGGGGCGCCCTACCGGCTGGATGTCGATCACGCGCTGCCCCTCTCGGACCACGCCGACTTCACCGAGCTGCTGGAGATCGTCGATCGGGTCGAGCCCCGCCTCGTGCTGTGCACGCACGGGCCGCGGTCGTTTGTTGAGGAACTCCGTTCCCGCGGGCACAACGCGGAGCCGCTTGAGCCCGAACGGCAGAAAAAGCTCTTCTAGCGCCCCCGGTGCTGGCGCCGGGGGGGCAACCTGTGCGGGTTGCAACGCCCGAGGCTAGCAGAGGGGGGGCCGCACGGTCCGGTTTTGCTAGTCGCCCCGGCTGCGCGGGGACGAACCAACAACGGACGAAGCGCCCCCTCGGCCGTGTGCCGGAGGTCGGCCGTTTCCCAAGAGCCGACGGCAAGGACGCCGCCGCGCCGCGTGTACGACGACGACAAGCCCGCCGCATGGAAGCCGCGAACCCCAAGCGCGCCGCCCTCCGCCTCGCCGCTGCCGCGGGCGGGGTGATGCTGACCGCGTGCCTCGCAGGGGCCGCGTTGTTGCTGCTCGCGCTGCGGCCCTCGGTACCCGAGTCTTCGCCGCAAGCGACTCCTCCCGTCTGGCGGGCGGAGTCGCTTGCGGCGTCGGACGGCTTGGCGGGCTCCTACCACCTGCCACCCGAGGCGTTCACCCCGGTGCACGCGGGGCCGCTGCTCGCTCCGCACCGGCCGGCGCCCGCTCCGGTCTACGTCGAGCCGGAACCGCTGAACGAGCCGGCTGAAGAAGCGATCGCCAGCAGCGAACCTTCGACCGACAACGCCGTCGTCGGGCCGATCACCATCCACAACCCCGCGGCCACCGGGCCGCCCGAGGACGACTCGCTCCCGCCGATCCCGACCGAGGCGGGCCAGACCCCAGGGGTCGATGTGGTGGGCGACCAGCCGGGCCCCGCTTTCATGGCTTCCGCCGGCAAACCGCCGATCGGCTGGGAGCCGGGGGGTGCGCTCTTCGACATGCCCGGTGAACCGCTGGCCGACCTCGCCAGCGAGGGACTCGCCGAAGAGATCACGCCGCCTGTCGCCCGCCCCGAGCCGCCGGTGGTCGATCGTGAGGCGTTGCTGAACTACACAAACTCGACCAACGACCTGAGCCGCCGGCTCACCGGCGAGGTCCGCTCGGCCTTCCAGCTCGGCAAGTCGGGCGCCGTGTACGCGGCCCGCTCGCGGTTCGTTGCCGTGTTGCGGCGGATCGCCCTGGCGAAGGACGCCGAGGAGGGCTCGTCGCGTCACGCCACCGCGCTCGCCGAGGGGCTCCGCACGCTCGACGACGCCGACGACTTCGTGCCGCGTGGCGACGCGCTCGAGGCGGAGCTGGACGTGGCGGCGATCGCCGCTTCGCACGGCCTCGGCCTCGTGACCGAGGCAAAGCCCGCCGCGCCGCACGAGGCGATCGCCCGCTACTCGCAGCACGCGGCCGAGCGGCTCGCCGAAGCGGTCGCCGGCGAGCCCTCGGGCTCGATGGCGCTGTACGGGCTGGGCAAGACCTACACGCGGCTCGAGGCGCAATCGAGCGACCCGAACGCGGGCCGCAAGAGCCTGGTCATGTACCGAGCCGCGGTCGACACGCACCGCGAGAACTACCTGGCTGCGAACGAGTTGGGCGTGCGGCTCGCCAGCGCCGGCCGCTACCAGCAGGCGCGTGAGGTCCTCCGCCGAGCCGCCGCGCAGCCGACCGCCATCGCGACCGTCCACGCCAACCTGGCGAAGATCGAGAGCCGCCTGGGCCACGCCGGCGCGGCGGTCCTCTCCCAGCAGCAGAGCGACCAGCTCGCCCAGCAGGAGCGCGCCGCGGGCGACGTCTCCAGACGGCACGGCGTGCAGTGGGTCTCGCCCGACGCCTTCCGCCGGGCCGACCCCAACGCGGTCGCCTACGCCACCCCGCCCGCGAGGCCGGTCGCCGCGCCGGTCGTGTACGAGCAGCCCGCGCCGCCAGCCCAGCCGTCGCGCAGTTGGTCCGGCTTCTGGCGTGACACGAAGCAGAAGCTCGGCTGGTCCAGCGGCGCCCCGGCGCCCACGCCGTACGCCCCGGCGACTCCGGTCGCTTCGCAACCGCAACGGATCGTCCGCTGACCCGACCCGCTATGAGAGCCGTTATGAGCCGTTCAACGATCGTTCCGCTGACACACATCGTGTTGCTGGCGATCGCTGCGCCGACGCTCGCCGCACCGCCGGCCATGCTCGCGCCCGGCGCCGCTTGCGAACCCGCGCCCCAGGCCGTTTGCCCCGCGCCCCGCGCCGCCCCGACGCCCTGCGCGTGCGACAACCCGGCGGCGCCGCACCGCATCTGGGGCGTCGATAGCCTCTCCGCCTGCGGCCCGTGTGGCGTGACGGGCGAGGTCGGATGGGACTCGCGCGGCGACATCGATTGGCAGCGTTACGCCCAGGGCGAGTACGTCGGCCACGCCCGCACGGCCCACGTGCCGGAGTACCGCCTGCGAGTCGACGACACCCTCGCCATCTTCTACCTCCGCACCCGCGAAGTCCTCTCCCGCCCGTACCAGCTGCAGGTGGGCGACCGGGTGCGCGTTGAGTCGCTCACCGCGGGCAGTTCGGCCGGAGGGGGGTCGGGAGCCCAACAGGGCAGCGCCGAGGACAGCCTCAGCCGCGAGGTCGTGGTCCAGCCGGACGGGATGATCACGCTGCCGCTGGTGGGCCGCGTGCCCGCCGCCGGCCGTCGGCTGGTAACGCTGCAAGAGGACCTCGAGACCCGCTTCGAGAAGTACTACAACGTCCCCGCGATCACGGTCACCCCGGTCCAGGTGAACACCCGCTTGGAGGACCTGCTCGACACGGTCGACAGCCGAGGCGGACAGCTCGGCGGGCGGCAGATCAACTCCCGCGTCACACCGGCGGGCACGATCCAGCTGCCGGCGTTAGGAAGCGTTTACGTGCAAGGCCTCACCCTCCAAGAGGCCAAGCAGGAGATCGACGCCCGCTACGCGATGACCATCCCGGGCGTCTCGGTGACGGTCGACCTGCAAGTCCGCGCCCCGCGGTTCGTCTACGTGCTCGGCGAGGTCGCCCAGCCGGGTCAGTTCGAGCTCACCGGACCGACCACCACGATGCAGTCGATCGCCCAGGCGGGCGGGTGGAACGTGGGCGCCAACCTGCGGCAGGTTGTGGTCTTCCGCCGCGGCGACGACTGGCGGCTGATGGCGACCATGCTCGACCTCCGCGGCGCGCTGTACGGCAAGCGGCCCGTGCCGGCGGACGAGATCTGGCTGAACGACGGCGACATCGTGCTGATCCCCAAATCGCCGATCGAGGTCGCCGACGAGTTCATCGAGCAGGTCTTCACCCGCGGCCTCTACGCCGCGATCCCGCTGGAGCTGATCTGGGGCCAAGGCTTCACCACAGTCAGCTCGATCGTCAGCGGCTTCTGAGCCGGTCGACCGGTCCGAATTGTTGGAAGCGAACCACCCGTTTTCGGCATGGGAACCGGGATTGGCGCGCGGCGGTTTGAAACAATTCGGTTTCGCGCACGTGGCCAAAGATCGCGATTGACTCAGGCTGCCGCCCGGTGTGGATCTTGAGAGGGCAACGGATGCACAGCGTTGCTGAACCGAGTTGGCGTCGACGGAAGTCGATCTCAACAGGTTCGTCGGAAACCCATGTCAACAAAGTTGAGGCATCCTCGGCAAGTTAACCGCGGGTAGATGTCCGCTAAGTCGATGCAACCCCGGTAAGACTGCCGGCCAGGGAACAGGCAACCACCGGCGTGACGATTGCGGATCGCGTGCCACTGTCCGGCTTGCGGGCAGTGGCACGCGGCATTGGTGCAGCAGTTGTTCCCGGTGGCTGCCGGCAAGCAGTAGCGATTGCGGAGGATGGGTCAGCGGGGCCAGCGGGGCCGCGGTTGTAAGGACTTCTCCCGATACCTAGACTGATCGCTTGGACACCATACGGCCGAAGATACGAGCACCCCATGTCCGCACGGAGGCGACTGTCATGAAGAGGCTGCAGCTAGCGACTTTACTGGACTGGGCAGGCGAGCCGGGGCTGCAAGGTCGCAAACGCCTCCAGAAAGTGGTCTACCTCCTCCAGCGGGCCGGGTGCCCGTTCGATTGCCAGTACGTTCTGCACCACTACGGGCCCTATTCGCGAGACGTAGCCGACGTCTGCGACGAGATGGTTGCGGCGGACTTGGTCGAAGAGCAGCGAGACCTGACGAGCGTTGGGGCGCAGTACACGTATCGCCTTCCCGCGTGCACGCAAGGGCTGTTGAGTTCTGCCCGCGGTGAAGACGCATTGGCACAGTTCAAGACGTTGGCGGAAGAGCTCATCGCGAAAGACATCTGGCAGTTAGAACTAGGGGCTACAGTCGCGCTCTTCTACGAACGCGAGGAGGACTGGGACGCGGCTCTTCAAAAGGCGTGCGAGTTCAAGTCAGTTGGGGCAGGCGATCTTGCCAGCGAGGAAGCCCTAGAATTGGCCAAGAAAGTCGTTTCCAGAGCCTTATCGTGATAGGACCGCCGTGTCTGACAAGGTGTTTCGCGATCCGCTGTACAACTACATCGCATTCGATCGCGGTCGCGATGGTTGGTTGATCGACCTGATCGACTGCCCTGAAGTTCAGCGTCTCCGACGTATCCATCAGCTCGGCGTCAGCAACTTCACTTACCCCGGCGCCGACCACACCCGGTTCGCGCACAGCCTTGGGGTGACGCACCTGATGAAGTTGGTGCTGGAGCACCTCGAACGGTCGAACGACGCCGAGAAGATCAAGAACGCTCGGCAAGCGCTGTTAGCCACGGCGCTGCTGCATGACGTGGGCCACGGCCCGTTCTCTCATTTGTTCGAGCCATGCCTTGGCATCAAGCACGAGCATTGGTCGATCGCAGTCGTCCGAGATGAATCGTCGGCGGTTCACAAGGTATTGAAACGCGAGGGCGCCTACCTGCCGGATCATGTCGCCGATCTGATCGATGCAGGGAATACCAAGCATCCGTCGTGGCAACGGGCCTTGATGTCGAGCCAGCTCGACGTTGATCGGCTCGATTATCTGCGGCGGGACAGTCTCTTCACCGGCGCCGGGTATGGTCACTTCGACTGGCATCGGCTCCTAACCACCGTTCAGTATGACGACGCGGGGAGAGATTTGGTGTGGCCCGAGAAATCGGCGCTCGCCATCGAGGAGTACATCTTCGCTCGGTACTACATGTAGCAGAACGTTTATCTGCACAAGACGACGCGTGGCTTTGAAGTGCTGCTGCAGGCGATGTGGAAGCGGGCGGATGATCTCCGGAAGAATGACACGGACGTTAATGCCAACCCCGCGTTGGATCGTTTTTGGTCGCACACGAAGCCCAAGCCGGGTCAGATGCCCGTAGATGACTTCCTTGCCGTCGAAGAGTTCACAATGATGGACCAGATTCAGCGTTGGACTGCCCACCAGGACAAGGGGTTGTCTGATTGCGCACGTCGGTTCATGAATCGCGACGGATTGGCGATGGTGAAACCGCCACCGCCACCGAACCCGCTCCAGGCAGACGAGCTCGGTGACTGGGAACCGAGGTTGCGAAGACTATTGAAAGAAGCGGGATTCGACCCCGACCTGTACTGCTTGTCCGACCGAATCGAAGGCAAGTATCGACGGCCGTACAAGGAGGAGAAAGACGTGGAAGAGCAGTCGGCTGTGAACACGATCCGGGTTGTCGTTGATGGGAAGCCGAAGGCCATCGGCGAGTATCTTCCACGGCTCAAGTCGGTCATGTCGGCTCCGAGCGACCAGCTCTTCTACTACGTGCCGAAGAAGATTCGCGACGAGGCGAATCAGCTCAGTTCACGCCTTGCTCAAACAGCCGCCCATGGGTCAGGCGACGGGGCAGTGTCGGAAGGTTCTGTCCGATGACCGCCGGGTGCCACTGCTGGCACGCCAGCAGTGCGAAGCGGGTACCCGGCGACCCGTGCCGGACAGGCCGGACAGTGGCGCTCATTTCCGGAGTAGGCCCTTCTACATCAGCAGGATTTGGCTCATCCAAAGTCGCACAAGTTGGACCAGCCGCTGAACCACACGCGTTGAGCGAAAGGCAGGCGGTTGCGAGGACCTCTGAAGCTGTGGCGTCGACTCGACCGCAGGTAGGTCGGTCCGGCAGTTACGGAATGGGATGTGGAAACAGCACGCTGCCGTCAGAGATAATCCGGGGTCGTGTGTCGTTAAAGAGAAGCGTTGGCCCGCGCGAGATCGTTCACAAACTCTCGCGGCGGTTCACTTGCAGGACCACCGCGGCCGTCTTGCCGCCCGTGTCGGGGTAGGTGACCTCAACCACGCTGCTGGGCTTGGCCAGTTCGTTCGGCACGGGGATCTCGATCATGCCGAAGTAATTCTTGCGGCCCGCCTGGTCGCCGCCCATCCAGTTGTTCGGGACCTTGAGCCGTTTGCCGTTGAAGCGGACGCGCAGCGGCAGCTTCCGCTTGCCGAGCTCGCGCCCGCTGGACAGGCGGATCGCCATCGTCCCCTCGCCGGTCGGGACCCCCTCGAAGCGGAACCGCATCGGCTGCTTCGCGACGATGTCCTTGAGGCACTCGGTCGCGTAGACGCGGTGCTCGCGGACGGTCGACTCGCGCGGGATCGGGCCGTCGGTTTCGAGGATCAGCATCGCGGCGGCGCCGGGGCGGAGGGTGATCTTGGTCGGCAGGCGGTCGAGCTGGCGGTCGCCGAGCTTCGGCTGGTCGGTGCGGGTCTGGAGGAAGCGGCCGCGGATCGACTTCGTGCTGACCCCTTCGAGGCCGGCCAGCTCGACGCGTTTCGGCTGGTCGTCGAGGTTCATCATCGCCAGGATCAGCCGGTTGCCGTCGGCCCACAGCTGCGTGCGGACGTCGGGGTTCGAGCTGCGGGACTGCCGCCACTCACCGGCGACGCCCTCCCAGAACTTGTAGTAGAGCATCAGGTCGGTCTCCACGAGCTTCCCGTCGGCGTCCTTGCGCCACAGCAGGAAGACGTTCGCTTCGCCCGGCTCGGTCTCCTTCGTGTAGGTCCACTCGGCGACGCCCAGGAGGAACGGGATCACCTTCTCCAGGCAGTCGGGGTGGTCCATGAACGTCATGAGCTGTCCGACCAGCGAGTACAGCATGCCCGCCGATCGGCCCGCGTCGTATGGCGCGGGGTCCATACTCGCGGTGGGGATGCCGCCGAACTCGGTGATGAGGATCGGCTTGGCGACGCCGTACTGGATCGCGCTGTAGGTGTCGATCAGGTCCATGATCGCTTCGGAATTGCTGCCGGTGCGGACGCGCGGCTCGCCCTTGATGTTGACGCCGTCGTAGATGTGATAGGAGAAGAAGTCCATCTCCGCGCCGGCGATGTCCATGAAGGTCTTCTGCCGGCTGTCCCAGTGCTGGAAGTTCCTCAGCTCCAGCTCGACGTAGGCGGCCGAGTACCCGCCGACCTTCACCTCGGGGCAGAGCTCGCGCACCCGCCGCGCGACGTGCAGGTGCTGCTCGCTCATCGCTTCGACGGTCGTGCCCATCTTCCGCGCTTTGACGAACGGCTCGTTGAACACCTCCAGGTAGACCGGGCGGTTCTTGTCGGTGTACTGATGCTTGAGGTACTGCGCGGTGAACTCGGCGATCCCTTCGTAGTTGCGCGGACCCCACGCGGTGTGCTCGTTGCCGGCCATCGCGTGCAGGTGCTCGGGGTGCGTGCAGAGGACGACGTCGCGCACGTCCGCGGGAGCGCCCTTCGGGCCGCGGCCCCGCTGCCGATCCTTCTCGAGCAGCTCCTTCATCCGCTCGACGTCCGGCAGGTCGGGGTTGCTCGGGTCGGCCGGCACGCGCTTCGATTGCCACGAGAGCGAACCGCCGTCGCGCCCGTACCGGACATCGAGTTCCTCGCGCAGCAGGCGGTGCTGCTCGGGGGTCATGTCCTTCGACCCGGGCGACTCGTGGATCGAGAGGAACTGAGCTCGGTCGAGCCGGGTCACCCCGCCGATGTCGCGGACCCTCGTCGGATCAACCACCACACGGACGACCTCGGCGGCCGGCGCCGCGAGTGCCGGGGCGACCAGCACACAGAAGCCGAGTGCGTGCGCACACCTAGCAAAGACTCTCTGAATCACCACGCCTCGCCCCTCATTGTCTCGGCTGAAATCGGTTCCGAGAACTAATGTACGTCGGCGGGGGCGTCGGCCTCAGCTCTTGGCGCCGAGATTCACGGGTCGAACGCCAAATCGATCGTGTTCTCGCCGGGCGAGACGGTTCTGCGGAGGCCCGAGGTGCGCGGGCTGTAGAACTTTTCGGGGAGCACCCAATCGGGCGACCGGGGCGGTTTCTTCCCCTTCGCCCGGTATTCCGCCTCGACCTTCTTCTTGAGCTGCATGAACTCGGCTTCGCTCAAATCGCTCTCGGGCGGGCCGACGAAGACGACGTAGTCCCCCGATCTGAGGCTTTCCGATCCGCGGTGCTTCAGCGTGAAGGCGCCGTCCTCTTGAGTGACCCCCACCCCGAGGTAACCTTGGCCCGGCAGCTCGAAGAAGACCTTCGTGCCCGCGGGCGTCGGACTGCCCTCGTGGGATGCCGAGCCGCTGACGTAAGCGATATCCGACGGTCCGCATCCGACCGCCACAGCGAAGCCCAAGATCAGAGACGCGGCCCGACCGTGACCCACGAGGCGTTGCAGCATTTCGCGATCCTTCAAGGGGACGAAGCGTGAGGCGAGGGCGGGGCTCAGATCGAGTCGTCGTACACTTCGCCGTCGTCCTTGGTGGCCATCCGCTTCAAGACACTCAGTTCGGTGCTCTCCGTGAGGAAGATCACGGCGCCGTCGGCCAGCGCGACCTGCACGCCACCCGGGTGCTGTGAGGTCAGCGGCAGGTTGATGCCCCAGTTCTCGTCCACGCCCGCGATGCCGACCGTGTTGTCGTTGATCGCGTGACGAACGGTCGTTGCGTGGAAGTAGCGCGTCCCGGCCGAGCTGTTCGGGTTGTCCGACCCCAGCATGATGCCGGTCCGCCCGTAGACGTGCTCTTCCTCTCCTTCGAGGGTGAAGTAGAAATCGGAAGCCTCGCCGAACAGCGCGGTCTTCGAGAGCCCGTCGGTCACTTTCGCGAGCTTGGAGCTCTCGCCAAACGGCGCCAACACCCCGCGCGGCGAGAAGACGCCGTTGGAGGCGCTGCCCCCGCAGCATCCGCAGCAAGAACGGTTCTGAGGTTCCAGGAAACGGGGCTCGGGCGCCTCGGGCGGGTCCTCGACGGCTCCGCTCAGCGCAATGTAATGGGGGCGCGTGGACTGGGCGTCGTTGGGGGTCTCCGACCCGGTGTTGTGGCGCTCGACGTTCGCGAGCTCCGGCAAGCTGCTCGAGGGGCAGGTGAACTCCGGGAAGGTCTTGCCGTTGATGAACGCCTTATTCTGAACCGCCGTCGAATGCGCCAGCCAGGGGTGCGCCTCCAGATCGAGTCCGTCGTGCAAGGACGTTTGCTCGATGTAGGGCAAGAGCGTGATCCAGAAGGAGTACGTGGCGGTGGCCGAGTTCTTGTTTGGGTAGCCGATGTCCCCCAGCGACGGGAACTCACCGGTCGCCGAGACCAGGTTGTGCATGCCCAGGCTGAGCTGGCGCAGGTTGTTCGAGCACTGCGACCGCCGAGCCGATTCACGAGCCGCTTGCACCGCTGGCAGCAACAACGCGACCAAGATCCCGATGATGGCGATCACCACCAGCAACTCGACGAGCGTGAAACCAAGCGATGGCAGAGCGCGGCCGGAACCCGGCCGGTTCGCCCCAAACAGGCGACGGTTCATAGAAAAGACTCGCTAGAACAGGCAGGAAGAAGAGACGTGACGCTGATCAGCACAGGCGAGCGGCCGTAAACGCTCGCAGGGCCCCTCAGTCAACGTCGCCGCGACGGCCCTTTTACCACACTTTCCTCTATTTCGTCTCGGTTCCGCCTCGGACCTCCTCACGAACCCAGGCGCCATAAGCCGCCGAGGCGTGCGCGATCGGCGTCGCGATTAGCTCGGGCGTCTCGTAGGGGTGCAATTCCGTGACGAGGCGCTCGATCTCGGCCCAACGCTCTTCGGTCGTCTTGGCGGTGAGGAGCCACTCCGGGCCCGTCTCCACCGCCCCCCGCCAGCGGTAGGTGCTCGTGACCGGCCCGCTCACCTGCACGCACGCGGCGAGCCGCGCCTCGACCAGGGCGGTGGCCAGGCGCTGGGCGGTCGCTTCGTCGGGCGCGGTGGTGGTGACCAGCAGCATGGCGAACCGCCTTCGTTCGGGGAGAGGAGCGAACCCGCGGCGCTAGGCCGCGGTCACCAGAGGGCCCTATGGTAACGGTTCTCGCCCCGCCCTCCCCTCACGCCCCGCCAACCCGCCGTGGCCAGCGCCCTCATCCAATCGCCCGGAACGCTGCGGCCCCTCCTGTGGCTGTCGCTGCCGGTGATGGCGGAGCAGTTGCTGCACCTGCTGGTCGGCCTGGCGGACCTGACAATCACGGGGCGTCTGCTCGAGGGCGCGTCGTACGTGGCGGGGATGACGCTGGTCATCTACCTCGTCTGGCTGCTTGGGATGCTGTTCGCGTTCGTGGCGACCGGCGCCACGCCGCTCACCGCTCGGTTCACCGGCGCGGACGATCACGAGATGGCCAACCGGGTAATGAACCAGTCGATCCTGATCGGTCTGGTCTGGTCGGGCGTGCTGATGGCGATCGGCTTCCCGCTGGCCGAGCCGGCGATCGAGTTGATGGGGCTCTCGGGCGAGTCGGCCGACGCCGCGGCGCGCTACCTGTTCATCGAACTCTGCGTGCTGCCGGCGATCATGGTCGAGCGGGTCGGGATCGCCTGCCTGCGCGGTGCGGGCGACACGGTGAGCGGCTTGCTGACGATGGTGTTTGTTAACGTCGTGAACATCGGCGTGAGCCTCGCGCTGGTGACCGGCGCCGGCGGGTGGTTCGAGCCGATGGGCTGGGACGGCGTCGCGCTCGGCACCGCGGCGGGGCACGTGACCGGCGCGTCGATCCTGCTGGCGATGCTCGCCGGCGGGCGCGCCGGGTACCACCTGCGACCGAAACTCCTGCGGCCCGATTGGCCGCTCATCGGCCGGATCCTCAAGATCGGCGTGCCGGGCGGCATGGAGGCGCTCCTCCTGGTGCTGTGCAACCTCGCCTACCTGCGGATCGTCCTGCGGCTGGGCGACGTGGCGGCCGCTGCGCACGGCGTGACCATCCAGGTCGAGGCGCTCGCCTTCATGCCGGGCGGGGCGTTCCAGATCGCCGCGTCGACGATGACCGGCCAGTACCTCGGGGCCCAAGACCCGCAGCGCGCCACACGCAGCGCCTGGGTCGCGTGCGCCGCGGCCCTCGTGTTGATGTGCCTGGCGGGCGTCGTCTTCTGGTTCTACGCCGAGCCGCTCATCGGGCTGTTCCTGAAGGACAAGCCGGAGATCGTCGCGTTGGCTTCGCGGTTGCTGCGGGTGATCGCGTTGGCGATGCCCGCGCTGGCGCTGGGGATGGTGCTCTCCGGCGCGCTGCGGGGCGCCGGCGACACGCGGTGGCCGCTGCTGTTCACCGTGCTCAGCATGGGGCTGATCCGCCTCCCGCTGGCGACCTACCTGGCGCAAGAGACCGTCCTGGTGCCCCTGGTGGGCGTCACGATCGCCGGGGCGGGCCTGGGGGCCGTGGGGGCGTGGTGCGGGGCGGCGACCGACCTGTTTATCCGCTCGACGCTGCTCACGGGCCGGTTTTTGCAGGGGGGATGGAAGCGGATCACCGTCTAGGCCGCGCCGCAAAAACCTTGGCGGAATTCACGGAGTCTGCACATTAGAATAGGTACCTCCCTGATCTCTCTTCGCCAGACGCACTCGCCATGGGCTACCGCTTCTTCTCCCGCGCTCGCAAGCCGCGACGCTCCTGCTCGTCCCGCTCCGGAAGGGGCGGCCTCGAGCGGCTGGAGCCGCGCCAGCTGCTAACGACGGTGGTCGCGGACTACGTCGATCAGTACGCGACGCCGGCGCCCGCATTCGGCTGGCAGTACCTCTGGAACGAGAGCGGCGCCCTCGGCACGCCGAGCAACTACACCGCCATGGTTCAGGACAGCTGGCGCTACCGACCGACGACCGGAGAGAGCTTCCCCTACCTGGGCGCCACCTTCGCGCACCCGGGCTCCGGCGTCGATGAAGCCGACTCGGGCGGGATCGACCGCTACGCGATCGCCGCGTTCACCGTTTCCGTTGCGGGCGAGTACTCGATCACCGACAGCCTGATCAACCGCGACGGTGCGAACGGCGACGGCGTTGAGGTCGTGGTGCACGTTAACAGCCAGCCCGTGACCCAGCTGCTGAGCCTCGGCCCCGCCAGTTCGGACAACTTCGACTCCGACCTGGGCAATCTGTCGGTAGGCGACACGATCTACGTCGGCATCGGTCCGGACGGCCCGGGCGGCGGATCGAGCAAGGGGAACGACGGCGTCGGTTTCGACTTCTCGATCACGCTGGGCGAAACGGAACCCGAGCCGCCGGTCACCGTCTCGATCGATCTCGAGACGCAACGGTACCTGAGCGGTGTCTCGGACCTCGATCGCGACAAGTTCTTCACGCACCACTCGGGGAACACCTCGGACTCGCAGATCTCGGCGTTCCGATCCGAGTACGAGGTCGAACGCGGACGCCAGTTCTGGGGGCCGCTGCCATACGCGAAGCAGCAGACCGGGCAGGTCGGCGTCTACCCGAACACGACGCCCTCTACCGATCAGTCGGTGCGGCCGGTGAGTCAGGTTGTCCATACGGGCCACCCGCGGGACGCGCTGCGGTACGACACCGACGTGCAAGCCGCCGCCGATTATGTCACGACCTACTACACCACGGTCGTGAACGACGTTCCCGAGTTCTACGAGCCGATGAACGAGCCCTTCGTTCACGCCGGCGACTCGGAGTTCTCAGACGCGCCCAGCACCGAAGCGATGCGGCTGAAGATGGCCGAGCTGTACGCGGCGATCGGCGAGGCCGTCGACGACACGCCCGCGCTGGCGAACATGAACGTGGTCGGCTACGCGAGCGCCTGGCCCTCCATGGAGCTGTGGGACTTCGGCCACTGGGACTCGCGGATGAAGATGTTCATGGACGTCGCCGGCGAGCACATGGACGCCTTCTCCACGCACCTGTACGACGGCGTCAACGTCACGGGGCAGAACACCCGCCGCTCAGGCAGCAACTCCGAAGCGATCCTCGACCTGATCGAGACCTACAGCCATGTGAAGTGGGGCGAGGTGAAGCCGCACGCCATCACCGAGTACGGCGGCATCGAGAGCGGCTACGGCGACACGTACACCGATATCCGCTCCGCTCAGAGCCTCCGCTCGATCAACCACCTGCTCTTCAATCTGCTGGAGCGGGAGGACGACCTCCTGATCAGCATCCCGTTCATCACGGACAAGGCGACCTGGTTCCTCTCGCCCGGCAACAACTGCGAGCCCTACGGGGCGGCGTTGTGGAAGCACATCGCCCCCACGGCCAGTTGCAACGGCCCTTACGAGTACACCTGGAAGGTCAAATTCTTTGATCTCTGGAAAGATGTGCAAGGTGAGCGTGGTGTGATCGACACCTCCGATCCCGACGTCCAGGCGCAGCTGTTCATCGACGGCAACACGGCTTACGTCGCCGTGAACAATCTGGCCGATAGCGCCCAGACGATCGACCTCGAGCTCCTGTCCGGAATGAGCGGCTTGCAGAACGTCGAGCTCCGCCAGATGGAGATCCCCTCCAGCGCCAGCCTGGAGCCGACGTACACCGAAACCGTCCAGGCGAACGCGCCAGAGAGCGTCACGCTACAAACGGGCGGCACCGCGGTGCTTGTTTACAACTTCGATTCTCCGATCGAATTCAATAAGACCGTTCACTCCGAGAAGTACTACACGACCACGCACTTGCAGCCGATCAACGCCGACCAGGCCATCAACTTCAACTTCGACGGTGTCCAGACCGCCAGCGAAGGCGAAGCGACCCTGCGGATGAGCATCGGGCGGAAGCACGACCGCTCGAAGGCGCCCGAAGTGACCGTCAACGGCACGCAAGTCGACGTCCCCGCTGACTGGAAGGGGTACGACCAAGCCAACCGCGACGACTTCTTCGGCATGATCGAAATCCCCGTAGCGATCGAGCTGCTCCAGGCGAACAACGACATCTCCGTGACCTTCCCCGACACGGGCGGTCGCGTCAGTTCGATGATCCTGGCCGTCGAGGCGGTCGAAGCCCCCCTGCCGGGCGACTACGACCGCGACGCGGATGTCGATCTTCTCGACATGGTGTACTGGCGCAACGCCTACGGCGGGGTCGACGAGGCGGCGCTGCAGGCCGACGGCAACGGCGACGGCGTCGTCAACGCCGCGGACTATACCGTCTGGCGAGACATCTACGAGGCGATCCCCGCCGCCACCGCATCGCAAGAGGTCGCCACCGCCACGGCCCCCGCGCCCGTCGCAACCGAGCAGGCCGAAGTCGCTGGGGTCGTCGAGGTCACCCCGGTGTCGCCGTCGCTCCCCAGCGCGGCCGCGATGCTCGCCGTGGCGTCACGGGCCGTGGACGCCGCCGCCGGAGACGACGAGCCGAGCCAGGAAGCGAGCACGGGCAACAACGCGACTATGGCGCAGCTGCTCCTCATCTCGGAGGCTCTCCAGGCCGACGAGGAGGACCAAGACCAGGCCTTCGCCGAGGAGCAAGCCGCCGCCGACGACGGCTCTCTTGAGACGCTCGAAGAGGCCTTCGCGCTGGTCTCCTGAATCCAAGGCGAACGGCGGCCCTCGGCCGCCCGCACATTCGGCGCCTCCCGCGCCTCCGGCATTCGGCCGACCTCTCGGCGAAACGTGAGCTAGGTTTCTAGCGGACCCCCGCTGCGCCCCCGGCGTAGGCGGAGGGTCCGTTGCCTCCTCCTCCCGATCTCCTCGCCAACCACCCGTCGAGCCATGTCGCTCCTGCCGACGATTGCGCCCACGGACCCCGCCGCGCCCGCGGTCGAACCGCAGCGCAACGCAACGCCGATCCCTGCGTCGCCGCAGCCACCCGCCCGGGTGGCGACCGCCAAGGTGCTGCACGTGGTGAACGGCGAGCACTTCTCCGGCGCCGAGCGCGTGCAGGATCTGCTCGCGATGGCGTTGCCCCGGTTTGGCTACTCGGTCGGCTTCGCGAGCCTCAAGCCGGGCCGGTTCGGCGACCAGCGACAATCGATCGACGCGCCGCTGTACGAGACCTCGATGCGCGGCCGCTGGGACCTGGGCGTCGCGCGGCGGATCGCGCGGATCGTCCGCCAGGAGGGCTACTCGCTGCTGCACGCGCACACGCCCCGCTCGTTGCTGGTCTCGGTGCTCGCGGCGCGGCTCGCTAAGGTCCCGCTGATCTACCACGTCCACAGCCCGGCGAGCCGCGACTCGACCCGCCGGCTGGTGAACTGGTCGAACGACCTGCTCGAGCGTGGCTGCGCCGGCCGCGCGGCCCAAGTGATCACCGTCTCGCCCACGCTGACCGACCACATGCGGAAAGTCGGCGTGTCGCCCGACAAGCTGCGGTGCGTCCTGAACGGCGTGCCGCGGCTCGACCCCGACTCGCCCGCCGCGCGGCTGCGGCGCAAGCCCTTGGAGCCGTTCGTCATCGCGATGGTCGCGCTGTTCCGCCCGCGGAAGGGCGCCGAGGTGCTGCTCGACGCGCTGGCGTCGCTCCGCTCGAGGGAGCTCGACGTGCGGCTCGAGATGATCGGCCCGTTCGAGACCCCCGAGTACGAGGAGCAGCTCCGCAACCGGGTGTCGAAGCGAGGCTTGTTCGACGCGGTCCACTGGGCCGGCTTCACCAGCGACGTCCCCAAGGCGCTCGCCCGCGCCGACGCGCTCGCGCTGCCCAGCCTGTTCGGCGAGGGGCTGCCGATGGTCGTCCTCGAGGCGATGGCCTCGGGCCTGCCGGTGGTGGCCACGCGTTGCGAGGGGACGACCGAGGCGATCCTGCACCGCGAGACCGGCTTCCTCGTCGAGCCGGACAGCGTGAGCCAGCTGGCCGACGCGATCGAGGAGCTGTTCAACGGCGAGACCGATTACCCGCTCATGTCGGCCGCCTCGCGGCAACGCCACGCCGACCGCTTCAGCGACGAGGCGATGGCCCGCCAGGTCGCGGGCATCTACGACGGCGTGCTGAGGTAGGCTTCAGGGATTGCGAGATCCCCCTCCCTCATAGGGAGGGGCTAGGGGAGGGTCACACGCGACGGCACAGGAGGATTCTCTTGTCCTGTACGTCCTCACCCTCCCCAACCCCTCCCTGCAAGGGAGGGGCTTACATCGCAACACGTAGATCGAACGTGCTCAACGCCGCGGCGCGACGGGCTGCGTCGCGGTCGCCGTGCCGGGTTGCTCGACGACACGCGTCCAGCCGAACGGCGTCGAGGGGGATTGGAACAGCGAGTTCCACAACGCCGTCATGCGGCTGTTGATCTTCGCGTTCGCTAGGTCGAACGTGTAGGTCGTCTGGCTGTTGTCCGGCGCGGTCACGCGCATCGCGGCGGGGAGCATCTTCGTCTGATCGAGCATCAGCTCGACCAGCCGGTAGTTGGCCGCGTCGGCCCGGCGCTTCGGCATGGCGGCGAGCCAGATCGATCCGGGCTGCGCCCGCGGGTCGACCCGCAGCCAGTAGCGCGCCTTCAGGTCGGCCGCCTTCGCGCCGAAGAGGAAGGGCAACGGCCCGTCGGCGATGTTCTGGCCCTGCATCTCGGGCGGGATCGGGCGCTCGACGAGCTGCTTCTGCTCGTGCTTGTATTCGAAGACACTCCGGCCGTCGCACACCCAGTGCTCGCCGATGAGGTTCGGGTTCTCGACGTGCTTGCTCTGCGCGGCGTCCCAGGCGAGCAGCTTCTTGATGTGGAAGCTGCCTTTATCGGGGTTCTGGTAGCTGACGGTGCCGTACTCGTGGTTCTTCGCGATCGGCTGCCCGTTGGCGTCGGCGCCCGGGCCGAAGACGGGGTCGTAGACCAGCCGGGTGAAGTCGCAGCTGAACGTGTTGATCTTGCCGCTCTCGTTCTCCCACATCGACAGGACCTGGTTCAGGAACTGCTGCTGGATCGCGTCGAGCTGGAACCCGGGGGGCGTCTGCGGCGCGGCTTGCGCGACGGGCGGGGCGCCGACGGCGGGCTGAACGGGCGCTGGTTGCGGGGCGACTTGGCCGAAGGCCGTGCCAGCGAGCAGCAAGGTCAGCGTGAGCGAACGCAAGGACATATCAAGAGACCCGGATCGGGGGCGGAGTTACGGGGCGGGAGCTTAGCAGCAAGCGTCGCTGTGGGCCTATGGCGAAAACGTGAGCAGAAAGCCCCTCCTTGGCAGGGAGGGGTTGGGGAGGGTGGAGGCGTTCAGGACAGGTAAGTCTTCCTGTGCCGTAACGCTCAACCCTCCCCTAGCCCCTCCCTAAGAGGGAGGGGGACCGCCCGCTAGCCCTACTACGACGCTAGCACCTCCGGGTTCACCACCTGCTCGGGCCGCTCGCCCCGCAGGAAGGCGGCCACCTGGCGGCCGACGCGGGTCCGCAGCTCGGTGACCGCGTCGGACGAAACGAACGCTGTGTGCGGGGTGACGATCACCCGCGGGTCATTATACGGAGCCTGCGAGAGGTCGGGCGGCTCCGTGTCCTGCACGTCGAGCGCGGCGCCGGCGAGCTGGCCCGCGTCGAGGGCGGCGGCGAGCGCCGGGTGGTCGATCAACCCGCCCCGCGAGGTGTTGATGAGGAACGCCGTCGGCTTCATCCGGGCGAGCGTCGCCTCGCTCATCAGGTGGTGGGTTTCGTCGCTGAGTGGACAGTTCAGGGAGACGTAGTCCGATTCGGCGAGCAACGCCTCAAGCGGGCGCCATCGGACGCCTTCCGGCGTCGACTGGGAGCGGTTCGTGCCGATGACGTTCATGCCGACGGCTTGCGCCTTCTGCGCGAGGAGCGTCCCCGTGCGCCCCAGGCCGATCACGCCGAGCGTCTTGCCGCTGATCCGCTCGATCGGCTGCAAGCCGACGAGGTCGTACTCCCCCTGCTTGGTCGCGAGGTGGCCGGCGGCGATCTTCCGGCCCAGCGCGAAGACCATCGCCAGCGCGTGCTCGGCGACCTCCTGGATGCAGTAGTCGGGGACGTTCGTGACGACGATCCCCTTCTTCGTGGCGTGCTCGACGTCGATGTTGTCCAAACCGATGCCCGTCCGGCTGATGTGCCGGCAATTCGGAGCCGCGTCGATCACCCGCGCGGTGACCGGCGCCCAACAGGTGAGGATCGCGTCCGCATCGCCGACGCGGTCGATGAGCGTCTGCTCCTGGTTGTCCGGCGAGAGGTCGAGCGTGCAGCCGGCCTCGGCGAGCAGGCCGCGTTCGATCTCGGCGTCGGCCCAGGGGAAGTCGGTATAGAAAGCGCGGGGCATGTGCCTTCAGGTGAGTTTAGGAACCACAAATGAACACAGATAAACGCAGATGGATTCTTGAGGAGCGTCGACTCCGATCGATTATCGACCGTGCAGGATCTGATGTGCTATTGCTTCGACGCGTTTGCGATCGATTCCCATAGTCTGTTCGATCCACAGCGCATGATCACATTCTTGCATATCCACTCGCATGACCGTCCCGACTCGTTGAAACACAACGTTCGTCTTGAGGTTCCGTGTCGGTTTCTCGTAGCAAGGCAAGTCGGTGAACAACCAGCCGAAATAGGATACCCCTGAACGCTCTTCGCTCTCCCACCGCAGGGAAGCATCGACAAAACTCTCTCGGCTTAGAGAGCACCAGACGGACCAGGCGAAATCTGGCTCGAGATCGGTCGTTGGGATTTCGATGTGACCCCGAACGAAGAAGTATTCTTCGTCGATGACACATTGGTCTTTGGTGAGATCGACACGCTTACTGAACTCGGCTTCAGGCACTCCCATCGACCGCCACGGAGGGCTCGCCCCATAGCACATCGGTAGATCATCATGCGTTTCTCCACATGTCGAACAGGTGTAGCTCATGATGCTGTCGCGGTCGTCCGGCAACGCTTAGTCCGCAGGATTCATCCGTGTCTATCACGTTCAGCCGTGGCTAACTCGCCAGCGCCGCGCGAATCGCCGCCGCGCCAACGATCGGCTCGCCGCACGTGTGGCCTTGGCAGACGTACAGCGTCGCCTCGCCGTTGACCGAGGTCTTCCCCTCGAACAGCGGAGCCATCAGCGGCGAGGGTTGGCAGGGGCCGATCCGGCCCGCGAGCACCCGGCGGGGGGCGAGTTGGCGGCGCAACTCGGCGGCGATCTGCTCGGCGTCGGGGCCGATCCCCATGAGGACCACCTCCTCGGTCGGTCCGAGCCAGAGGTCGAGCGCCGCGAGCATCTGGCCGCTGGCGGTGGGCGCCTTCTGCATGAGCGGGGCGGCCGCCTGGAGCGTCTGCTCGGCCGCGTCGAGGTACTTCGCCTGGCCGGTCAGCTTGCTGAGCCGCACCAGGGCGGTCGCCGCCAGCGAGGCGCCGCCGGGCGTGGCGTTGTCGGTCAGTTCCTTGTTGCGGACGATCAGCGCCTCGTGGTCGTCGGCCGTGTAGAAGAAGCCGCCCCCGTCCGGGTCGGCGAACTTGTCGAGCACCACGTCGAGCAGCTCGGCCGCCTGCTCGAGCCGCCGCTCGTCGAAGGTCGCCTCGTACAGCGAGACCAAGCCGTTCGCCATCGCCGTGTAGTCGTCCAGGTACGCGGCGAGCTTCGCCTCGCCGCCGCGCGAGGTGTGCAGCAGACGGCCGTCGGCATCGCGCATCTTGTCGAGCACGAAGTCCGCAGCGCGGCTCGCCGCGCCCGTGTACTTCGCCTCGCCGAAGGCGCCGCCGGCGCGGGCGAGGGCGTCGATCATCAGGCCGTTCCAGCCCGCCAGGACCTTGTCGTCCAGGCCGGGGCGGGGTCGCTTCTCGCGCAAAGCGGTGAGCTTCTCGCGCCAGCCGGCCAGCTCGCGGCGGAGGTCGGCCTCGTTGACGCCCATCAGCTTCGCCTGCGCGCTGATCGACTTGGGCAGCGAGAGCACGTTGCGGCCCTCGAAGTTGCCGATCGGCGTGACGTCGTACACGCGGCAGAACGTGTCGGCCTCCTCCTCGCCGATCGCCTTGCGGATCTCCTCGGGCTTCCACGTGTAGTAGAGCCCCTCCTCCGCGTGGCCCTCCGGATCGTTCGCGGGCAGGCTGTCGGCGTCCTCGGTGCTGTAGAACCCGCCGTCGGGCGCGGTCATGTCGCGGAGCACGTAATCGAGCGTCTCGCTCGCGATGCGGCGGAACTCGGCGTCGCCGGTCGCTTGGAACGCCTCGGTGTAGACGCCGGCGAGCAGCGCGTTGTCGTACAGCATCTTCTCGAAGTGCGGCACGAGCCACCGCTCGTCGACGCTGTACCGCGCGAAGCCGCCACCCAGGTGGTCGTAGATGCCGCCGGCGGCCATCTGCGTGAGCGTCGTGCGGACCATGTCGAGCCATGCGCCGCGGCCGGTGGTCTTCCACAGCCGCAAGAGGACGCTCAGGTCCATCGTGTGCGGGAACTTCGGCGCGCCGCCGAAGCCGCCGTGCGTGGCGTCGAAGGTCCGCTCCAGCTCGCGCCCCGCACCCAATAAAAGTTCTAAGTCGAGCGGTGTGTCGTCGCCCCCGTCGGCGGCGACCAGCTGGCCGAGCTTCTCGGTGAGCTGATCGCCCATCTCGATCGCCTGGTCGCGGCGGTTCTGCCACGCGTCCTGCACCGCCTCGAGTACCTGGTCGAAGCCGGGCATGCCGCGTTGCGCGGTGGGGGGCCAGTAGGTGCCGCCGTAGAACGGCTTGAGGTCGGGCGTCAGGAAGACGCTCATCGGCCACCCGCCCCGCCCCGTCATCGCCTGGACGGCGTTCATGTAGATCTGGTCGAGGTCGGGGCGCTCTTCGCGGTCGACCTTGATGCAAACGAAGTGCTGGTTGAGCGTGGCGGCGAGCTCCGCGTTCTCAAAACTCTCGTGCTCCATCACGTGGCACCAGTGGCACGCCGAGTAGCCGATCGACAAGAAGATCGGCTTGTCTTCCTGCTTGGCCAGGGCCAAGGCCTCCTCGCCCCAGGGCCGCCAATCGACCGGGTTGTCCTGGTGCTGGAGCAGGTAGGGGGAGGACTCGTCCTTGAGCGCGTTGGGCATGCTGGCGCCAGCTGAGGGGGAAGGGCGTCGATTTCTTTGAACCCTAGAGGGTCTCCAGCGACCAGGATAGCGGACATCCCATGCCCGACGCCGCCCCCCATCCGCCGAACCGGCCGCACTCTAAGGAGGAGGCCCTCGATCAGTGGCTCGTCCTCCGCGCCCAGGACAGCGAGGAGGACGCCCTGCGGCGGCTGGTCGCCCGCTGGTCGGCGCGGCTCAAGCGGCATGCCACACGGCTCACGGGCGACCCCCACGGGGCGGCCGACGTCGCCCAGGAAGCCTGGATCGCCATCGTGCGGGGCCTGCCGCGCCTGGAAGACCCGGCGTGCTTCCGCCGTTGGGCGTACCGGATCGTGACCAACAAATCGGCCGACTGGGTCCGCCGCCGCCAGACCCACCGCGCCCACAACGCGCCGCTGGTCGAAGAGCCGACCGCGGCAAGCGTGGAACCAACCGACGAACGGCTCGACGCCCTCGGCGTCGCGCTCGCGAAGCTTCCAGACAAGGACCGCACCATCCTGGCGATGCACTACACCGAATCAATGCCGCTGACCGAAATCGCCGAGGCGCTCACGCTGCCCGTCGGCACCGTGAAGTCACGCCTCTACCACGCCCGCCAACGGCTCAAGGCGACGCTCGAACCCCAAAGCCCGGAGGACCGATCATGAGCGATAAGACCGACGACCTGATCCGCGACGCGCTGCAGCGCGAAGAGAAGCGCATCGAAGAAACGATGGAGGACGACCTGCAGGTCACCGAACTGATCGTCAGCAGCTTCCGCGGCCGCCAGCGCTGGCTGACGATCTTCCCGATGCTGCTGTCGCTGGTTTACTCGGCGATCCTGTTTTGGTCCGCGTACGAATTCTTCCAGACCGAGAACGTGAAGCACCAGATCGCCTGGGCGACGCTCTTCACCGGCATGGGCATGTCGATCATCGCGACCAAGATCTGGATCTGGGGCGAGTGGCGCCGCGCGGCGCTGACGCGCGAGCTGAAGCGGTTGGAGCTGCGCGTCGTCGAACTGAGTGAACGGGTGGGTTCTTGAAGGAACCGCAGATGAACGCCGATAAACGCGGATGGATTACTCATCGTCTTAATTCGTTCGTTGAGTAGGTAAAAGGAAGAGAGGCGCCGCTAAGAGCATCCATACGGGGATGAGATAAAACAGCGACTGACCGATGCCGGACTCCGAGTAACCTTGTGCGATGCGCAACAACCAATCCGGCAACGGGCTGAATGGCTGGATCTCACTGCGCACCGTGCAGACAACCCATAGAGTGCTCAGCCACCACAGCAGACAACCCACACCAGCCCAAAGCCGGACCTTTGCTGGGTAGCTCTTATCCTTCGCCAAACCCCAACAGACGACCCCGGCTAGAAAAAAGGACACCGTGATTGGAGTCACGCCGGCATGTGACGCAAGCAGTGAGAACACCCTGCACCCCTCATCTGTGTTTATCCGTGTTCATCTGTGGTTCCTAATCGATCCACCCGCCCCCCAGCACACGGGCCGGCTCGTCGGCCGCGTAGCAGACCACGGCTTGGCCGGGAGTGACCCCCTGCTGGGGCTCGTCGAAAACGACTCGGAAACGCCCCGCGCCGAGCAGCTCCAGCATCGCCGGCGCGGCGGCGGAGTTGTAACGGATCTGGGCTTCGCAGCGGATCGGTTCGCCCTTGTGCAATTCGATCAGCCAGTTGGCTTCGGACGCTTCGAGCGCTGACCGATTGAGATCGCCGCGCTCTCCGAGGACGACACGCTTGGTCTCCGGCTCGATGGCAACGACGAACATCGGCTTGCCGAGCGCGATGCCCAGGCCCTTGCGCTGGCCGACCGTGAAGCCATCGATCCCCGTGTGGCGGCCGACGACCTCGCCGTCGGTCGTGACGAAGTCGCCCGCGCGGTCCTCGTCGTCCAAGCGGCGCTTCACGAACTCGTCATAGCGGCCCTGGGTGACGAAGCAGATCTCCTGGCTGTCCTTCTTCTCCGCGACGTTCAGCCCGATGCCCGCGGCGAGCTCGCGGATCTTCGGCTTCTGAAAACCGCCCACCGGCAGCAGCATCCGCGGCAAGAGCTCGCGGCCGATGCCCGCCAGCACGTACGACTGGTCCTTGCCCGCGTCGACGCCCCGCAGGAGCGCCGCGCCGTCGTCGCGCTGCTCCAATCGGGCATAGTGGCCCGTCGCCACGAACTCGGCGCCGATCGAGTCGGCGTAGTCGAACAGCTTGCCGAACTTGATCCAGTTGTTGCACTGCACGCACGGGTTCGGCGTGCGGCCGCGGGCGTACTCGTCCACGAAGTAATCCATGATGCGCCCGAACTCGGCGTCCAGGTCGAGCGCGTAAAAGGGCATCCCCAACCGGTCGGAGACCCGGCGGGCGTCCTCGGCGTCGGCCGCGGTGCAGCAGCCCTGCTTGTGATCGAGCCGGTTAACCACGGGGAGCTGTTTCCCTGATAGCCCCGACCAAGCTTGGTCGGGGTGACTGCCCAATCCGTTCTCCTGATCTCCTCCACTCCCAGCACCCTCCACCGCACACGCGGCCGGGCTCTGCTCCCCGTGCCGCATGAAGACCCCCACGACCTCGTGCCCCGCTTCGAGCAGCAAGTGCGCAGCGACACTCGAATCGACGCCGCCGGACATGGCTAGAACAACGCGGGACATCTTTCTCCGTACGGTTGCTTATCCGCTGGTCTGGCGAGCCCCCGACATGAGTCGGGGGCTCGCCGTTGGACCGCCCACTATCCTACGCGGTCGGGGCCCCGATATCATGCAGGACTCTCACCCAGGCAACGAGACCCACCGGCGCTCCCATGGACAAAGAATGGCACGATCGCGGCGACGCGATCCAGGAGGCTCTGACGCAGCTCAGAGACTCTCTTTGACTACGCCAACAAGAAGGAACGCATCGCGGCCATCGAGGCCGAGCAGGGCCAACCCGGATTCTGGGACAACCAGGAGAAGGCCCAAGCCGCCATCGGCGAGATGAAGGGGCTGATGAGCGTCGTCGGACCGCTCGACGAGGCGATCTCCGCGGCCGAGGACCTGGCGGCCGCCTTCGAGATGGCCGAGGAGGACCCCGACTTCGAGTCGGAGGCCCAGGGCGAAGTCGAGCGGATCGAGCAGATGCTCGAGGGCCTGAAGCTCTCCGCCCTGCTGAACGGCCCCAACGACGGCGCCGGCGCGATCATCACCATCAACGCCCGCGACGGCGGCACCGACGCCAACGACTGGGCCGAGATGCTCCTGCGGATGTACATCCAGTGGGCCGGCAAGGGGGAGTACTCCGCCGAGCTGCTCGACCGGGACGACAATCAAGAGGCGGGCATCAACAGCGCCTCGATCGCGATCCGCGGCCCGATGGCGTACGGCTACCTGCGCGGCGAGACCGGCATGCACCGGCTCGTGCGGATCAGCCCGTTCAACTCGGAAGGCAAACGCCAGACGAGCTTCGCCGCGGTCGACGTCACGCCCGAGATCAACGACTCGATCGACATCGAGATCGCCGAGTCCGACGTGCGGACGGACACCTACCGCGCCTCGGGCGCGGGCGGTCAGCACGTCAACAAGACCGACTCCGCGGTGCGCCTCACGCACCTGCCGACCGGCGCGGTCGTGCAGTGCCAGAATGAGCGCTCCCAGCACAAGAACCGCGCCAGCGCCTGGAAGATGCTCCGCGCGAAGATCGCGCAGCTCGAAGAGGACAAGCGCGACGCCGAGGAGGCCGCCGCCCGCGGTCAGCAGGCGAAGACCGGCTTCGGCAGCCAGATCCGCAACTACTTCCTGCACCCCGACCAGCGGGTGAAGGACACACGGACGAAGTACCAGCAGGGCAACTTCCACAACGTGCTGGACGGCGACATCCAGGGCTTCCTCGAAGCGGTCCTCCGCTGGCGCGCCGGCCAGCCCGTCGAAGACGACGGCGACGACGACTGACCACGCGACTGCCCATCAAGGGCGAGCCGCAAGCGTCAGCGCCCGGAGGTTGAACCACCGATGAACACGGATAAACGCGGATGCCAAAAGAGGGCGACACCGGCGCCAAGCTAACGAGCGGCGAGCTGACGCTCGAGTTCATCTGGCGTGGCGATCGCTTCGAGCACGTCATCCAACGGGGCGAAGACTCCTTGGCTTCCGCCTCAGCGCCGGGGATCGAAACGCCCGTCTACCAAGAGGTCCACCAGCAGGGGGAACTCGTCTTCGCGTCGGGCATGTCGGGCGACCGGCACTGGTCGGCGAGCGTCGAGCCGATCGAGAACGGGTTCGTCTTCGACGTCGCCTGCCGGATTAAGTCGAATGTCGAGAGGCTTGGCGTCGCGTACGAAGGAGACGGCCCACTAGAAGCCGCGCCAACCGACGGATCGGAGCTGACCAACCCGACTCAAGGCAAGCACCTTATCACCGCGCCATCTCCAAGCCGCGATCTACCCCGTACGTTGCGCTGCTGCTACCGCATCAACGGTGGGATCATCAGGTGACTCACTCCGCGCCCCCTTCGGGCCCCAAACGGGCCGGCCAGGTCTTCCCGCCATCGCGGTACAACGCGGGACGCGGCTTGCCGACCGGCTTGGTCAGCTCGCGGATCCAGATGTTGCGGAAGCGGACCGGGTTGCCGTGGTCCTGCAGCATGATCGGCCCCTTCTCCGGCAGGTCGCCGTAGCTCGAAGGCTTGTGCCACGCCGTGTCACCGGTGAGGACGTGGTGGTTCTGCACGAGCACCCCGTTGTGGACGACGGTGACCGTCGCCGGGATGATCTTCGCGCCATCGAACCGCGGGCACGTCCAGAAGATGTCGTAGTTGTTCCACTCGCCAGGCGGCCGGGTCACGTTGACCATCGGGGGCGTCTGCTTGTAGATCGATCCCGCTTGGCCCTCGGGGTAGGTCTTGTTCTCGAAGCAATCGAGGACCTGCACCTCGTACGTGCCCATCAGGAAGACGCCGCTGTTGCCGCGGCCCTGGCTCTTGCCGGTGGCGGGCAGGGGCGAGGACCACTCCAGGTGCAGCTGGCAATCGCCGAAGTGCTGCTTCGTGCGGATCGCCCCGCCGCCGACCGTGGCGACGCCGTCCGCGACGGTCCACTTCTCGCCGTTCTCCCAAGCCGAAAGGTCGGTTCCGTCGAACAGCACCACCGCGTCCGAAGGGGGGGCGTCGTCCGTCGCGCCGGGCGTGACGACGGGCGGCTCTTGCCACTCAACGGGGGGCAAGTACTCAACGGCGATGGCGGGCGCCGCGAGGAGGGGGAACAGGGCGGCGAGGATCAGGGGGCGAGTCATCGATCTGGGGTTCCGATAAACAGGCTTTTGCGGGCGTGAGCAGTCGGTCGAGTATGGCCCGACGCCACCCGCGCTGCAACGCGCGCCCCGACCGCTCAGCCGATCGCCTCGAGGATCGCCTCGCGGCTGCTCGGCTTGAGGAGCACGTGGCTGACCGAGGGCATCGCCTCGGCCCGCTCGAGGGTCTTTGTGTCGCAATTGCCGGTGAGCACGACGAACCGGGTATCGGGGCAGTCGGGCGAGGCGGTCTCGATGAAATCGAGGCCGTTCATCTCCGGCATGCTGACGTCGCTGACGACCACGTCGAAGTGCCCCGGACCGCCCAACAGGGCCTGCGCTTCGGCGGCGGAGTAAGCGACGCTCAGGTCGTACTCCGCGCTGAACTCGCGCTGCAAGGACCGCAGCATGGGGGCCTCGTCGTCAATGAACAGGATGCGCGACATCTTCTCGAACCCTCTGGTTGCGACTCTTGGCTTGCTTCGTTCGGCCTCGTCGATTCCCACTCACTGGAAGAAGGCTCCACGGAACCCTTCACAGGGCAGCCGACTCAAGGCTAGATCACGCCTCGCGTCCCGGACACGACTTGCCGGAGCTCGGCCGCCCCCCCAGCCCTCACAATCGGAACCGCGGGCCTCAAGAGGGTTCGATTGCCGCAGAATTCGTTCGAAGGGGGGCCTGCCCGGGCCCGGCGGCGAATCCTTGCGGTGAACACCCGCCCCTGCCAGCGAGACGCCCCTCCGATGCCACACGTCTCCCCCCTGCAACTCTCCGTCCCCTACGGCCCCAAGCGCTTCTGGATGCGGTGCGCGATGGTGCTTGGCGTGATCCTGCTGCTGGCCGGTGTGAAGCAGCTCGTCTTAGAAAGAACGATTCACGGCATGGACGCCGACGGATCCCAGATCAACAACTCGGGGCGGCAGCGGATGCTGAGCCAGCAGATCGCAAAGAACGCCCTGAGGATCCGCGAAGCTCAACCAACGGGCGACCCAATCACCCTCGATCGGTCGCGGCGGGAACTCCGCCGGGCTCTCGACGAATTCGAGGCGTTCCACGCCGGAAACCAAAGCCTCGGCAAGGACCAGATCACGGGCGAAACGAACCCCGCGCTGGAGGGTCAGTTCCGGGAGTTGCAAGCAATCCACCGCACCCTCGTCGATCACGCCCGAGGCTTCCTGACCGAGGGCGAGACGCCCGATCCGGAGGAGCTGCTGCACGCGAGCGACCGGTACCTGACGGGCATGAACGCCCTGACGATCGACCTGGCGAACGGCTCCGCCCGCCGCGTTCACGCCGCTCGGCAGACGGCCCGTTGGTGGTGCGGCGCCACGATCGGATTGATCGCGTTGGCTTCGCTGTTTGTTCTGTGGCCGGCTCTGCGAGAATCGCACCAGGACAAGCGCGCCTTCCAGGAGGCGCTCCGCCACCTCGAGCTCGAACGGGCCGCGGGCGAGGTGCTCAACGACTCGCTGCGCGGGGCCCTGGCTCTCAACCGGGCGGTGTTCAGCACGGCGGCCGATTCGGTGATCATCCTCAACCGGGAAGGGATCATCGAGCAGGCCAACCGGTCGGCGGCCGAGACGTTCGCGATCCCCGAGGAGCGTCTGGTCGACAGCCGCATCAACGACCTCATGTCCGAGTGCGACGCCGACGTCCACGACGAGTACCTGAAGCACGCCTGCGAATCGACCACCGACGGCGTCCTCCTCCGCAACCACCACGTTCGTGGCAGGCGGTCCAACGGCAGCCAGTTCCCGGCCGAGCTCTCGGTCTCTAAGGTCCAGGTGGCCGGGCGGACGGTCTTCACGGGCATCCTCCGCGACATCTCCGAGCGGGTCCGACTCGAGGGCCGATTGGCCCAAGCCCGCAAGATGGAATCGGTCGGCCAATTGGCCTCGGGCATCGCCCATGAGATCAACACACCCATGCAGTTCATCGCGACCAACATCAGCTACCTCGACCGCCAACTGACCGGGCTGGTCGACTTCTTCGAGGGATTGAAGAAGGCCCGGGGCGAAGAATTCACCACCGAGGAAAGGGGCCGCCGTGTTCAAGAGCTCCTCGACAACCTGTCGGAGGCCCTCGCCTCGGCCGACATCCGCGGCGCGATCGACGACAGCCTGGTCGGGGTCAATCGGGTCGTTGAGATCATCAGCGCGATGAAAGACTTCGCCCACCCCGGCACCGAATCGAAGGGCGTGGTCGATATCAACCACGTCCTCGAGACCGCCGCGGTGATCGCCCGCAATCGGACCAAGGAGGTGGCGAGGGTGACCCTCGACCTCAACGAGTGCGAGGAGTTCCCGGGCGTCGTGTCGGGGCTGAACCAGACGTTCGTCAACCTGCTGGTCAACGCCGCCGACGCCATCGAGGAAGCGGCCGGCGAGCACGGCGCGATGGGCGACATCCGGGTCACCTCCCGACGGCTGGAGGAGGGCGTCGAGGTGCGCGTGTCGGACACCGGCTGCGGCATGTCCGAGGAGGTCGCCTCGCACGCGTTCGACCCCTTCTACACAACCAAGGACGTCGGCAAGGGGAGCGGCCAAGGGCTCTCCATCGCCTACAACGCGGTCGTCGAGCAGCACCGCGGGCGCATCACCATCGAGTCGGCCCCCGGCGAAGGGACCACGTTCCGCATCTTCCTGCCGATCGTGCCGGCCGCTGTCGAGGTTGGCGCCGAGGACCAGCAGAAGGCCGAGCCCGTCGGCTGATGATCACGGCAGGTCGTACTGCTCGATGAGCGTCTTGAGCCGTTCGGGCCGTTCTTTGACCAGCCAGTTGTTGTTCGCCAACTTGCCCAAGCGCTCGGACAACTCCGAGATCGGCTCAAGCCGGGACTCGAGGTCTTTCGACCCGGCGCCGAGCTGTTCCACGAGACGGCTCCCGGCTAACTCGAGGTGATCTCCCGAGTTGCTCAGGCTCGCCATCGCGGCGGTGAGCCGCTGGTCGGAAGATTTCGTCAGCACGCGACGCACCGTTTCGCTCTTCGACTTGGCGGCCCGTTCGTGCAGGCGCTTCGCGTCGGCGAGGTGCTTCTCGGCCGCCTCGATGCTGGCGCGGGCCTCCGCCAGATGGTCCTCCGCGGGCGAGGCCTTGGCGCCCTCCCCGACCAGACGCGCCTTCAGCAACACGTGGCAGGCGGTGGGGCCCATCCGCAGCAAGTAGACGTGCCCGTCGATAATCTCCGGAGAGCTTTGCTGCTCGACCGGGATCCGCGTCGTGCCGGCCAGTGAGCGGAGGCTGACTGCGCCCAGATCGGCCGCGCGGAACGAGCCGTACCCGCTCCGGAACGTCAGCTTGCCGCCGTGCTGCCTCAGCTCGAAGCGGGTCCGGTGCGGGTCGTTCTCCGGATCGGCGACGAACCGCTCGCCCGGTTTGAGCTTCGCACGCAAGGGCTGCTTGAAGGCGTCGGCCGAGAAGACGACCGGCGAGACCGGCGTGGCGCCGTGGAACACAAGGTACTCCATCTCAACCTCCTTGGGCGTCTCGAGCGTGATCTCGCCCAGGTCGATCTCGTCCTCCTCCGAAAAATCGATCCGCTTCGATTGCGAGACACACCCTTCCGCCGTGATCGTCAGCTGATACTCGATGGGGGAAAAGTCGATCCAGCTAATCAACGAATCCGAACGGCCTTTACGCGGAGGAGCGAATCGCTTGCGTGGTTCGTAACCATTGCTCGGCGTGTTGATCGGGCCGTTCAGCTGACGGAGCGAGAGCACCGTGGGGATCCGCTCGCCCGCTTCGTTGATGACCCTCGCCGTCAGCTTCCGAAAGTTCATTTCCGAGGATCGTTCCATCAGAACCCGACCCAGGTCCGCAAGACGAGTCATCCCCGCGGGCGGTTTCAGGTCGATCGGATCGTACCCGTGCATGCGCAAACCGATCGGGCGTTGGGCGTCCCCGAGCAGATCGATGAAGTAACCCTCAGGCAGAATCGCCATCTGGGCCGAAACGAGCTGCGGATCGCCTCCCCCGCCCAGCTCCACGCGGCCTATCACATAGTGCTGATCATCGGTCTCGATCCCCCGCGACCGCGCCTCGGCGTAGGCTTTTCCCAGTCGCTGCTCAAGAGCGAACTGAGTGAGTGGCGCGGCGCCCTGAAAGGTTGCGGTCTCACGGAGCTGCTTGAGCAGCTCTTCAGGAACCTTCGCCCCCTCGGCGACGGCTTGCTCCTCCTGCGGCGTCATCTGCTTCGCGGCCTCGGGACTTTTCTCGGCCGCCGCGCCCGGCTCGATGAAGCCGAGCGCGTCGCGTGTCTCCGCGTCGGCAAAGCCGGTCGCCGCGAGCCCCGACTCGCGCTGGAAGCGTTCGACCGACCGGGTGGTTAATGGGCCGTAGTCGTCGTCCACGTCGAGGCCGGGCGAGGGATCGAGCACTTCGTTGAGCCGCCTCTGCAGCTGCGAGACCGAGTAGCCGTACTCGCGTCCCTTGTGGGCAAAGACCGAGTTCTCGTCGTCCGAATTCGGCAGCAGCTCGATGCCCGGCTCGACCGCCGCCGCGTCGCCTTCCTCGTCTGCCTCCTCGGTCTTCGCGACCGGTTGGGTCCGCTCGCCCTGCGGAGCGAGCGACGCCGCGTCCGCCCGCTCGAGAACCACCGAGACCATCCAGTCGCCGCCGATATCGACCGGCTTGTGCTCGCTGGGCTCCTGCTGGGCGAGGCCGGTCATCGAGCGCTCGCCGCCGGTGCTCGTGTCGTAGCTCAGGTAGACCCCCTTGGTCCGTCCCGGGTTGAAGTCGATCGCCACCCAGAAGGTCTCGGGCAGGTCGAGCACCGGATCCTTGAAGCGGACGTTAGTCCACTTCTCGGCGCCCCGACGGAAGAGGCCGTAGGCGCCGCGGCGGATGTCGAGGATCTCCGAGCGGTCCTCGCTGAGGAAGCTGATCTCGAAGTCCTCGCGCGGCGCGGTCTTCGTGCCGTAGCGCGAGCCGTGGATCCGCACGCTCTTCACGCCGACCGCCCCTTCGGGCAGCTCGAACTTGATCAGGTGCCCGCTCCCGCCGAGCGACTTCTTGCCGTCGGCCCGGCCGTCGGTGTGATCGACGCGCCCCGGGGCACGCATCGCAACCGGCCGAGCGACTCGATCACTCTGCAGCAGCTGGCGGGCCTCCTCGACCGAGGGGACCGGGTTCTCCTCGAATCGGTTGCGGATCAACACAAGCGTCGGGCCGTTCTCGACCGGATCGCTAAGACCGATCACCTCGATCGGCTGGCCCCGGACGCTGGTGGCGCCACCCGCTTCGGCCGAGGACTCGACCAGCTTGCCGTGCTCGTCTCCCTCCGGGTCTTCGACGGTGAACTGGTGCGTGGATTCCCCGGCGGATTGGTTCCACGCGTCGTACCGCAGGTGGGGGCGCGGACGCTCGTCGTTCGGGAGCAAGACCGGCGCGTGCTCGCCCGGCTTGAGCTCGGCGATCGTGGCCCAGCCCTTCGGGTTCAACGCGCTGGGTCGAGGCACGCCGCTCCACTCCCCGAGCTTCATGTCCGAGTCGGGGCCGTACTGGTTGGCCGCCAGGGCTTTGCCGGTCGCGAACTTCCACACTATCGGCGGCAACGGGACGCCGTACTCCGATTGGAAGTTCACCGCGTGCGAGGCGTTCAGGCCGATCGCGTACGCCTTGCCTGGCGCGAGCTTCACGGGCAGCGTGCAGGTGCGGCCGTCGCGGCTCCAGGCGGCGCGGCCTCCCCCCGTATCGGGGAAGGGCGCGGCCTTCGTGTTGGTCCACGACATGCCGCCCCCCATCTTCCTGTCGAAGGTGACCCGCAGCTTCGTCACGCCCGGATTGACCGACGTCTCGCTGTCGGCGGGGGTCATCTCGACGACCTTCGGCGTCTGCGCCCGTCGGGCGATCGACCGCTTCGCCCCCTTCGTGCTGAACGCGATCGCGCCGTGCGCCGCGGGGACGCCGTCGGTCGACTTGAAGTTTTGGTAGCTCTTCGCGTTGATCCCGACGCGGTAGAACTCGCCCTTCTTCAGGTGGACCGGCAGCACGCAAGTCCGGTTGTCGATCCACCGCGCCTTCGCCCCGGGCGGCACATCCGGCATGAAGGTCTGCTTGTTGCCGGTCCAACTCATGCCGCGCTGCATGTCGCGATCGAAGGTGACGCGGACCTCGGTCAGATCGGGATCGACGTCGGTCGCGCCGTGCTCGGGGACCGATTCGACAAGGACCGGCCACTTGGGGCGCTCGGCCTTCGGCGGCTCGCTCGGTTTCTTGTCGCTCTTGACCGGCTGGAGCTTAGGTTGCTCGCGTTGGTGCGTCGACTTTTTGCGGTTCGCTTCGTGGTACTCGATTGGGTCATCAAGACCGAGTTTTTTTAGAGCCGCGTTGATCTTGTTAAACCGTGCCTGGACCGCAGCCAGCCTAAACGGCGTCCGTTCTGTCTCTTGCGATGCCGTAGAGCTATTGACCTGATCGAGAACCTGATCACGAAGATCGGTTTCCAAGAGGTTGCGCAATGCGTGTATCTGGTGCACGAGGCCGATCAGCCCGTCATCGGTCTCGATCGGGTACTCGTGTTTGCCGAGCGGATACTCAACGGGCCGGTCTTTGAGCCCCAAGGCTTTGCGGGTCGCTTCGTCAGCGAAGGCTGTGACCGACAGGTCCGCTTGACGCTGGAACCGCGCGACGGCCTCGGCGGTTTGCGGCCCGTACTCGCCGTCTACCTCGATGGGGTTGGAGGGCTTGAGCGACTCGTTCAACGCTTTCTGCAAGTTCTCGACTGAGTGCCCATAAGCACGCCCCAAGCGTCGGTGTATTACATCGTCAACGGCGGGCTCTTCACTAGCCAGACTGCGTTGCAGCTGCAAGGCGCGCGCTTCTTCTACCGATCTCCAGTTCTCTGCCCATAGCGCCTCCACGGCGCGCTGAAGCACGTCCTCATCCTTCGCCGCGACCGAACGCATCTCGGCGATCAACGCCTCGCGTTTCTTCTCGTGCGCTTTCGCTCGGACCCCCGCTTGGATCATCTCGATGCGATACGCTTCGCGCATCCTCTCCTTGAGCACATCCGGCTCGACCATCTCGGTGACGCGGATCAGCGGCTCGCCGTTCACGCCCCGATCGCCCCGGTCCTCGAACACCAGGTCGTCACGCAACGCCCGCAGCTTCGCGGCGTCGGTCGCGCTCATGATGCCGCGCGAGGCGACCTTCTTGAGCGCTTTCGGCTCCGCCGGACGAGCGGGCTGCTCGCTCGATTCCGTCAGCTGCACCGTCGCGGTTTGGCCATCCGTCGCGGGCTCGTAGCGGAGGCGCAGGCTGCGGTTCTTGTCGGGCGTGTCGATCGACAGCTCGGCCGGCTCGCCGACCTTGACCTTCATCTTGGCGCCGGAGTCCGTGCGAGCGGCGTCACCGGGACCGGGCGTACCCGTCAAGGAACGCTCACCGCTCACGATTCCGAACACCGCGTTCCAAGTCGATTCGTTCAGCTCCCCGTTCGGCTCAAGACCTTTGGCTTTTTGGTACTTGCGGAGTGCTGCGTCCTGTTCTTGCTTGAGGTCGGCTGGGCCTCCACCACTAATCCGTAGGCGACCTCTTTCTTCATCAGTAAAGGGGAAATCTGACTTAGCGAGCTCATAGTTCACCGCTAGCCGTACGCGGTACCACCATTGGCGAGCGAGCTGTTCATCGAGCCCCTCGTAGTCGAGCGGATCGGTCAGGTGGGACAGCTTCCCGACACGTTCTGTCACTTTAGCCAGCTTCAGTAGCTCGTCAGCCGGCCGATCGGCTTGGTCCATCAGTTCGGACAGCAGCTTCTCGGATTTGGCTTTGAACCGGCGCGCCTTCTCTCGCTCGTCCAAAGCCCGCTTGAGCAGCGCCTTGTAGATCGGCTCGTCGATGACCCGCTTCTTGATCTCAGACCATGCCGTCGCGACCCCGTCCGACCCACGGACCGGGTTCACCAAGCGCTCGCAATTCTGATGTTGGTACTCGTGCGCGCTCTTAGTCAGCGCCCGCATAAGCACCTCGGCGCTCGACGCAGCGTTGATCGTGCGTTCTAGGTCTTCGATCGACTTATCGACTGGCTGAACCACCGAAGAGCTTGCGACATCAGTCGGGGGAGCGCTGGCAGTTGCTTCCTCCAACGTCTCGCGTGGTTGACTCGCCGTTGGCAGCAGGGTTTCCATCTCTGCCTGAAGTGCCGCTAGGTCTTCGGCGATCAGATTCTCGGCGAGTGGTTCGATAGCTCGGTCCGTGGCCGTATGCAGTTGCGCCAACTGCTTGATCGCTTCGGATTCCGCCGGAAGGCCCAAGCGCTCGGACCGCCCGTGGAGCTCTGCCAACCGCTTGCGCAACGACAACAAACGCGATAAACGCTCGCGGTCGTCCGCCGGCGGGATGGGGTCACCAGGATCAAAGATCGCGGTGGCTTCGGCTTTCGGCGTCGTGACCTGCACATCGCCTTCGGCGCGGAGCTGGACGAGCTGGTTGTCTTGGCTCGCCAGCTCGATCCGGTCGGCCTGCAACACGGCGGCGGGAGTCGGGGTTGGCGTCGCTTGGACGAGTTCCACGGCGCCCTTGTCCGGAGTGTCCGCCGGCACGAGGGCTTCCAAACCGACCTCTAGCTGCAACGCTGCGGGCGCCGTGGACGCCGCCGCGCCCTCGCGCGATTCACCCGCCTCACCCGGGGGCAGCAACAGCAGGGCCGCGGCGACGAGCGCCGCGGTGGAGGCCAGCGGTTTTCCGATCCAGATCGCGAGCATCGCACGCACTCCTTCTTGGTAAAGACTCAGCACGCCCGCCGACGCGGCGACCGAGCCGCCGGTCGCGAGGGCGACGCTGTTGGAAGTCGTTTGGACGACCACACGGGCCGGCGCGTTCTCCGCGGCGGCGGCGCCACGAGCGCCGAGGCCGAGCGCCCCCATCACCGCCGCGAGCGAAACGCCCCGACGGAGTAAGCGTCTGCGGAGCATCTGCTTGCCGCGGGCCAGGCGGCCCTGCACACCGGCGATCGTCGTGTCGGTCTGGTCGGCGATCGCCCGGCGGGACTGGCCCTCCAGGTACCGCAGCACGAGCGGTGTCTGGTACTTGGCCGGCAGCCGCATCAGCTCCTCGACCAGCACGCCGGTCGTCTGCTTCTTAAGCAGGTCGGGGAAAGCGGACTCGCTCGGCGCCAGCGGATCGACGGCGAGCGCCTCCTCGCGACGCAGCGACAACTTCTTGCGCGCCCGGAGGCTCGTGCGGTAAGCGACCCGGTAGAGCCAGCCGGCGGCCGAATCGCTCGACTTGATCGAGCGGGCGTTCTTGGTGAGCAGCAAGAAGGTCGCCTGGAAGGCGTCCTCCACGTCCTGCGGTCGGCGGAGCGTGGCCCGGCAAACCCGCCAGACCATGGCCGAGTGGCGATCGACCAACCGGTCGAGCGCGTCGCGGTCGCCCTGGCGGGTGAACCGCCCGAGGAGCTCGCCGTCGGTCGCCACGATCTGTGGCGGGGGGGCGAGGCGCGCCGAGAGGGCGTCCCGAGCGGGGGGCGCGGCGGCGGTGATCGGTGAGTCGGACGAGACAGCCACGCGCACACAATCCGGGGTGTCAGGCATCAGCTTATTCAGCTTCTACCCGAGTCGTGCCGGTGCGCGGCCGACCGAACCGGATTTTCTGCCGATTCGGCCCATTTTCTCGCCGGACGCTATTGGTGCGTGGCGCCGCGGGTCTTCAGTCGATCGACCAGCATCTCCGCGAGCGCGTGCTGTCGCCAATCGTCCCCGTGCTCGATGAACACCAGCGACGGCATCTCCTCCCCGTGCAGGATTTCGATCCGCGTGCGCCCTCCGCCGATGTCGTTCTGCTCCCGCACAAGGCGGCTGGCCCGTTCTTCGGCCGCGCCCCCCAGGGGACTGGACTCGGCGAACCAGGCGGTCGCCTGCTCGCTGTACTGGCTGTTTATGAGCCGCTCTTCCGGATCGACCGAAGCGGGGCGCGTCTCCTCGAGGACCTCCGACACCGCGACGTTCACCTGATTCGGATCGAGGTTGGTCCGCACCAGGCCGCCGGTCGCGATCTCGCAGTAGACGGTCGGCTCCAGGGCGATCGCCGCCCAGACCGCTAGCGAAGTGCCGACCGAGGCGCAAGCGCCTGCCATAACAATGAGCAACGAGCGCATCGTATCCATGCTCCGAAGCGGGGGGGGAGGTTGTCCGTGGACGCCCCGTCTTGGGGCGTTGGGCACGCGGTGCAGCGAGGTGGGGGGCTGCGGCGGGGGCGTGCTGTCCGGTAGGTGGCGGACTAGAGCAATCGCCGTGCCGTCGATCCCAAGGAAGAGAGGTTAATGCGTTTCAGAATAACTCGTTTGCGCTAGCGCCTCGGACGTCTTGGTGCGCAAGTCAGCAACGCTTGCTCCATCGCTCCGCCGCCCGTGCAAAACCGTCGGCGGGACGGATGATCTTCTCGATCTCCTCGGCGCTCTTGCCTTGGTCGAGCAGGTCACGCGTCAGCTCGACTTCCGCCTCGCGCCGACGGACGCTCTGCCAGACGCCGGCGAGCGTGCCGACCAGGGCGATCGTCAGCCCGGTCAGGCAGCCCATCGCCACGATGCAGAGCACAAAACGCTGCTGCGGATCGAAGCCACTGATCAAGGTGGTGAAGAAACCGGGGTCGGCCGCTTCGGCGAGGCCAACGGATTGAGCTAGCAGGGACATAGGAACTACTTTCGGAAAGGAACGAGGGGGCTCAGCTCGCCTCAGGAGTGGGAGACCGGAGCACGGATAATCCGCTCCGCCTCTTCGGCCGAGAGCCCAATGTCGATCATATCGCGCTTCAGCCGGCGGTCCGCCTCGTGGTCGGCGTAGATGCGAGCCTGCTTGGCGACCGACTTGATCGCCCCCAACCCGCAGGAGATCGCCACGATCAACACCACCATGTTGAACGGGACGGGCAGATTCAAAAGGTTGGCGAAGGCGGCATCCACGTCGAAGGACTCCGGAGGAAGTAAAGGAGGGCGTCGGGGGAGCCTCGCTCGTCAGCATCGAGGAGGTCCAGGCCTACCCAACGGTTCGGCTATCCGTCAAGCATCTTGGTCTTTCGGCTGAAAAAAGTCTCCCAGCCATCGGGCGGAAAGGGCCCATATCCCCCAGTCCGACTACCCACTGCCTATTTTTTGGGCGGCCCCTGCCCGCAACTCGTTGACAGCCCCCAGGCCCCTTCCTAGGGTGACAACTTCGGCGTGGGCTGCTGGGGCGAGATGCGCGTCCCCGCCCCCGTCGATCCCTCCCTCCCCCACTCCCCCCAGGCGACCGGGCACGTGGCCCCTTCAGGCGAAAATAGCGACCAAAACAATCAAAGCCCGGATGGTAAACCGTGGGGCGGGGTCTTCGACGGGGCGACCGACGCCCGCGTCGAGGCGTTCAGTGAGAGCGTCTCGTACGACCGCCGGCTCTTCCAGCACGACATCCGCGGCTCGGTCGCCCACGCCGAGATGCTCGCGGCCGTCGGCGTGCTGACCGACGACGAGAAGAACCAGATCGTCGAGGGGCTCACCCAAATCGGCTGGGAGATCGCCGCGGGCACGTTCGAGTTCAAGCAAGAGCTCGAAGACATCCACATGAACATCGAGCGGGCGCTCGTCGAGCGCATCGGCGATGTGGGCCGCAAGCTTCACACGGGACGCAGCCGGAACGACCAAGTCAGCACCGACTTTCGCCTGTGGGTCCGCGACGCGATCGACGGCCTCGACGCCCTGCTCGCCGGCCTGCAACGCGCCTTCGTCGGCCGCTGCCAGGGGGACGAGGGGGTCATCCTCCCGGGCTACACCCACCTGCAACGCGCCCAACCGGTGCTCGCCAACCACTACTGGCTGGCGTACGCCGAGAAGTACCAGCGCGACCGCGACCGCCTCGCCGACTGCCGCCGGCGCGTCAACCAGCTGCCGCTCGGCACCGCCGCCATGGCCGGCACGACGATCCCGATCGACCGCCAGCGGGTCGCTGACGACCTCGGGTTCGAGGGCCTGGTCATGAACAGCCTCGACTCGTCGAGCGACCGCGACTTCGCCGTCGAGTTCGTCTCCGCCCTGTCGTTGATCGCGGTGCACCTCTCCGGCTGGGCGGAAGAGTGGATCCTGTGGAGCACCACGGAGTTCAACTTCCTCACGCTCCCGCAGGCCTTCTGCACCGGCAGCTCGATCATGCCGCAGAAGATCAACCCGGACGTGCTCGAACTGACCCGCGGCAAGAGCGCCCGCGTTATCGGCAGCCTGCAGAGCCTGCTGGTCCTGACCAAGGGCTTGCCGCTCGCCTACAACCGTGACCTGCAAGAAGACAAAGAGCGCGTCTTCGACGCGGCGGACACGGTCCGCGCCTGCCTGGAGCTGGCCGCGCCGCTGGTCGCCGGCGCCGAGCTGAAACGGGCGGCGATCGAGGAGCGGCTCGACCGGGGCTACCTCGACGCGACCACTTTCATGGAGCACCTGATCCACCTGGGCGTGCCGCAGCGGACGGCCCACGGCCTGGTCGGCAAGCTGGTCGGCCGCGCTATGAAAGAGGGCGTCCGCCTCGCCGACCTGCCGCTCAAGGCGTACCAAGAGCTGCACCACGAACTCGACGCATCGCTCTACGACGTGCTCGGCGTGGACAAGGCGGTGGAAGCGTTCCGCAGCGTGGGATCGACCCGGCCCGGACTGGTCGCACAACAAGTCGCCGCCTGGCGCGAACGCTTGGGCCCCGCATGAGAAGCACCATGAAAGACGCTGCAAACAAAGTTGTCTGTAACCCCGACCAAGCTTGGTCGGGGCTATTCAAGCGTGCTGGGCTCTTGAAGAGAGCGAAGCTGCGGGTTCGGCTCGTTCTTACTTTGTCTGCGCTGGCAATCCTGCTCGGCAGTTCGCAGACCCACGCGGCCAGCCCCGCGGTCGAAGCGGCCCTCGCGTTGCCGCGCACCGAACCGCGGCACTATGTCGATACGGCCCTGACCCTAACCGACCTGGGTGCTCCGAACGAAGCGGCGCTCGTCGCCGGCGAGCTGGCGCAACTTGACTTGGACGACGAGTCGCTTGTGCGGCTCGTCGATCGCGTCGGGACCGCTAAGCTGGTCCGCCTCGGCCGCGAGCAGCCCGCGCTCGCCCCGCTGGTCGATCGCGCCCTCACCGCCGCTGACACCGCGGCCCACTCGCCGGAACGGCTCGCGCAGCTCGTCGACGCCCTGGGCGGGTCGCGCGAAGCGGTGATCGAAGCGATCCGCGCCCTCCGCCGCACCGGGCCGGGCGGCGTGGACTACTGCCTGGCGGAGCTCGCCAAGGCCGACGACACGCGCCGGGCGCGGCTCCGCGAGGCGCTCGTCGCGCTCGACCCGATCAGCCAGCCCGCGCTGTTCCTCGCCACGGGGGACGAGGACCCGCAGGTCCGCGTCGAGGCGCTCTACGCCCTCGGCCGGCTGGCCGAGCTGAACCGCCTGCGGACGCCGATCGCCCCCGCGATGGCCGCCGCCGCCGCCCTCGAGCCGGGCCGGGCGGGCGACGCCGGCCGCTGGGCCTACCAGCAGATGCGGGGCGGCCCGCTCACGGTCGCCGGCGCGAAACACCTGCTCGACGGGGCGATCACCGAGCTGCTCGGCGGCCCCGTCCTGTTCTCCGAAGCGGCCGCGATCGACGACCGCCTCGCCCTCCGCCTCGCCGCCCGGCTGGCGGAAGATCGGGCGGAGATCGACCCGTCCGACTCCCGCGCGGCGCGCACCGCGTTGTTGTTGAAACTTGAATCGGGCGAAGCCGATCCCGAAGCGGCGAACTCGGAGGCCGACCTGTCGAGCCTGCTCACCGCGGCGCTCGATAAACGGCTGCACCGGGCCGCACGGCTCGCCTGCGAAACGCTCGGGGGGCGGGCGGACAGCGCCGCGCTGCTGACCGGCGACGGCCGACTCGCCCCGCTGGCGGTGGCGCTCGAAGCGGCGCACCCCGCGGTCCGCTTCGCCGCGGTCGAGGCGGTCCTCAAGATCAACCCGCGGTCCCCCTTCCCGGGATCGAGCCGCGTGGCGGACGCGCTGCTGCACTTCGCCACGGCGACGGGCGACGACGCCGCGGTCGTGGCCTACCCGCAGCTCGCGAAGGCGGGTCAGGCGGCCGGCTGGCTGCTCGGCTCGGGCTACACCGCGACCCCCGCTCACCGGGGCGCCGACCTGGTGCGGATCGCGACCGAGTCGCCCGACACGGTGCTCGTGATGCTCGACCTCTCGGTCAGCCTGCCGGACGCCCGCGAGACGCTCTTCCGCCTCCGCCGCTCGCCCGCGACGGCCCTCACGCCGGTCGCGCTGCTCGCGGCGGACGGCCGGTTCGGCGAAGCGCAGCGGGTCGCCGAGGAGCACGGCGGCGAAGCCGCCGGCGTGGTCGCCTCGCCACGCCCGCACACCGCCGAGGCGACGGCCTCCCTCGCCGAGCGGCTCGGCGCGACGCTCCCCGCCGACTGGCCGACCGCCGAGCAGCGCCTCGCCCAAGCGACCGCGGCGCGGGAAGCGTTGGCCCAGCTGATCGAAGAGGGGCCCGCGTTCTATGGCCTCGATCGCCGCACCGAGGGGGTGATGAGCGTCGTCGCGATGACCCAGCCCACGGCCGCGATGCCGACGCTCGTCGAGATCGGCACGCCCGAGAGTCAGCTCCGACTGCTCGACCTAGCGAGCTACGAGGCCCGCCCTCTCGACCAACGCCAAGCGGCCGCCGAGGCCTTCGGGCAGAGCGTCGAGCGGCACGGCGTGCTGCTCACCACCGACCAGATCCGCCGGCAGTACGACCGCTACAACGCGAGCGCCAAAGCCCCCGCCGAAACGCAGGCGGTGCTGGGCGGGCTGCTCGACACCCTGGAGGGCGCGCGCGAATGAGCCGCATACTCCAGCCCCCCACCGGCGGCGGCGCGGCGACCCTGCCCGGCCTGATCGGCTCGAGCGAGGCGATGCAGGAGGTCTACCGGACCACCCGCCAGGCCGCGTCGAGCCGCGCCTCGGTCCTGTTGCTCGGCGAGACCGGCACCGGCAAGGAGCTGATCGCGCACGCGCTGCACCAGCTGGGCGAACGCCGCAACCGGCCGTTCGTGCGGGTGAACTGCGGCGCGCTCAGCGAGAACCTGCTGGAGAGCGAGCTGTTCGGCCACGTCCGTGGCTCGTTCACCGGGGCGATCGACAACCGCACGGGCCGCTTCGAGGCCGCCCACTCCGGCACGATCTTCCTGGACGAGATCAACTCGACCACGCCGCTGCTGCAGGTCAAGCTGCTCCGTGTCTTACAAGAGCGTGAGTTCGAGCGCGTCGGCGACACGCAGACGATCCGTGTCGATACGCGCGTGGTGGCGGCCAGCAACCGCGACCTGGCCGAAGAGTCCGCCGAGGGGAACTTCCGCGAGGACCTGTATTACCGGCTGAACGTCGTGCCGATCTGGCTTCCGCCGCTGCGGCAGCGTCGCGAGGACATCCCGCAGCTCGTGACGCATTTCTTGAATGCGTACAATGAAGAGAACGACCGCTACGTCGTGCACATCGACCCGCGCGCGATGGAAGCCCTGCAGGACTACGCCTGGCCGGGCAACGTCCGCGAGCTGCAGAACTACGTCGAGCGGGCGGTCGTGATGGCGTCGGGCGACGAGCTCACCTGGGAGCTGCTCCCCCCGGTCGTCCGCGGCGAATCGAACGCGCCACGCGGCGCGTTCCGGCGGATGGACTTTGAATCACTGGCGGTGCAGCTCGTCGAGGAGGGCCTCGCGAAGGCGGACGACGAGTCGAACGACCTGCACGGCCGCGTGGTCGATCGCGTGGAACGCGAGGTGATCGCGCAAGTTCTGTCGCGCTGCGACGGCGTCCAGATCAAGGCGGCCCAGCGCCTCGGCATCAACCGCAACACGCTGCACAAGAAGATCAAAGACTACGGCCTCGACGGCGGCGAGAACGGCGCCAAAGCGGCGTCGTAGTGTCTGCATCGCAGAACTCGGATGGTGAACCGCGGATCCCCCGTCTGATCTTCTCGATTTCCACTTCCCCATTCCCACCTCCCACTTCCTTTTGGACCTCACCCGCATCACCGTCTTCTGCTTCGCGGCGAGCTACACGGTGGCTCTCGCGCTGGAGTTGGCTGCGCTCGCGGGGCGTTGGGGCGGGCGCTGGTCGGACACACTCGCGGGGGGCCGGCGGGTTGCGCTCATTGGGTTCACCGGGGCGGGGCTGTTCGCCCACCTCGCGTACCTGGCGCTCCGCGCCTCGGGGCAGGCGACGCCCCTCTCCAGCCCCGCCGACTGGTGCCTGATCGCCGCGGCGGTGCTGGCGGCGATCTACCTGGCGGGCACGCTGACCCACGCCCGTTGGGCGCTCGGGCTGTTCCTGCTGCCGGTCGTGCTCGCGCTGATCGGCCTGTCGCGGCAAGCGAGCGGGGAGCCCATCGCGCCCGAGCGGGCTTCGCTGTTCTGGGGCCAGACGCACGGCTGGCTGCTCGTGGCGGCGGCCGCGTCGGTCTCGGTCGGCTTCGTCGCCGGGCTGATGTACCTCGTGCAGAGCTGGCGGTTGCGGAGGAAACTCCCGCCGACCGCCGGTTTCGGGCTGCCGAGCCTCGAGTGGCTCGAGGCGGCCAGCGGGCGATCGCTCGGTTTTTCGGTCTGGTTGATGGCCGGCGGTTTCTTATCGGGACTCGTCCTGAGTACGCTAAACCGTGGCGAGGCCGAGGGTTACTCGCTGTGGACCGACGCGGTCGTGGTCACCTCCGCGGCGATGCTCGCCTGGTTGCTGGTCGCGAACGTCTTCCGCTGGATCTACCCACCCGCTCGCAGCGGCCGGAAGGTCGCCTACCTGACCGTGGCGGCGTTCGGCTTCCTGGCGATGACGGTCGGCTCGCTCGTCGCCCGCGGGCCGGGCCATGGTGGTTTACCACAGACCACGCCGGAACAAACCCAACAAACGGCAACGGCCCCCACGGCGTGAGCCGACGAGCCCGCCACCGACGATAAACGCTTTAAGCTCCCGCCCGCGATTTCCCTCCCTCGCCGCTCCCGCTTACCCGTTCCCGCCCGCACTCCTATGAAACTCCGGATGGTAGGTTGCTCGCACCACCACGCCGGGGCCGACGTGCGCGAACGGCTCGCCTTCACGCCCGACGAGGCGGCCCACGCCCTCGCCGAGTGGCGCGACGTGCTGCCCGGCGCGGAGGGCGTGCTGCTGGCGACCTGCAACCGAGTCGAGTTCTACGCCGCCACGCCGACCGGCGAGCTGCCCCCCTGCCCCGGCCTCATCGCCCGGCACTTGGCCGACTCGCGCCACTTGTCGATCGACGAGGTCCGCCCGCACCTGCTCACGCTCCGCGACGAGGAGGCGGTCGATCACCTGTTCCGCGTCGCGGCGAGCCTCGACAGCATGGTCCTCGGCGAGCCCCAGATCCTCGCGCAGGTGAAACAGGCGTACGAGCTGGCGCGCGGCATCGAGTCGGCCGGGCCGCTCACGCACGACTGCTTCCAGCGCGCGCTTCGCGTCGCGCGACGGGTCGCCTCGGAGACCGAACTGCACCAGCACCGCGTGAGCATCCCGAGCGTCGCGATCGCCGACTTCGCGGCGCAGATCTTCGAGCGGTTCGACGACAAGCGCGTCATGGTCGTCGGCGCGGGCGAGATGGCCGACGAGACCCTCCGCTACCTGGCCGACCAGGGAGCCAAGTCGCCCGTGATCGTGAACCGGAGCCTCGAGCGGGCCGAGGCGCTCGCCGAGGAGTGGAAGGGGCGGGCGGCGACACTCGACCACCTGGTCGATGAGCTGGTCGAGGCCGACCTGGTCATCACCGCCACCGCCGCGGGTGAGCCGATCCTCACGCTCGAGGAGTACCAGCGGTCCGTCGGCCCCCGCCGGGCGCAGCGGCCGCTGTTTGTGCTCGACCTGTCGATGCCCCGCGATTTCGACCCGGCGATCGGGCACGAGCCGGGCGTCTACCTCTACTCGATCGACGACCTCTCCGCCGCGTGCGAGCAGAACCGGCAGGCCCGCCGGCGGGAGCTTCCGCGGGCGGAGCGGATCATTTCTGAGGAGCGTCAGCGGTTCTTCGTCGACGCCCGGCACCGCTTGTCAGCGCCGGTGATCGCCCAGCTTCGCGAGGGACTCGATAGGCCGAAAGAGGCCGAGCTGGAACGGCTGTACAACAAGTTGCCGGAGCTCGATCCGCAGGCGCGCGAGGAGATCGAGCGTTTCGCGGACCGCTTGGTCAACAAGATGCTCCACCCGCCGATGGAGTCGCTCCGCGACGAATCACAGAACGGCTCGCCCCACGGGCTGCTGCAAGCGCTGAGCCGGCTGTTCAAGCTGAAGGACTGAGGGCGGGGAACCCTCCGGGGGGCGAGGGGTTCAGTCCTCGTCGTCTTCGTACTCCCACTCCTCGTCATCAGCGAGTTCGGAGTCGTCGTCTTCATCGACCCACTCCTCGTCGTCGCCGAGTTCCTCTTCCTCGGAGTCGTCGTCCTCTTCGACCCATTCCTCGTCGTCGGCGAGCTCCTCTTCTTCTTCGTCGGAGTCGTCATCGTCCTCTTCGACCCACTCCTCATCGTCGCCTAGTTCTTCGTCTTCGTCGTCCTCGTCTTCGACCTCTTCCCACTCCTCGTCGTCTTCCAGCTCGGAGTCGTCGTCCTCGTCATCATCGCCCTCCTCTTCGTCGTCGTCCTCGGAGTCGTCTTCGTCGTCATCGACGTCCTCGTACTCCCACTCGTCGTCCTCGTCGTCGTCTTCATCATCGACATCGACGTACTCGTACTCGTCGTCATCCTCGGTCGGTGTGTACGCGTAGAGGCGACCGGTCTCTTCGGTCACTTCGATCACCGAATCGAGGGCGTCGCTGCGGGTCGGGGGGGCGGGCGATAGGGTCGTCATAGGGAAAGCTATCAGAGGGGGACGATCGAATCGGTGACGGACGTTGTCGGCGCCACCGGATCAGGCGGCGCCGCTGGTGGCTGCGTTCTGTTTTGTCGGCCCCGCGTTCTCGGCGCCTTCATTGCGACCGGGCAGGTCGTCGAGACTACCCAACCCGTAGACTTCCAGGAACCGGCCCGTTGTCCCGTACAGGAGCGGTTTACCCAGTTCCTCGCTGCGACCGACAATACGCAGTAAATCGAGCTCCAGCAACTGTCGCAAGATGTCGCCGCACCCCACGCCGCGGATCGACTCCACCTCCGCCCGCACCGTCGGCTGGCGGTAGGCGACGATGGCGAGCGTCTCCCCCGCCGCGGGGCTCAGTTTGGGCCCGTTTGCCGACACGTTTTCCAGGCCCTCACGCCGCTCGATCCACGGGGCGTACGCGGGCCGGGTCATGAGGCGGAATCCGCCGGCCACCTCGGTGATCGCCAGCGCGCTCCGCCTTGCGGCGAGCCGTCGATGCAGTTCTTGCAGCAGCTTCTTGGCCTCCCCCGGCCCTTTCAGGCCCGCCATGCGGCTCAGCCGTTGTGGCGTGAGCGGTTCGGTGGCGAGCCAGAGCACGGCCTCGAGCCGCTGTGCTCGGGCCGTGGAACGGGTCGGAACGGAGGGAGTGTCCTCGTTCGGATCGAGCGCACCGCGAACGCCGGCGTCGCGCCAGACGGCGGGCAGCCGCGGATCGCCCCCGCCCAGCCCCGTTGGTCGACGATCGAACATGCGAGGCGAGGCTCCCTAGCGCTGGTAGCCGGTTTGGCCCGCCCGGGCGAGCAACGCCTGGACGGCGCGCTCGGGCGAGGTTTCGACCGCGTCCAGGCGGCTCTCCATGCCGCCCGTCGGGTCGCCGACCGGGAAGGCGGCCGTCGCGCGGTAGACCTGCTGCTCACCCGTGCCCCACGGCTGCACGTCGGCGCGGATGGCGCCCGCCGCCAGCAGCGGCGCGGTGAGGCGGTCGCGCTCCAGCCGGTCCAAGACCGGCGTCACGGCCCGCGGCAGAGCTTGCTGCGATAGGGCTTGCTGAGACGGGGCTGGCGACGGAGCCGCCTGAGCCAGCGGAGCCGTCGCCGCAGCGGGCTGCACCGCCGGGTCGAACAGGGGCGTGTCGAGCGCCACCGGGGCGTCGAACGCCGGGGGCGTCGAGAGCTGGTCGGCCGCGTCCTCGGCGAACTCCACCGCCGCGGTGACCGCCGTGGGGGGCTCGTGACCGGGGACCTCGACCACCATCGAGGCGGTCGAATCGATCAGGTCGGCCAAGTCTTGGGGCTCTGGGCCGTAGTGCCAGGCCGCCAGCGAGCCGGTCGTGAGCGTGCCGAGCATGATCGTCAGCCGGGAGAACGTCTGGAACGCGGTCGGTTTCTGCTTGGACATGGCGCGGCAAGGAGGCGGTGTGAGGGGGGTCGTGGGGCCGGCGAACGCTAGGCGGTGGGGCGGCGCCGTCGCAAGAGCAGTCGGCCCGCCGGGCGATATACTGGGCGGATGCCCCCCGAGCCGATCTACCTGGACCACAACGCCACGACGCCCCTCGGCCCGGCCGCCGCCGAGGCGATGCGGTCCGCCGGGGTCGAGGCGTACGCCAATCCGGCCAGCCAGCACGGCCCCGGCCGCAACGCCCGCCGCCGGCTGGAGGGGGCTCGCGAGCGGATCCTCACGCTCCTGGGGGGCGAAACCTCGGGCCGTGCGCCCGACCGGCTGGTCTTCACCTCCGGCGGCACCGAGTCGAACGCCCTGGCCCTGCGGGGCCTGCTAGCAGCTAGCGGGCGGAAACGGCTGGTCGTCTCGGCGATCGAGCACCCGAGCGTCGCGGCGACCGCCGACCGGCTGGAGGGTGAGGGCTGCACGGTCGATCGGCTGGGGGCGACCGACGGGGGCGTCGTCCGGCTCGACGCGCTGCGCGAGTTGCTAAGCCGCCATGGCGGCGAGATCGGCCTCGTGAGCCTGATGGCCGCCAGCAACGAGACCGGCGTCCTCCAGCCGATCGCCGAGGCGGCGCGGCTCTGCCACGAGGCGGGCGTCCCCTTCCACACCGACGCGGCCCAGCTCGTCGGTAAGCGACCGATTGAATTCCGAAGTTGGGGCGCCGCCGCGCTGAGTTTCACCGCCCACAAGTTCAACGGCCCGCTGGGCGTCGGCGGCCTGCTGCTGGCGCCAGAAGTGACCCCAGCGCCGCAGCTACACGGTGGTTTCCAGCAAGAGAGCCTCCGCCCCGGCACCGAATCGGCGCCACTGGCGGCGGGGCTCGCCGCGGCTCTCGAAACCGCGACCGAGGGGCAGACCGAACGCCGGGATCGGCTCAAGCGGCTGCGTGACCAGTTCGAACGGGCGTTGCTCGCTTCGTGGCCGGGGGCGGTCGCTCTGGGAGCGGAGACCGACCGGCTGGAGCACACGAGCTGCCTCGCCTTCCCCGGGGCGGATCGGCAGGCGCTGGTCATGGCTTACGACCTGGCGGGCGTCGCGTGCAGCACCGGCTCGGCCTGTGCGAGCGGCTCAAGCGAACCGTCGCCCACGCTGCTGGCGATGGGCCTGCCCGAGAAAATCGTCCGCGGCGCGGTCCGGTTCAGCCTCGGGGCGACGACGACCGAGGCCCAGATCAACGACGCGATCACCCGCCTGACCGGGGTTCACGAGCGGCTCCGATCCGAGGCGATCGACACCCCACCGACACGTTAGCGCCGCGCAATCGACAAGTTGTTCCCAAAGGGCGGTTAGCCCGAGGAAATAAGGGGTCGAAAGGGGGCGTGGCGCCTCCCCGCGACGGGGGAAAATCGGGTAGAATCCGGGGCTGCCACGCGCCCTTCTCGGGCCCGCATTCCGCGACGCCCCCGCGGCGACGAACCCCCAAGG